>JBPCXA010000175.1:0-6737 GCA_051008975.1 Gammaproteobacteria bacterium
ATGGACAGCGTTTTCATTCCGCGAATTCGCCGAATCATTTCCGCCGCCGCGCCGTCCGTCGGGCGCGACAATCCGATTCCGAACAGCCCGTCAATCGCCAGCGCGTATCCGGTATCGGCGGCGGGAATGTCGCGCAAAACTTCGCCGCCGCCGCCGCGAAACTCCGCGAACGCCCGCCGCGCGTCGGGCGGAAGTTTGTCTTCGTCGCCGATGAAAACCGCGCGTATTTCGCGTCCCGCCGCGCGCAATTTTGTCGCGGCGACGAACGCGTCTCCGCCGTTGTTGCCCGGCCCTGCGAGAATCAAAATCGGACGGCAATCGCCGCGAATCATCTGAACCGCATGACCGGCGACGGCGTTTCCGGCGCGGCGCATCACCGCGAAAGAATCCTCCCGCGCAAAGGCGGCTTTTTCCATTTCGCGGACGGCGCGGGTGTCGTACAAATGTCGCATCACCGGAGATTATAAACGCCCGGCGACTCCCCGCCCCCGACTCCGTCATTCCGGCGAAAGCCGGAATCTATTCCGCCCCCGCCGCTTCCAAAATATGAACGATTTCGGAATTCACGAGTTTTCGGGCAATGTCCAAAGCCGTCGTGCCGTTATTATCCTCCGCATTCGGATTCGCACCCGCTAACAACAACACATTGACAAATTCGGAATACCCCGCAAATGTCGCAATCATCAAAGCCGTCAAGCCGTTCATGAATGTCGTATTCGGATTCGCGCCCGCCGATAACAGCATTTGGGCGATCTCGAAATTCCCTTTCGCCGCCGCACCCATCAAAGCCGTCACACCGGCCTCTGCTACCGCATTCGGATTCGCACCCGCCGACAACAACACATTGACAACTTCGGAATTCCCTTTCGCCGCCGCACCCATCACAGCCGTGTAGCCGAGCTCATTTGCCGTATTCGGATTCGCACCCGCCGATAACAGCATTTGGGCGATTTCGGAATTTCCTCCCACTGCCGCATTCATCAAAACTGTCTCGCCGTCGTTAGCTGCTGCACTTGGATTCGCCCCCGCCGACAACAGCATTTTGGTAACTTCGGAATGCTTTTGATTCGCCGCAACCATCAAAGCCGTGTAGCCGCCATTATTCCCCGCATTCGGATTCGCCCCCGCCGACAACAGCATCTCGGCAACTTCAGCATGTCCTCTCGCCGCCGCAAATATCAAAGCCGTCTCGCCTCTCTCATCCGCCGCATTCAGATTCGCACTCGCCGACAACAGCACCTCGGTAACTTCAGAATCCCCTTTGTCTGCCGCAATTATCAAAGCCGTGAAGCCCTTATTATTCGCCGCATTCGGATTCGCATCCGCCGCAATCAGACGCTTAACTTCCGCAATATCGTCATTTTGGACGGCATCGCACAGTAGGCATTCGTCGGCGAAAGGAACGGACGACACCACCAAAACGGCGGCGGCGAAAAAGAAGGCAAGAATGGACAGCAGACGGGCGGTCATTTGGCGGCATTATACAGGAATCTCGCCCGAAAAAAAACCGCCATTCCGGCGAAAGCCGGAATCTTTTTTGCGCGAAGCGCAAACGGCGGATTCGCCTTGCAGCGAATGGAGATTCCGGCTTTCGCCGGAATGGCGGCGTGGGTGTACTTTGGGCGGCGGCGGCGAAAACGGGCGGATTCGCCTCGAAAACCTGCCCGCTCCCACCTTCCCATTCCTGCGAAGGCAGGAATCTCCGCCGCCGCAAAGCGGCGGGTAATTGTACAATTACCGCCTTCGGCGTATAGATTCCTGCCTTCGCAGGAATGGGACGGGAGGGGAATGGGACAAAGGGGACGGCGGGATATTTTGCGCCTACGGCGGAGATTCCTGCTTTCGCAGGAATGGGACGTAGGGATGCGGCGGGCGGTTTGCGTTTATAATGGATAAATGAGTTTTCGCGGATTGGATTCGTTTGTCGGCGATACGCCGCTGGTCGCGCTGCGGCGGCTGGGGCGCGTCAACGACAACGTCATTTTGCTCAAAATGGAGGGCGACAATCCGGCGGGTTCGGTCAAGGATCGCCCGGCGTTGAATATGATTTCGCGCGCCGCCGAACGCGGCGAAATTCGCCCCGGCGACGCGCTGGTGGAGGCGACCAGCGGCAACACCGGAATCGCGCTGGCGATGATCGCCGCCGCGCTCGGCTATAAAATGCGCCTCGTGATGCCCGCCAACCAGACCGAGGAACGCAAGCGCGGAATGCGCGCGTACGGGGCGGAATTGATTCTGGTTTCGCGCGAGGAGGGAATGGAGGGCGCGCGCGATTTGGCGGCGGAAATGCGCGACCGCGGCGACGGATTTATGCTGAATCAATTCGCCAATCCGGACAATCCGCAGGCGCACTATCTGCGGACCGCGCCCGAAATCTGGTGCGACACCGGCGGCAAAATAACGCACTTCGTTTCCAGCATGGGGACGACCGGGACGATCACCGGCTGCTCCAAATTCTTCGCCGACAACGACACCGGCGTACGGGTAATCGGCGTGCATCCCGCCGCCGGCGCGCAAATTTCCGGCATCCGCAAATGGAAGCCGCCGTACGTTCCGCAAATTTATAATCCCGAACATATTCACCGCATTATGGAAGTTTCG
Organism: Gammaproteobacteria bacterium; assembly: GCA_051008975.1. Classification (GTDB taxonomy): domain Bacteria; phylum Pseudomonadota; class Gammaproteobacteria; order Tethybacterales; family Persebacteraceae; genus Persebacter. The sequence continues at coordinate 2,602 of JBPCXA010000175.1, forward strand.
CAGCCGGACGCCGAGGAAACGATGCGGCGGGCGGCGCGCGAAGAGGGCGTTTTTTGCGGCGTTTCTTCCGGCGGCGCGCTGTGGGTCGCGCTGCAAATTGCGAAGGAAACCGAAAAGGCGGTCATCGTATCAATCGCCTGCGATCGCGGCGACCGTTATTTGTCTTCGGGCGTGTATCAATGACCGCGCCGGTGCTGGCGTTTGATATGGAGACGATTCCGGACGCGGAATCGATGCGCGCGCGGCGCGGCTTTTCCGAATCCGTCTCCGACGCGGAAGTCGTGGAGATGGACGCGCGCCTGCGGCGGCAGGAGAAGGGCGGCGATTTTCCGCCGCCGCATTTGCACAAAATCGCGGTCATTTCGTGCGTATTAAGGAATTTTGACGCGCAAGAAGGCGTCTCTCTGCCGTTAAAAATCTTTTCGCTGTCCCCCCCCGAATATGAAGAGGCGGAGGCGGTGCGGATGTTTTTCCGCGTCATGGAAAAGTATACGCCGCGGCTGGCGTCGTGGAACGGCGGCGGCTTTGATTTGCCGGTGCTGCATTGGCGCGCGATGAAATACGGAATCGCCGCGCCGCGCTACTGGCAAATGCACGGCGCGGACGACGACGGCGACAAGTTCCGCTGGAACAACTACACCAGCCGCTATCACGAGCGGCATTCGGACGTGATGGACGCGTTGGCGATGTATCAGCCGCGAGGGTTCGTCGGGTTGGACGCCGCGGCGCGGCTGTGCGGGCTGCCCGGCAAAACCGGAATCGGCGGCGCGAATGTGTGGGACGCGTGGCGGGCCGGCGACACGGAATCGATTTGCAAATACTGCGAGGCGGACGCGCTGCTGACCTATCTGTTGTTCGCGCGGTTTTTGCATTTTCGCGGCGCGCTGCCGGATTTGGCGGCGGAGGAAAAACTCGTCCGCGAAAGTTTGGACGAAACGCAATGGGCGGAATTTCTGGCGCAATGGCGGGGTGATTAGGGCGCCGCAATTCGTCCCCGGCTACTGGCCGGTGTATGCGATCGCCGCCGCTTCGGTGTGCGGCGCGCTGTCTTTTTCGTCGGACGCCGCCCGTCATTTCGTCTTCGCCGGACAATGGTCGCCGCAATATCTCGTATTGTCGCCGTTTGTTCACGCCGGGGCGGCGCATCTTTTTCTGAATGTTCTCGGACTGCATTTTATCGGCGGACAAATGCTGCTGCCGTTTTTGGGGGCATGGCGTTTTTTGTTTTTGTTCGCGGCGACGGCGGCGGCGGGGACGATCGGCAACAACATTTTCGGCGGCGGACCGGCGGCGGGAATCAGCGCGGCGGTGCTGGGAATGTTGTCGTGCGCGCTGCATCGTTTCGCGCGGACGCCGATGCGCCTGCTGCTGATTCACGATTTATTGCGGCTGCGCCCGTTTCCGTTGTGGACGGTCGCGGCGTTTGTCGTTTTTCTGGATGTCGCCGGAATCGTATTCGGCTGGCGATTTTTCGCCCACTGGGCGCATTTGGCGGGTTTCGCCGCCGGGGGAATCGCCGGCTTTTTTCTGTTTGGCGCGTCGCCGCCGTTCCGCCGCCGCCCGAAATCTCCGCGCCGGACGGTGCATTAAATCGGCGAATGAGATTCCGGCTTTCGCCGGAATGGTGTATTTTAATTGAGAGGTTAAAAGTGCCGCCATTCCGGCGAAAGCCGGAATCTCCGCGCCGTAGGCGCGAAATTACCCGCCGCTTTGCGGCGGCATAGATTCCTGCCTTCGCAGGAATGGGACGGGCGGAAGTTTGTTATAATTCGTCCGTACTGTTTTTCGCGGACCCGAACGAAGGAGGACGATGACCCGCTATTCCATTTTTTCGCTGGCGCGCAACGCGCTGACTTATCACAGACACTGGCCGCGCGCGTGGCGCAGCCCGGAGCCGCGCCCGGAGTATGATTATGTGATTGTCGGCGGCGGCGGACACGGGCTGGCGACGGCGTATTATCTGGCGAAGGAACACGGCGCCGGGCGCGTCGCGGTGCTGGAAAAAGGCTGGCTCGGCGGCGGCAACACCGGACGCAACACCACGATTATCCGCTCCAACTATCTTTTGTCCCCCTCCGCCGCGCTGTATAATCACGCGGTTGATTTGTGGCAAAATTTGTCCGCGGAATTGAATTTTAATGTGATGTATTCGCCGCGCGGGCTTTTGCATTTAGCGCACACCTTGTCCGATTTGCGTGAAATCGGACGGCGCGGCGCCGCCAACTACGCCGCCGGAGTGGACGCCGAAATTCTGAATCCAGAACAAGTGCGGGAGCGGGTGCCGTTCATCAATTTGCACGGGCGCTATCCGGTGCTGGGCGCGCTTTTGCAGCGGCGCGGCGGCGTCGCGCGGCACGACGCGGTGGCGTGGGGATTCGCGCGCGCCGCGGACGCGCTGGGGGTGGACATCATCCAAAACTGCGAAGTGCGCGGTTTCGACATCAAGGACGGCGCGGCGGTCGGAGTGCGCACGACGCGCGGCAAAATTCGCGTCAACAAACGAATCGGCGCGGTCGTCGCCGGCAACTGCGGCGCGCTCGCCGAAATGGCGGGTTTTCGGCTGCCGCTGGAAACTTTCCCGCTGCAGGCGTTCGTATCGGAGCCGCTTGCGCCGGTGCTGGATTGCGTGGTGATGTCCAACACCGTGCACGCCTACATCAGCCAGTCCGACAAGGGCGAACTGGTCATCGGCGGCGGTTCCGACCCGTACAATTCCTACGCCCAGCGCGGCAGTTTCGATCAAATTGAGCACGTCGCCGGACCGATTGTGGAGTTGTATCCGATTTTTTCGCGGGTGAATATTTTGCGGCAATGGGCGGGAATGGTGGACATCACGCCCGACCGTTCGCCGATTTTGTCGGCGACGCCGGTCGCCAATTTATTCTTCAACTGCGGCTGGGGGACCGGCGGATTCAAGGCGACGCCGGGCAGCGGACACGCCTTCGCCGCGACTTTGGCGCGCGGCGAGGCGGACGAGTTATGCGCGCCGTTTTCATTAAACCGGTTCACCACCGGCGCGCTGGTGGACGAATCCGCCGCCGCCGCCGTCGCGCATTGACAATGTTCCAAATCGCGCCGCATACCCGTTTGCGACGGTCGCCGTATTTTGACGCGACCGTCGCCGAAGGAGTGACGACTTTTTCCACTTACAACCACATGCTGATGCCGATGGGATACGGCGATCCGGAGGCGGAATATTGGCGGATTCTGCGGGGGGCGTCGATGTGGGATGTCGCCTGCGAGCGGCAGGTGCAAATCTCCGGCCCGGACGCCGCGCGGCTGGCGCAAATTCTCGTCCCGCGCGACTTGTCGCGGTGCGACGCCGGACAGGGAAAATATGTCGCCGTCTGCAGCCACGACGGCGCGCTGATTAACGATCCGATTTTGTTGAAGTTAGACGGCGACCGGTTCTGGCTGTCCATCGCCGATTCCGACATATTTTTTTGGGCGCGCGCGATCGCCGCCGAACGAAAACTGCGCGCCGAAGTTTGCGATCCCGGCGTGTCGCCGCTGGCGGTGCAGGGTCCGAAAGCCGAGGAAGTGATCGTCTCCGTTTTCGGCGAACGCGCGCGCGCGCTGAAATATTTCCATTTTATGGAGGCGCGAGTGGAAAACATTCCGCTGCTGCTGGCGCGTTCCGGATGGTCGAAACAGGGCGGTTTTGAGTTGTATCTTACGGACGAAACGAAGGGCGTCCGTCTTTGGAATATCATCCGCGAGGCGGGGCGTCCGTGGGACATCGGCCCCGGCAATCCGAATCCGTGCGAGCGCATAGAAAGCGGGCTGCTGTCGTGGGGCGGCGACACCGACGCGAAAACGAATCCGTTTGAAGTGCGGATGGAAAAATATGTGGATTTGCACGCGCCGGGCGAGGTCGTCGGAATCTCCGCGCTGCGCCGCATTCATTCGGAAGGCGCGAAACGGCGGCAACTCGGCGTCGTTTTGGAGGGCGATTCGCCCGCCGCGAATCATCCCGTCTGGATGGATATTTCGCGCGACGGCGAGAAAATCGGCGACATGACAAACGGCGTCTGGTCGCGCAGATTAAAACGCATGATCGGCTTCGCGCTGGTCAAAAGCGATTCCGCCCCCGGCGAAAAAGTTTCCGTCCGCAAAGACGGCAAACAAATCCCCGG
>JBPCXA010000176.1:0-4348 GCA_051008975.1 Gammaproteobacteria bacterium
CAAGGAAAAAACTCGTGAGCCAGAGCGTGGATTTCGCCAAGGATTTGCAGCCGGTCAGTTTGGAGGCGCGCATGAAAAGCGCGTATTTGGACTATGCGATGAGCGTCATCGTCGGGCGCGCCCTGCCCGACGTGCGGGACGGTTTGAAGCCCGTGCATCGGCGGACGCTGTTTGCGATGCACGAGGCGGGCAACGATTTCAACAAGCCGTACAAAAAATCGGCGCGCATCGTCGGCGACGTGCTGGGCAAATTCCACCCGCATTCCGGCGACGCCGTGTATGACGCGCTGGTGCGGATGGCGCAGGATTTTTCGATGCGCGAAATTTTGGTGGACGGACAGGGCAACTTCGGCTCGGTGGACGGCGACAATCCGGCGGCGATGCGCTACACCGAGGTGCGGATGGCGAAAATCGCCCACACGCTGCTCGCCGATATTGACCGGGAGACGGTGGATTTCGCGCCCAACTACGACGGCGCGGAAAAGGAGCCGACGGTGCTGCCGGCGCGGTTTCCGAATTTGCTGGTCAACGGCTCCTCCGGCATCGCGGTCGGAATGGCGACGAATATTCCGCCGCACAATCTCGGCGAAGTCGTAGACGCCTGCCTGCATCTTTTGCAAAATCCGGAATGCGACGCGGACGCGCTGTGCAAATTCGTGCCGGCGCCCGATTTTCCGACCGGCGGATTGTTGTCCGGAATGTCCGGCGTGCGCGCCGCGTATTTCACCGGACGCGGACGGGTGACGATGCGCGCGAAAACGCATTTTGAATCTTTGGACAGAAAGAAGACGCGCGGCGGCGAAAAAGCGCAAAGCGGCGCGCTTTTGTCCGCGCCCGAAAAAGGCGGGCGGACGGCGATCGTCATAGACGAATTGCCGTATCAGGTCAACAAGGCGTCGCTGATTTCGCGCATCGCCGATTTGGCGCGCGAGAAAAAACTGGACGGCATTTCCGATTTGCGCGACGAATCCGACCGCCGCGGAATTCGCGTAGTCATTGAGTTGCGGCGCAACGAAAACGCCGAAGTCGCGCTGAATCGTCTGTTCAAAGAGACGCAGATGCAGGAGAATTTTTCGATCAATATGGTCTCCCTGGTGGACGGTACGCCGCAATTGCTCGGATTGCGGGAGATGCTGTCGCATTTTTTGCGCCACCGCCGCGAAGTCGTGGTGCGGCGCGCGACCTTTGATTTGCGCAAGGCGCGGGCGCGCGCGCATCTTTTGGAGGGATACGCCGCCGCCATAGCGAACGTGGACGAAATTGTCGATTTGATTAAAACTTCGCCGTCCCCGGCGGAGGCGGAATCGGCGTTGAAGGCGCGCGCGTGGCCGGCGGCGACGGTGGCGGCGATGCTGTCGCGGCTTTCGTCCCGCGACGCGGCGTCGCCGGAAGACGCCGATCCGTCCCGCGGTTTGCGGGCGGACGGGTATTGGTTTTCGGACGCGCAGGCGAAGGCGATTTTGGATTTGCGGCTGGCGCGGCTGACCGCGATGGAGCGCGAGAAAATCGCCGCCGATTACGCCGCGGTCGTGGGGGAAATTATCGGCCATCTGGCGTTGCTGGCGAGTCCGGAAAAAATTGACGGAGTCATCGCCGCCGAGTTGGGCGAGATGAAAAAGAACTTCGCTTCGCCGCGCCGCAGCGAAATCGCGGAGTTTGACGGCGATGATTTGGATTTGGAGAATTTGATCGCCGAGGAGGATATGATGGTCACCTTTTCGCACCGCGGCTATGTCAAGCGGCAGCCGGTGTCCGATTATCAGGCGCAGCGGCGCGGCGGGCGCGGACGGCAGGCGGCGGGCACCCGCGAGGACGATTTTATCAGCCGTCTTTTCGTCGCCAGTACGCACGATTATCTTTTGCTGTTTACCAATTTGGGGCGGGCGTATTGCAAGAAAGTGTACGAGTTGCCGCCGGCGTCGCGGATCGCGCGCGGCAGTCCGGTGGTCGGGCTGCTCAAATTGCGCGAGGACGAGGCGGTGCAGACGGTGCTGCCGCTGGACAATTTTAACGGCGCGCGCCACGTCATTTTTGCGACCGCCAAGGGGGTGGTCAAAAAAACGCCGTTGAAGGCGTTCGCCAATACGCGCAGCAACGGCATTATCGCGATAGATTTGGACGAGGGCGACCGCCTCATCAACGCCGATTTGATTGAAGCCGGCGGCACCGTGCTGTTGTTTTCCAACCGCGGCAAGATATTGCGTTTCGCCGCGGACGGGCTGCGCGGGTTGAGCCGCACCGCGCGCGGCGTCGCCAGCATGAACTTCCGCCACGACGAAAAAAACGGGCAGGTGGTGTCGATGCTGGCGTTGTCCGAGGAGCAGGCGAAGAATCATTCCATCCTTATCGCCGCCGACAACGGACGCGGCAAGCGTACGAGCGCGGCCGAATTTGAAGTGAAGGGGCGGCGCGGTCTGGGCGTCATCGCGATGCAATTGAAAAACAAAAACAAGGACGCCTTCGTCATCGGCGCGACTCTGGCGGACGACAAGGACGGCCTGATGTTGATTACGGACGGCGGCGTGCTGGTGCGCACGAATATGAATCAGATTCGCAAAGTGGGGCGCAACACGCAGGGATTTTCGCTGATTCGTTTGGATCCCGGACGCCGCCTGACCGGGCTGGCGCGCATCGCCGAGGAAGACGAAAACGGCGGCGAATAACATGCCGCCGCCCGAAATCAGCGTGGTGGCGCCGACTTTCCGGGAGGCGGAAAACATTCCGGCGCTTGTCGCGCGAATCGCCGCCGCGCTGCGCGGACGTGAATATGAAATTATTATCGCCGACGACGTTTCCGGCGACGGCACGGACGCCGTCTGCGCCGGTCTTTCCGAATCGTTGCCGTTGCGTTTGTTGTCGCGGCGGGGCGCGCGCGGATTGTCGCCGGCGGTGATGGACGGAATCGCGGCGGCGCGCGGCGAATTTGTCGCGGTGCTGGACGCCGATTTGTCGCATCCGCCGGAAAAAATCCCCGAACTTGTCGCGTTGCTGCAAAACGATTCCGCCGATTTTGTCGTCGGATCGCGCTATGTGCGGGGCGGCGGGACGGCGGACGACTGGCCGCTGTTGCGGCGTTTGAATTCCCGCGGCGCGACAATTTTGGCGCGACCGCTGACGCCTTTGGCGGATCCGATGTCGGGTTTTTTCGCCTTTCGCCGCGCGCAAATGCCGCCGCCCGAAACGCTGTCGCCGGTCGGCTACAAAATCGGGCTGGAAATCGCCGTGAAGGCGGGATATTCGCGGCGGCGGATCGCCGAAGTGCCGATTTTTTTCGGCGACCGCCGCGCCGGCGAAAGCAAAATGACGCCGCGCGAGCAGTGGAATTATCTCCGCCATTTGCGGCGTTTGTATCATCACAAATGGCCGAAAAAAATGGAGGCGCTGCAGTTCGCGGCGGTCGGCGGAATCGGTTTTGTGTGGGACGCGCTGGCGTATTTCGCGCTGCAGGCGGCGGGAATGCCGCATTTATGGGCGCGCGCGCTGGCGTTCTGGCCGGGCGTGACGCACAACTGGTTTCTGAACCGGGTGATGACTTTCAAGACGCGACCGCGAATTTCGGCGGCGAAGCAGTGGGCGGGTTTTGTCGCGGTGTCGTCGGCGGGATTTTGCATAAATTGGGGCGTATATGCGCTGCTGACTTTGCACACGAGTTTTTTTGCGCGACATCATTTCGCGGCTTTTGTCGTTGGCGTCCTGGCGGGGGCGGTCTTCAATTTCGTCGCCGCCGACCGCCTCGTATTCCCGCAAAAATCGGCGCGGGCGCAATGAGATTCCCGCGAACGCGGGAATCTCATTCGCCGAAGGCGGACGGAAAAAAATCGCGGCGGCGGACGAAAATTTTTTTGCATTCTCCGAAAAAAAGTTGCATTTTTCGGAATTTTCGTGTTATAATTGTAAAAGCGTCCGTGAAGGGGCGATTTTAAGCATCAGGGAGCATTTGTATGAAAAATCTCGTTTTTTCTTTGATTCGTCCGTACAGGGCGGTTTTTGGCGCGTTTAACGCCATTTCTGGCGCGTACAAGGGGGGGGGGGGGCGATGTTTAATCGCCCGTCGCGCGGAAATGTTCGGCGGCGGATAGCCGTCCGTCTCGCCGTCGTTGTCGCGCTTTTTTCGGCGGCGACGGGAATCCATTCGGCGGCGAATGCGCAACAGGCGACGATGGCGGTTTTCGCCCCGTCCAGCGAAAGTGTGGATTTGTCGATTCCCGGCGGCGGTTCGGGCAATGTGGATTTGTCCGGCAGCATCAGCATGATTGTCGTCAGAATATCGACGGATATTCACGCCACTTTCGTGCGGGATTTCTTTGACCTGCTTAATCCGGACGGAACTACGGTTTCGCCGCAAACC
>JBPCXA010000177.1:0-16669 GCA_051008975.1 Gammaproteobacteria bacterium
GGCGGTCATAGACCCCTTCGCCGCCGACGCCGAGAAAAAAATACTCGCCGCGGCGCGCGCTTTTTACGAAACTTAAAAATGAAAAAGAATTTCCATTCCCGCGAACGCGGGAATCTCTTTGCGCGAAAGCGCAAATGATTCGCCTTCGGCGAATGAGATTCCGGCTTTCGCCGGAATGGCGGCACTTTTAACCCCTTAATTAAAATACACCATTCCGGCGAAAGCCGGCATCTCTCTGCGCGACAGCGCAAACGGCGGATTCGCATACGGCGAATGCGATTCCGGCCTTCGCCGGCATGGAGGGTTCTTTTTGTCTTTGCGGACAATACCGAATTCGGCGGTATCCGAAAAATATAAAAAACGCCATTCCGGCGAAAGCCGGAATCGCATTTGCCGAAGGCGAATCGTTTGCGCTTTCGCGCAAAGAGATTCCTGCTTTTGCGGGAATGGAGTTTCTTTTTTAAGTTTCGCAAAAGGCGCGCGCCGCGGCGAGTATTTTTTTCTCGGCGTCGGCGGCGAAGGGGTCTATGACCGCCGCGGGGTTTTTCCATTTTCGCAGCCAGGTCATCTGCCGTTTGGCAAGTTGGCAAGTCGCGTAAAGGGCGCGTTCCCGCATTTCTTTTTCGTCGTATTCGCCGCGCAAAAACGCCGCCGCCTGCCGATAGCCGGCCATCCGCAAAGGCGGCGACTGCGGCGGCGGACGATATTTGCGAATCACCGATTCGGTTTCCGCGGTCAATCCGTCGTTCCACATTGTATTCAACCGCGCGGCGATCGCGGCGCGGAGACGCGCGCGATCTTCGGGCATTAGTACGATGAAAGAAATTTGCAAGTCCGGCGACGGTTTTTGCGCCGCCATAAACGAAGACGGCGGACGCCGCGTTTGCGCCGCAATTTCCATCGTGCGCGCGATTCGCTGCGAATCGGTCGCCGGAATTTTTCGCGCCGTGTGCAAATCCAACGCCGCCAGACGCCGATGCATTTCCGCCGCGCCGCATTTTTGCATTTCCGCGCGCACCGATTCGCGGACCGCGGCGGATATTTCCGGAACATGATGCAGCCCCCGCATCAGCGCGTAAAAATACATCATCGCGCCGCCGACAAAAACCGGCGCCGCGCCGCGCGCGTTAATTTCTTTCGCCGCCGCAATGGACAAACGGCAAAACATTCCGGCGTTAAAATGCGCGTCCGGCGTGCAAATGTCCACGAGGTGATGCGGCAGACGCGCGCGCAGGGCGGCGGACGGTTTCGCCGTGCCGATGTCCATTCCGCGATAGACCGCGCCGGAATCCGCGCTGATAATTTCGCCGCCCATTGCTACGGCGAGCGCCGGGGCGAATTCGCTTTTGCCGCACGCCGTCGGGCCGGCGAGCGCCAGCGCGCGAATCATTGTCCGCGCCGGAAAATCCGGTCAAAATAATCGCGTTCAATTTGCTGCCAGCAGGGGCGTCCGTGATTGCACACGCCCGACCGCTCGGTCTCCTCCATCCGCCGCAGCAGCGCGTTCATTTCCTCCAAGGAAAGACGGCGGTTGGCGCGCACCGCCGCATGACACGCGATGGAGGACAGCGCGGCGTCGCGCAGCGTCTCCGCCTGATTTTCCGCCGCCGCCTCGGCGACGGCGTCCAGCATTTCGGTCAGCAACGCCGCCGGATCGCAGCGGCGGGCGATCAACGCCGCCACTTCGCCGATTTCGGCGGTGTGCGCGTCCCGCGAATATGCGACGAGTCCGGGCAAATCGCCGCCGTGTTCGGCGAGCGCCGCCGCCTGCAAAGGCGACAACGCCGCCCGCGCCGGAGAAAGCAGACGCTGCATCGCCGGACGGCCGCGATTAAAGGCGGATTTTAATTCCTCGTACAAAATGCGTTCGTGCGCGGCGTGCATATCCACCACCACCAGTCCGCCGCCGTTTTCGGCGATGATGTAAATGTCGTGCAATTGTCCGAGCGCGCGTCCGAGCGGCGCGTCTCCGAACAACGGCGGTTTCGCGACGGACGGAATGTCGCCGAACATCCGCCGCCACGTTTCTTCGGCGGCGGCATGGGAAACCGAAGACTGCGCGGCGTTTCCGGCGTTTTCCGACGCGGGCGCCGACAACATCGGTTGCGGAAAATCTTGCGACAAGGCGGTTTCCGGCGGAAGTCGCGTACGAATACGCTGCGGCGCGGCAGGGGGCGGCAGCGTTTCCGTCCCCAGCGGCGCGCCCAGCGGCGCCGCGAACGCCTTGCCGATCGCGCGGCGGATGAACTCAAAAATCGCGCGCGGCTCCATAAAACGCACTTCCAGTTTCGCCGGATGCATATTCACATCCACCGCCGCCGAGGGCAAATTCAAAAACAGCGCGTAGCCCGGCTCGCCGTGGTGCGACATTCCGCGTAGGGCGTCCGACACCGCGCGGCGCAAAAGACGGTCGCGGACGAAACGCCCGTTGACATAAAAAAATTGCCCGATGCTTTTGCCGGTCGCGCCCAGATGCGGGGAAAAAATCTCCCCCTCCAAAGACAGCGCGCCGGCGCTTTCGGCGACCGCGCGCGTGGCGTCCCGCAGTTTCGGAAACATTTCCGCGAGCCGCGCCGCGCGCGTTTCGACGGACGGCAGCGACAGGCGCGTCCGTCCGTTGACGGTAAATGTGAACGCCGTCCGCGGCGCGCCCAGCGCGGCGATTGTCACCGTGTTTACGCAGTGCGCGGCCTCGGTCGCGGGGGCGCGCAAAAACCGCCGCCGCCCCGGAAAATCCGCGAACATCGCCCGCGCCGAAACAATCGTGCCGCGTGCCATCGGATGCGGACGCGGCGACGCCGTTTCGCGCGTGTCGTTTCGCGCGCCGTCCGCGCCGTTTCCGGGAAAGAAAATATGCCCGTGCGCGGCGTCCGCCGTGCGGCTGGCGAGCGACATTTCGGACACCGCCGCCAGCGACGCCAGCGCCTCGCCGCGAAATCCGAAGGTGCGCACCTCCGTAAAATCCTCCTCCGTGGCGATTTTGCTGGTCGCCTGCCGCATCAGCGCGCGCGGCAGATCTTCGGCGACGATTCCCTCGCCGTCGTCGCGCACTTCCAGCAGCGCGGCGCCGCCCTCCTCTATGTCGGCGCGCAAATCCGCGGCGCCGGCATCCAGCGAATTTTCGATCAATTCTTTTAACGCCGCCGACGGGCGTTCAATCACTTCGCCGGCCGCGACCTTGCCGGCCACGACGGGCGGCAGCGGCAAAATGCGCCGTCCGCTCATTCGTCCGCGACCTCGTAGCGGCGGCGATATTCGTCCAATCCGCCGGCGATGGCGCGCGCCATTTTTTGCTGGAACTCTTCGCCGCGCAATTTTTTCTCCTCGGACGGATTGCTGATGAACGCGGTCTCCACCAGCACGGACGGAATGGACGGCGATTTCAGCACCGCGAAGCCGGCCGATTCCACGTGTTTTTTATGCATCGTATTGACGGCGGAAATTTCCTCCGCGATCAACGCCGCCAGCCGCCGCGACGCGCGCTCCTTGCCGTCCTTGAAAAACGCCGGCAGCGCGGCGTTTAATTGCGGGTCCGCCGCCGCGCCGCCGACCAAATCGGAAAGATTGGCGTCCCGCGCGAGACGCCGCGCGAGTTTGGAACTCGCCCCCCGCTGCGACAGCACGAATACCGAGGAGCCGCGCGCCTTCGGCGACGCCACCGAATCGGCGTGCAGCGAAACAAACGCGTCCGCCGACAGCCGATGGGCGACAAGAACGCGCCGCGCCAGCGGCAAAAAACGGTCGCCGTCGCGCGTCAATACCGCGCGCATTCCCGGACGGCGTTCAATTTCCTCCTTCAATTTACGGGCGATGGAAAGCACGATATCCTTTTCGTAAATGTTATTCCGGCTGACCGCGCCCGGATCTTCGCCGCCGTGGCCGGGATCTATCAAAACCAGAAAACGCGGCGCGTCCGGCGTTGCGCGCTCTTCGTCGTCCTTTTCCAAAGATTGAATTAACGCCAGCAGCGGATCGGAATATTCCCCCGGCGTAATATCAATTATCAGACGATGCGCGTAGCCGGCGACCGGAGAAATCGCGCGCACCTCATAACCGATGTCGTCATCGGCGACGTCAAACGCCAGACGCAGCGTGTCGCCGTCATGGCGGGCGGCGCGCAGCGCGCCCAAATAGGCGGCGTCCCGCAACTCGGCGCCGTGCAGCGAATCCACCGAATTTTTCGAATCGTCAATATCCAGCACCAGACGGGACGGATTTTGCAGGCGGAAAATGCGGTATTCCACCCGCGCCGGCGTCTCAATCACCAGACGCGTCCGCTCCGCCGCCGGCCACAGGCGCGCCTGAAACTCCGCCGCCTGCGCCGGGACGGCGAGGGCGAAGGCGGTCAGCAGGCAAAGGCGCGCAAACATTCCCCCCCCCTTTCGCTTTCGGCGGCGAAAGTCAGCCGCCGCCCGTCTTCGGCGCAATTTCCGCCGCGATAAAAATCCATCGTCACGCGAATGTCCGCCGCCGGAAGATCGGACGCCCGCCCCGGCCATTCCACCAGACACAGCGCGTCCTCCTGCAGCAACTCCGACAACTCGCCGGGCAGCGGCGCGTCTTGCGGCAGCCGAAATAAATCCAGATGATGCACCGGCATGCGCCGCGACTGATACGACAACGCCAGCGCGAAACTCGGACTCGGCGCGCGCGCGCCGCCGCCCAGCGCGCCGATCAACGCCCGCGCCCAAAAAGTTTTGCCGACGCACAAATCGCCGAATAAATGCAAATGCACCGGCGGCGGCGGCAAAAATCGGGCGAGGCGCCGCGCGACGGCGGCGGTCTCCGCGGGCGTTTTCGCCGTGCGCGAAATCGTCGCGAAGCGCGGAGAACGCGCCGCGCCGCCGTTTGTAATTTTCACAATTGACGGCGGAATCGGTTCGCCACCGGCATCCGCCAGTCGCGTCCGAACGCGCGCTGAGTGATTTTCGGACCCGGCGCGCCCTGCCGCCGCTTATGTTCCCCCGCCGCGAGCAGGTCCAAAAATCGCCCCGCCAGTTCGCGTCCGGCGGCGCGCGTCCATTCCGCGAACGGCGCGCCGTTTTCCACATGCGCGGCGACGGCGGCGTCTATGTCCTCGTAGGGCGGCAAAGTTTGCTGATCGGTTTGGTCGTCGCGCAACTCGGCGGAGGGCGCGCGCGCGATGACCCGTTGCGGAATAATTTCGCCGCGACGGTTTTTGCCGTTGCGGTATTTCGCCAGCGCCCACACCCGCGTTTTGACGACGTCTTTCAGCGGCGCGAAACCGCCGCACATGTCGCCGTACAAAGTCGCGTAGCCGCAGGCGATTTCGCTCTTGTTGCCGGTGGCGAGCGGCAGCAGCCCGCGATTGTTGGACAACGCCATCAGCAACATTCCGCGCAGCCGCGCCTGCACATTCTCCAAAGTCACGTCGCCTTCGCGCGGACGCAAATGCGGCGACAGCGCGCCGTACACCGAATTCATCAGCGGGTCTATGGAAATCGTCAGCAGTTCCGCGCCGAGATTTTCGGCGATCGCGGCGGCGTCCTCCAAACTCGCCGCCGAAGTATGGCGCGACGGCATCATCACCGCCAGCACATTTTCCGCGCCGAGGGCGTCCGCCGCCGCCGCCGCCGTCAACGCCGAATCCACGCCGCCGGAAAGTCCCAGCACCGCGCCGCGAAATCCGGCGCCGGCGGCGTAGTCGCGGACGCCCATCACCAGCGCGGAATATGCCGCCTCGTCGTCGCCCGGATACGGCGCGATTTCGTTTATTTCACCGCCGCCGTCGTACGCCGCGAACGCCCGCAACTGCCGCGTAATGTCGCCGTTTTTGTCCATACAAAAAGACGCGCCGTCAAAGATTAATTCGTCCTGCCCGCCGACGAGGTTGCAATAAAACAAACCGGCGGCGGCGGCGCGCGCGAACCGTCCGGCGGCGCGCAGCCGCGCGGCGTGCTTGCCGACATAAAACGGCGAGGCGTTGAGCGACAGCACATATTCCGCGCCGCCGGCGGCGACCCGCGCGGCCTGCGCGTCGTCCCACACATCGGCGCAAATTTGCACCGCGAATTTTGCGCCGCCGGATTCAAACGCCAGCGGCGGCGCGTCTCCGGAGGAAAAATAACGGCGTTCGTCAAAAACCGATTCGTTCGGCAGACATACTTTTTTGTACACGCCGTCGATTTTCCCGCCGCGAATCAGCGCGGCGGCGTCGTACAATTTTCCCTCCTCGCGCCACGGCAACCCGACGAGAATCGGCAGCGGCGGCGCCTCCGCGACGAGAAGATGAAATTCGCGTTCCACCGAATCCATAAACGAGGAATCGTGCAGCATATCGTCCGGGCAGTATCCGGACAACGCCAGTTCGGGCGACAGCAAAACCGCCGCGTCGTCCCGTTGCGCGCGCTGCGCCGCGGTCAAAATTGCGCGGCGGTTTTCGGCGAGCGCGCCGACGGGAAAATCCCGCTGCGCGAGGGACACGGAAGGCGTCATATCAGCCGCGCATAAATTCGGCGAACCACGGCTGGCGGCGGACGCCGTCAAAATCGGGCGCATGGCGCAGCGATTCGGCGTCCAGCGTTCCCGATTCGCGCGCCGCGGCGAGCCATTGTCTGCATTCCATCTCGCGCCCGATGATCGCATACAGCGTCGCCAGCGAAAAATCAAAGCGGTGCGGCGCGATGACATTTCCCGCCAGAAATTTGTCGATCGCGGCGTTGAAAAACGGTTCGCGCTTTTTTTCCGGCAAATGCAGCGCCTTGCCGAGCAGCGACAATCCCCAATTCAGATACAGCGTTTCGTTCGTCCGATGCCCCTGCGCCTGCGCGTAGCAGGCGAGCGCCTGGTCTATCAGGCGGTTGCGGCGGCGCAGTCCGGGGGCGTTGGCGGCCTGCGCCATCCGCAAATCGCCGCGCCGGATGCATTTCCACATTTCCGTTTCGGCGGCGCCGGCTTTTTCCGGCACTTCGGACGCCGCCGGCACCGGCAAAAACGGCGGCGGGCCGCCGTCCGCGCCGCCGACAATTTTGCCCGCCGCGCCGCGGACGTCGCTTAACAAATTCGCCGAACCGCTTTTAATCGCGGAAAGCGCGACGCCGATTGCATTCCACGAAACGCCCGCCGCCGCGCCGCGCGGAACGGTTTTGGTTTCGCCGTTGATTTTTGTTTCCGGAGGCGGCGCGTCTTCCCGCGTTTGCGCGGCGATTTCGGGGCGGGATTTTTGCGCCGTCTCCGCTGTCGCGGGAGAGGGGGCGGGTTTCGCCGATTCCGATTCCGGTTTTTGGAAAACCGGTTTTGGGGAAACAACCGCGGACGGCGCGGATTCCGGAACAGTTTTCGGAACAGTTTCGGGCGGCGCGGAAATTGTCGGCGTTCGCGGTTTGACGATTTCCGACTGCGGCGGCGCGGACGGGCGGGGCGGAACATTTTCGCGCGATTCGGAATCGCCGGACGCGGCGGCGACAGTCGGCGGCGGCGGTTTTTGCGCTATCGCGGAGGGGGGGCGGATTCCGGTTTCGCGGGGGGGGGGCGCGAATTGCGGTTTCGCCTCCGGCGTTTTAGAAACCGTCACGGGCGGCGCGGGAGTTTGGCGCGATTGAATTTCCGTCCGCGGCGGCGCGGCGACGGCGGCTTTTTGCGGGGCGGGCGGCGAAGGCGGAATTTGCGGGCGCGCCGGCGTTTCCGTCTCCATTTGCGCGGCGACCGCGAATTGCGCGTAGTATCGGCTCGCCGTCTGCAAATGGCGTTTGCGGTCGCGCACGTCGCCCTTTTGTTCGGCGATGCGGGTGTGAACATGCGAAAGATGCAGCAAAACGAACGGATCTTCGGCGTCCAACTGCCGCAATTGTTCGAGCGATTCTTCGGCGTCGTGCCACCGCTCTTCGTATTCGGCGGCGAGCACCTGCGCGGTGTAATGCAGGGACACCGGCATGTTCGGATCGTTCCCGATGACGCGGATTTGTACGATGTCGCCGGCGGAGACGCCGTTTTCGGCGAACTGCCGCATCAGCCGCCGCAAAAAATGCCCGACGCGCAAAAACTCCATTTCCGGACGATTTAATTCGCGGCGAATGTCGGCGTTCAGCGTTTCCGTCTCCCGCACCGCGCGGTTGACGCGCTCGGAATCCAGCCGGTTGCGGGCGCGCTGATGGCCGATGACGAACGCCAAAATCAACGCCGCCGAAAGCCCGAAAATTAAAAAAACGCGGTTGATGTTGCGATCCAGCGTCTCCATCCGCACTTCCACGCCCTCCACCCGCCGCAGCGCGAGAAGTTCCTGCTGGTGGAACTGCTCCTCCAACTGTTCTATTTTTTCCCGCAGCGGCGACGCGGCGTCCGGTTCCGCGGCGACGACGGCGGCGGAAAACAACAGCGCGCAAAGAACGACCGCCGCCTTCGCCGCCGCGCGCATTTCAACGATAGGCGGCATCGGTCCGGCGGGCGGCGGCGATCTCCTGTTCATATTTGTCGCCGACGGCGAGCAGCATTTCTTTCGTGTAATACAAATCGCCGCGCCGTTCGCCGTGATATTCCAGAACGTGCGTTTCCACGACGGCGTCCACCGGACACGCCTCCTCGCACATTCCGCAAAAAATGCATTTGGTCAGATCAATGTCGTATTTGGTGGTGCGGCGGCTGCCGTCCTCGCGCTGCTCGGATTCTATGTGAATCGCCAGCGCCGGGCATACCGCCTCGCACAATTTGCACGCGATGCAGCGTTCTTCGCCGTTCGGATAGCGGCGCAGCGCGTGCAGTCCGCGAAAACGGGGGCTGCGCGGCGTCTTTTCTTCGGGAAATTGAATGGTGATATTGCGGC
Source organism: Gammaproteobacteria bacterium (assembly GCA_051008975.1). Taxonomy (GTDB): domain Bacteria; phylum Pseudomonadota; class Gammaproteobacteria; order Tethybacterales; family Persebacteraceae; genus Persebacter. The sequence continues at coordinate 8,780 of JBPCXA010000177.1, forward strand.
GGAACATCTGCCGGAAAGTCAGCGCCAGCCCGCGGCACAATTCGCCCAGCAACAGCGAAGACAGATAGCGGCGGAATTCGCTCCCCGCGGCGGCGATTCTTTTTTGCATCCCGCCATTATACACCGAAAACCGCGAATTCCGTCCGCCGCCGCGCCGCGCCGCCTGACATTGTCAAAAATTGTCCTTCCATCGGCGCAGGGCGGCGAAAACCGAAACCGCGCTTTCGTCCGCCGCCCCGTGTTTGCGGGCGGCGGCGATGACGGCGGCGGTTTGCAGACGGACGAACGGATTTGTCGCGAGTTCTTCGCCGATGGTGAACGGAATTGTCGGTGCGCCGTCCGCCAGCAGGGAATCGCACCGCCGGCGGCGTTGTCGCAGGGCGGAATTTTCCGGTTCCGCCGCCAGCGCGAATCGGATGTTGGCGGCGGTATATTCGTGGCCGCAATATACTTTCGTGGCGGGCGGCAGGGCGGCGAGACGGGCGAGCGAGTTTTGCATTTGCGCCGCCGTCCCTTCAAACATGCGCCCGCAGCCGCAGGCGAACAGCGTATCGCCGCAAAACAGTACGCCGCCGCCCTCGTCATAAAAGGCGACGTGGTCGCGGGTATGTCCGGGAGTCGCCAATATCCGCAAATTTAACGCGCCGTCCAGCAGTGAAACGCGCCCGCCTTCGGCGCACGGCGATGCCCCGGGAATTCCGCATTCTTCCGGCGCGACTATTTTCGCCGCCGGAAAACGCCGCGCGATTTCGCCGACTCCGCCGATATGATCGGCGTGGCGGTGGGTGATCAGCACCGCCTCCACCGCCGCATCGTCCGCAAGCGCATTCAACACCGGCGCGGCGTCGCCGGGATCGACGACCGCCGTTTTGCCGTTCGCCGCCGCCAAAAAGATATAATTGTCGGCGAGCGCGGGAAGAATTTTTATCGTCAGGGACGACATTTCGTTATGCTAATACAAACCGTCGGCGAAAACAAGCCCGAAGAGTGGTTCGCCTCCGGTTTCGGGCGATGGGTGCTGGCGCAGGAAGTGCGCTATTGCCGCCTGATGAGCGGCGAAACATTCGGTTTTTACGCGGTGCAACTCGGACACCGGCGGCGGCTGACCCTGCGCGCGCCGGTGCGCAATCACGCCGTGGTCGGATTGGACGGCGGTTGCGACATCGTCGCCGATTGGACGGCGCTGCCGTTCGCCGCCGAATCGGTGGATTTTATCTTGCTCGCGCACGCGTTGGAGGCGTCCGGCGCGCCGCATGCGGTGTTGCGGGAGGCGGCGCGGGTGCTGCGTCCGCGCGGGCGGATGTTGATTGTCGGCTTTAATCCGTGGAGTTTGCTGGGCGCGCGTCTGGCGGCGATGCCGTGGCGCGGCGACTGGATTTCTTTGATGCGGGTGAAGGACTGGCTGGCGTTGCTGAATATGTCGGCGGACGAGGGGAGATTCGCGGTGTTTATGCCGCCGCACGAAAGACGCCGCCGCAAACGTTTCGGCTGGCTGGAAAAAGCCGGACGCCGCTGGTGGCCGCTGGGCGGCGGCGTATATTTCTTGAGCGCGGTCAAGCGGACTCACGGCATGCGGATGATCGGACGGCTGCGCCGCCGCCGTCTGCCGTCTTTTCGCGCGCCGTCCAAGGCGGGGGCGGACGGGCGATGAAAGTGGTCGTGTATACGGACGGCGCGTGCAAGGGAAATCCCGGTCCGGGCGGCTGGGGGGCGGTGCTGTTTTGGGGCGACGCGAAAAGGGAGTTATACGGCGGCGAGGCGGACACGACCAACAATCGGATGGAGATGACGGCGGCGATTATCGCGTTGGAAACGTTAACTCGCCGTTGCGACGTCGTTCTGCATACCGATTCTGATTACGTCAAAACGGGCATTACCGAATGGTTGCCGAAATGGCGAAAACAAACCGTTTTGGGGGGCGGAAAAACACTGGTGCGAAAAAAAAACAAACCGGTTAAAAACGCCGATTTGTGGATGCGGCTGGAAGCGGCGGCGGCGCGCCACGAAGTGGAATGGAAATGGGTGCGCGGACACGCCGGAGACGCCGGCAACGAACATGCAGATCGTCTCGCCAATCTCGGCGCGACGGAGGCGGCGCGGCGATGAGACAAATTTTTTTGGACACCGAAACCACCGGCTTGGAGGCGGAGCGCGGACATCGGATTATTGAAGTCGTCGCGCTGTCGTATTCCGACCGGCGCCTGTCGGAGGAGGGGCGGTTTCATCATTTTTGCAATCCGCGCCGCGCGATAGACATCGGCGCGCAAAAAGTTCACGGCATCGACGCGGAGTTTCTGGCGGACAAGCCGGAGTTTTCGGAAATCGCCGCCGCGCTGCAGGATTTTTTGCGGGGGGGGGAGGTGATTATCCACAATGCCGCGTTTGACCGCGCGTTTTTGGACGCCGAATTCGCGCGCTGCGAAATGCCGCCGCTGCTTGACATTTGCGGCGTTTCGTGTTCGCTGGAAATGTCGCGCGCCAAAATTCCGGGACTGCGCCATCATCGTCTGGAAGATTTGTGCAGACATTTCGGCGTGGACTTTTCGGCGCGGACGACCCACAACGCGCTTTTGGACGCGAAACTTCTGGCGCAGGTATATTTTGCGATGACCCGCGAACAAATGCCGATGACGATGGCGTCCGGCGCGGCGCGGCGGATGTCTTTGCGCGCCGCGCCGATCATTACGCGCGCGGCGAACGCGGCGGAACTTTCGGCGCACGAGGAATTTTTGGCGGCGATGGAAAAGGAGACCGGCGTAAAACCGATTTGGCGGCGATGATGCGTCTGCATTTTATCGGAATCGCGGGCGCGCTGACCGCCGGAGTTGCGAAGTTGGCGAAAGAGAAAGGATACGAAATCGCCGGCAGCGACCGCGCGTTTTATCCGCCGTTCGGGGAAATCGCGCGGTCGCTGCGCGTTCCGTTGTTTACCGGATATGACGCGACCGCGAAAGACCGTCCCGCCGATTGTTATATTATCGGCAACGCGGTTTCGCGCGGCAATCCGCTGGTGGAATCGGTGTTGTCGTCGCGCCGCCCGTATATTTCGGCGGCGCAGTGGCTGGGCGAAAACATTCTCGCGGACAAAAAAGTTCTGGCGGTCGCCGGCACGCACGGCAAGACGACGACGACGATTTTGCTGGCGTGGATTTTGCATCGCGCGGGATTGTCGCCGGGATTTCTGGCGGGGGGGGTGGCGCCGAATTTCGGCGCGTCCGTTTGCGGCGGCAAATCGGATTTGTTCGTAATGGAGGCGGACGAATATGATTCCGCGTTTTTTGATAAACGTCCGAAGTTCCTGCATTATCGCCCGCATATCGCGCTGTTGAATAATTTGGAATTTGATCATGCGGACATTTATCGGAATGTCGGCGAGATCGCGCGGCAGTTTCATTTTTTACTGCGGACGGTCCCGGCGAACGGGCGGGTGGTGGCGCGGGCGGGCGCGCGGCATTTGCGGGCGGCTCTGGATATGGGTTTATATTCGCCGCTTTCGTTTTTCGGGGGGGGGGTTGCGGAATGGCGGCGGCGGGACGGCGGCGGCGGACGGATGCATATTTTGTATCGCGGAAAAGAGATGTGCAATTTTACGCCGCCCCTGATCGGCGCGGCGAATCGCGACAACATTCTGGCGGCGGTTGCGGCGGCGCATTATGCGGGGGCGAACGCGCGAAATGCGGGCGAGTATCTGCGGGATTTCCGCCCGCCGAATCGCCGCCTGCAAAAAATCGCGGACGCGGACGGAATTTTGGTCTACGACGATTTCGCGCATCATCCGACCGCGTATCGCAAAACTTTGGAGGCGCTGGCGGGGGAATATCCGCGAAAAAGAATCGTTGCGGTTTTCGAACCGCGTTCCAACACGATGAAGGCGGGCGTGATGAAACGCAAACTGCCGCGCGCGTTCGCCGCGGCGCATCGGATTGTCGCGGTGGGGGAACAAAAATGGCTGGCGGATTCGCTGCCGCCGGAAAAGACACGCGTACTGCCGGACGCCGCGGCGGCGGCGGAATTTTTGCGAAAGGAAACGCGCGCGGACGACTGCATAGTTCTGATGTCCAACGGCGACTTCGGCGGACTCCCGCAAACCGTCGCCAAAATGGCGACAAATTGAGAAATTTTTGCGAAAATTTGTAATTTTGGTTATTTGAGGGATATAATCACGGTCAACATGGGTAAAAAATCCAAATCGCGCAAAAACCGCAAATCGCAAGCGAGCGGCAATCGGCGGTCAAAGCCCTCCGGTTTGGCGTCTCCCCGTCTGCAATTTCCGCCCGGCGAAAAATCCGGATTGACGGCTCTCGCCTTGTCGGTTTCCGCCGACAAGAATTCTCCCGCTATTGTCCGTGAAATTTTACAAAATTCGCTTGATGCCGCCAAAGCGGCGAATAGGGAATGTGCGCATGTCCGTTTTTCCGTGGAGAGCGTCGCCGTGGCGGGTATTCCCGGCATAGGCGAATATAATCGGGCGTTGGAAAAAGTCGAGGAGTTTTGCGCCCAAACGAATTGGCCGGCGCAATCCCGGGATATTTTCCAAGGCCTCAAGAGCAATGCGGCGGAGGAATCTCTGCCCGTGTTGTTCGTCGCCGACAACGGCATGGGGCTGGACAACGACAATATGGAGGCCATTCTTTCGGACGGTCTCAACAAAAAAATGAATCCGGGTGCGGGTGGTTCGCACGGCAACGGTCATTTTACGACTTTTAATTTGTCCGACATGCGCTATTTGCTGTATGGCGGCGTCTCGGAAAGGGACGGCATGCTGGCGTCTGGTCATGCGATTCTTGCGTCTCATCAAGACGCCGAAGGAGTATACGGTAAAGACGGCTATTATGTCGCCGGTATTCGTCCGGATTTGCTGCGCCATTATGACTTCCCCGTGGGGGACGACATCCCGCCGATCATTTTGGACAAATTGCAAATGATTGAATCCGAATGGAACACCGGCGCTTTGATCGCCGTTTTGGATTTTAATCATTTCGGAAAGAAAACCGACGAGGAAGCGGGCGATTTGATTCTGGGCGCCGCCGCCCGGAATTTCTTCGTCGCCGTCCAGCGGGGTGAACTTGTCGTGGAAGTCGTTTTCGGCGGTAAATGCCAATCCCTTACTGCAGACAACTTGCCGAAGGTGATGGAGGATATTGCTCCGGACATCGGCAGGACGCCCAAGTTTCCCAGCCACGAAAAAGCGGAGCGGTTCTATCGCTTGTTTACGGACGGCAAAAAAGGGGGGTATGGCGCTCATGAAACGAAAGTTGAAACCGCCGCCGGTGTTTTTGATGTGATTTATCGTGAAAGCAATCATGCTTCCACGAGGATCGCGCTGTGCCGGAACGGGATGTGGATAACCGACGACATTCCCATGATTTCCGGCTCGCGTTTTGCGGAGCATGCCCCGTTTGAGGCGCTGGTGCTGTGCGACGACGTCGGCGTCTGCGAACTGGTCTGTCTGGCGGAGGGCAATTTGCATAATGCGCTGCATATCGGCATGGTCAAAGACCGGCAAAAGGCCCAAAAATTGAGAGACGCCCTGAAAAAGATCAGGGAAAGTTTGCAGGAAAAAATCAGCAAACAATCCGATGAATCTTTTGATTTTTTGGAAATAGAGGGTCCCGGCTCCATCGGAGTCAGCCTGGGCCGGGATGCGCCCAAAAAGGAAAGAGTCGGCCCCGCCGGCGGAACCGGCGGCGGTCTCGGCAATCGGGGACGGGGGCGGAAAGGCGGCAAAAACCGTAAAGGCGGTTCCGGCAAAAGTGCAAAGCCGGGTAGCCACATCAATGTGCGCTTTGTCGCCGTGCGGGAGCGGAATGCGATGAAAATTCGGATTATGCCGAAGGAATCGTTAAAATCTTCGCAAGAGGCGGAGTTGCGTCTCGTCCGCAACGGCGGCGGGGATTTCTCGTGCGATAATCCGGCGGCGGACGATGTGGCGATCCCTTTAACCAAGGTCGTCTGCAACGGCAGCGAGTGCGCCGTTGACGGCGACAAAATCAGCGTCCGCATAGGCGAGGTGAATGAAAATGAACCGAAAATTATTTCGGTTGAGTTTGAGAGTCCGAAAGTGCGGGGACATTACAGGGTGGATTGCGAATTCATCCGGAGGGAGCGGAGGCCATGATACTGATGAGAGAGACGACGGCGTCTTATTCGTTCCCCGTTTTGGGGGGCGACCGCATGGATTATGAGGACAATTGCGCCTATGCCACGCACGACTGGGATGTGAATTCCGGCGTCGTACAACTGCGCCACCGCATTGACGGCGACAGTTTGGTGGCTTCCCTTGTCAAATCGGGCAAGGCGAATTTCGGGGTCGTGGTCGTGATGAAGGCGACGATGTACCGAAAAACGTTTATCGCCGGCGGCGACGGTGCGTTGTCCGTTTCGCAAACTATTGCGATTGAAAAGGGCAACCGTTCCCTCGAATCGCCGAAGTTTTTGCCTATGGTGATATACCGGGGCGGACGTCAAACATTCGTCGCCGACAAATCAATGGGGCTTGACGAGTTCTGGCACGGACGGAAATTTGACCTGCTCAAAGGGGCGATTGTCGCCAGAGACAAGGAATATGAATTTCAGCCGGGACTCAGCCGCCTGCTGCGCATCAGGCCCGATGTTGCGATGCCGCCGGGCGCCATTCAAGTAGACATTGCGGCGGTGGAAAGCGGTTATTTTATCGTCAAAGTGTCGCCCGATTTTTATCGGGAGATGCGCCGTGCGCATACGGTCAGCAAAGACAAGGCGCAACATCGGGATAGTATTCTGGCGCATGCGTTAAGCGCCGGTTTCGCCGAATTTGCGAAACGATATTCCGGGAACGAGGAGTTACAAACTCTGGAAAATTTCCAAACCATTAAAAGACGGCTGGAAGCCGAAGACGTCGCCACCTGGGAAGACGGCGACAAGTTTGACGCATGCCGGGCGGCGTGGGTCTACCTGCCCCATCGCCTCCTTGGCCCCGAAGTTTCATCAGAGGAGGAAACCGATGAGTAATTGGACCCAGTACGATTCCGAGGAATCCGTTGACGTGCTGAAGAGGATCGTCAATGACAACGATTCGGCGGCTGAATCTTGTGTCGCATTGTTGAAGGCGGCGAAAGACAGCCGCCGGTTCGTGGCGCATGTCCGCTCCCTGATTGAGGGCGCCGGCGGGCGAGTGTATCCCGGCAAGCATTGCCCGCAGTTTTTGGAAAAATTGAACGAGGAGGAATATAAAAATCCGCCGTGGAAATTCCAGGGACGCAAACTCTGGGATTCCATGAAAGACATGCCGCCGATCGACGCCTGCCGTCCGGGGCTGTGGTTGTACGTGACTCTTCACGCTATTGAATCCGGCGCTATTGAATCGCATTATCTTGCGGCCGGATCAAATGGTGCGGGTCAAACCGGATCTTCCCGCATAGACGAGGCGTTGAGCACCGGGAAACATTTGGATGTTCTCGGTCGTCTGGTGTTGCGCCGTATGTTCGGCTCAATATCGCAACGGGGGGTGAAGGCGATTTATACCGATATTCCGTTCGCCAAAATTTGGTGGCAACGGCACATCTCCGAAGAGATCGCCCGGGGCGGCGTGGGCATTTCCGCCGATGAAATGACGGCGCTTTTTGCGGGGCCCAAACGTGGGTTCATATATGCGGATTTGACGACCAGCATGTCGTCCGCCAAAACGGTTATCGCCGACAAACCGATACGGGACGGTTTGATGCATTTCGTTTTTCATGCCGTGCGAAACGAAAAGATTCCCGCCGGATTCTCAATTGGCGGGGAAAAGCACAATTTCAGGGTGCTTATAAGACGTCTCGGCGTGATGCTCGCTTGGCGGGCGATGGGGGCGATGGATGCGCTGGAAAACAGCGACATTGTCGGCGAATGTGCCGCCGAAATCGGGCGGGG
>JBPCXA010000178.1:0-5141 GCA_051008975.1 Gammaproteobacteria bacterium
GGCTACGGCGTTTCCAAGTCGCGCTATGCCGAAGAAAAACGCGTCGTGCTGGAAAAAAATCTGGGGCCGCTGATCGCCACCGACATGACGCGCTGCATTCATTGCACCCGCTGCGTCCGTTTCGGGCGCGAAATCGGCGGAATAATGGAACTCGGCATGACCGGGCGCGGCGAACACGCCGAAATTATGCCGTTCATAGAAAGTACCGTGGATTCCGAATTGTCCGGGAACATGATTGACGTCTGTCCGGTGGGGGCGCTGACCTCCAAGCCGTTCCGGTTTACCGCGCGTCCGTGGGAGTTGTCCTCCGCATCCGGGCTGTCGCCGCACGATTCCTGGGGCGCGCATTTGTCCTTGCAGACCAAGGACGGAAAAATTAAGCGCGTCGTGCCGCGCGAAAAGGACGACATTAACGAATGCTGGATTTCCGACCGCGACCGATTTTCGTATCAGGGATTGTCCGCGGGCGACCGGGCGGCGTCGCCGCTGCTGCGTCCGCCGGACGCGCGGCAATTCGCCGACGCCGGCTGGCGGGAGGCGGTCGCCGTCGTCGTCCGCGAATTGCAAAAGCGCGCGCCCGACAAGACCGGATTTTTCGCCGCGCCGACCGCGACCTGCGAGGAGTTGTTTTTATGGCAGAAACTCGCCCGCGGTCTGGGCTGCGAAAACATTGATTCCCGTCTGCGTTTGCGGGATTTTTCGGCGGACGCGCCTTCGCAGTTCGGTTTTAATATTTCCGAACTCGCGCGCGCGGACGCGATTTTGTTTGTCGGCGCGGACCCGGCGCGCGAACAGCCGCTTTTGGCGCCGCGGTTGCGCGGACGCCGCCGCCGTTTGTTTTCCATCGGCGCGCTGGATATCGGCGGGCAGATTCCGCTGGCGGCGCGGCAGCCGGCGCGTCCGTCCGAAATCGCCGCGCGTTTGCTGCAACTCAATCGCTTGTTAAATCTGGCGGAGCGGCGTCCGGAATCTTTGTTTGACGACGCCGCGCCGCCCGCGGAAATACAAAAAATGGCGGAGCGTTTCGGCAAGAAAGGGGGCGCGAAACACATTATTTTGGGGGACGCCGTCTGCGGCGCGGAAGATTTCGGCGATATTTTGCGCGAAGCGCGGACGCTGTCCGAAGGTACGGGCGCGTCTTTGGGCGTATTATCCGCGGGCGCGAACGGCGCGGGTGCGCGGCGTTTCGGCGCATTTCCGCGGGAGGGCGGAATGTCCGCTGGCGCGATGTTGCGCGCCGATTTGGACGCGGTGATGCTGTTCAATTGCGAGCCGCGCGATTTCGCCGAAAGCGCGAGGGCGGAGCAAATGTTGGCGTCCGCCGGTTTTGTCGGCGCGCTTTCTCCGTTCGTCGGCGGCGTGCGTTCTTTCGCGCATATCGTTTTGCCGACGGCGATATTCGGCGAAAACGAAGGCGCGCTGATGAACGGCGAGGGAAAAATGCAGCGGTTTTCGTCCGTCGCGCGTCCGCCCGGAGAGGCGCGTCCGGGCTGGAAAGTTTTGCGCATACTCGGCGACGCGCTGGGAATTGACGGATTTCATTTCAACACCCTGGACGAAGTGCGCGAGATGATGGAAGAGACGCCGCCGCTCGCGCCGTCTTTGTCGGAGAAAGTCGCGTCGCCGCCGCCGTCCGGCGAAATGCTGGAAATTATCGGCGGCGCGGCGATTTACGACGGCGATATGCTCGTTCGTCGCGCGGCGGCGTTGCAAAAAACCGCGCGCGGCGGGGATATTTTCCGCGTTTTATTTCATCCCGATGATATGGCGCAGCGCGGCATTTCCGAAGGCGGCGACGTCCGTCTGGGAGACGGCGAATCGTTCTGGGACGCCCGCGCCTTTGCGGACGACAAAATTGTACGCGGCGCGATTTCGGCGTATCCGTCCGCGCTGCGTTCTCTTCGCGTATATGCGGAACCGGTCGCGGAACAACGGCGGGCGGCGGGCTGATGCAGGAGTGGCTGCACGAAATACTGTCGCCGTTTTTGGGCGAGTACGCTGCGTGGGGCGCGATATTTTTCTCCACCCTGGCGAAAATTGTCGCGATTGTCGCGCCGCTGATGTTGTGCGTCGCCTATCTGACTTATGCCGAACGCCGCGTCATCGGCGCGATTCAATTGCGCGTCGGCCCGAATCGCGTGGGTCCGCTCGGACTGCTGCAGCCGATTGCGGACGCGCTGAAACTTTTGTTGAAGGAAATTATTTTGCCGACCGAATCCAGCCGTTTTTTGTTGCTGATCGCGCCGGCCATATCCTTGACCGCCGCACTGGCGGCGTGGGCGGTAATTCCGTTCGCGCCGGAAGTCGTGCTGGCGGATGTCAACGCCGGATTGCTGTTTGTTTTGGCGGCGACTTCGGTGGGCGTGTATGGCGTGATTATCGCCGGCTGGGCGTCCAACTCCAAATACGCGTTTTTGGGATGCCTGCGTTCGGCGGCGCAGATTGTTTCGTACGAAATTGCGATGGGCTTCGCGCTGGTGGTGGTGCTGATGGCGGCGGGGAGTTTGAATTTTTCCGAAATCGTGGAGGGGCAGGCGGGGCCGACTTTTTTGTCGTGGTATTGGCTGCCGCTGTTTCCGATGTTTATCGTATATTTCATTTCGGGCGTCGCCGAGACGAACCGCGCGCCGTTCGACGTGGCGGAGGGCGAATCGGAAATCGTCGCCGGATTCCACGTGGAATATTCGGGGATGGCGTTCGCGATATTTTTTCTCGCCGAATACGCGAATATGATTTTAATTTCGGCGCTGACGGCGGTGATGTTTTTGGGCGGCTGGCTGCCGCCGTTTGATGTCGCGCCGTTTACCTGGGTGCCGGGGATGGTGTGGTTGTTCGGCAAGATATTGTTCGTGCTCTTTTTCTTCTTGTGGTTTCGCGCGACATTCCCGCGCTACCGCTACGACCAAATTATGCGCCTCGGCTGGAAGGTGTTCATCCCGCTGACAATCGTCTGGCTCGTCGTCGTCGGACTCTGGATGCGCACCCCGCTATGGGTTTGGAATTAAAGTGTCCGGATTTGTTTATTTGGCAGCTGTCGGCGGGCGCATGGATTTTGTCAAAATCGGTATGACCGAGGGCGATGTTCATGAACGCATGCATCAACTTACAAACGCGCCCGGCTCGCTGGGAGAACATCAAGCCGTCTATTTTCGGCGCGTAGAAAATCCCGCCGAAGTGGAGGATAAACTGCACAAAAAATTCCATTTTTGCAGATTGCAAGGAACGGAGTATTTTGTCGTTGGCTGGCAGGCGGTTAAAGCCGCGCTGGAAATGTTTCCTACGTTAATTCCACAACCACCGGCGGTGCAGACGCCGCCCGAACCGCAACCCTGCGATGCATTCATTACCGCGCTGATGAATTGCAATTCGCCCGCTATTGAACAACTGATTGCGGGCGGAATGTGCATGAACTTGGACGACTATTACGGTTGGCCGAATTTGCCTGGAGAACCGGTGCAACAACGGGCGAGGCACGGCCATTTGTATATCGGTAAGCTGCTGGCGCAAAATCCGGAATGCCTGATGGGGCAACAAGGGCGTCCCATTATTAAGGCGTTGATGGTCGCGTACATCCGGCAAAATCCCGGGACCAACAACACGCTCATTTTCCAGCATTTAGGAATTCGGACAATGCATGTTAACGGTGGCCACAATGACATGTTTGCCTACGGAATCCTCACGAATTTGGAAAGTGTGGAAAACCAGGGACAACCGAGGCATCCTGAATGGCATGTCGCGGATGAGTGAGGGCGACGTTTTCAATCGCAATCGCCGCCGGGTTTTGCGGTGGCTGGCGGCGGCGGCGGCGTTTCCGCTGTTGATGAAAAACGGACGGGGCGCGGCGGCGGCGGACGGCGGCGATTCGCCGTTTCATCATCTGCCGAACGGGGAGTTTCGCAACAATTTTATCGGGCAGATTAACAAACCGTTCGCGGATTTGTTGAAGTGGCGGCGCGAATCGCCGGGGCATCCGTTGTTGTCGTTTCCGTTGGCAGAAAATGATCCGCAATTTTTGCGCGAAAACCGGACGCGAAATACGATCACCTGGATCGGACACGCGACCCTGCTTTTGCAGATAAACGGGACGAACATTTTGACCGATCCGCATTTTTCGCGGCGCGCGTCGCCGTTCTCTTTCGCCGGCCCCGAACGCGGAACGCCGCCGGGAATCGCCGCCGCCGATCTGCCGCAAATTGACGCGGTATTAATTTCGCACAATCATTACGATCATTTGGATTCCGATTCCATAAAAATGCTGGCGCGCGCGAATTCGCAGACGCGCTTTTTTTGTCCGCCGCGTCTCGGGCGTTTTCTTTCCGATCGCGGCGCGCGGAATGTCCGCGAATTGGATTGGAACGAGGGCGCGGATTTTGACGGAATGCGCTGCATCGCCGCGCCGTGCCAGCATTGGAGTTCGCGCTTTCCGTGGGACAGAAATAAAACGCTGTGGGCGGCGTGGGTTTTGGCGGCGGCGGACTTTCGTTTTTTGTTCGTCGGCGACACCGGCTATTCGCCGGATTTCGCCGCGCTGGGCGCGCGATACGGCGGTTTTGACTGGGCGGCGATTCCGGTCGGCGCGTATGAGCCGCGATGGTTTATGCGGCAGGCGCATATTAATCCGCGCGAAGCGGTGCAAATTTTCGCGGACGCGAACATAAAAAACGCCGTCGCGACGCATTGGGGGACTTTTCAACTGACCGACGAACCGATGGACGAGCCGCCGCAAAAATTGCGCGAAGCGAAAGCGGAAACCGGCGCGGATAAGTTCCATATTTTCCGCCACGGCGAAACGCGGTTCTTGGATTCTTAAAACAATGTCCGAAAACGAAAAGCGACAATGGCGTTGCGGCGGATTTGTCTTCGCCTTAAACCGTCCGCTGGTGATGGGAATCGTCAATGTCACGCCCGATTCGTTTTCGGACGGCGGGCGGTTCGCCGCCGCCGATTCCGCCGTCGCGCGCGGTGTGCGGCTTTTGGAGGAGGGCGCGGATATTGTGGATGTCGGCGGCGAATCCACGCGCCCCGGCGCGGCGGCGGTGGACGCCGAAACCGAAAAACGGCGCGCGCTGCCGGTGATTGAAAGTTTGGCGAAAGCGGGCGCGGCGGTTTCCGCCGATACGATGAAGGCGGAAGTGATGCGA
>JBPCXA010000179.1:0-3324 GCA_051008975.1 Gammaproteobacteria bacterium
GAAACGAACGACAATTCGTCTCGGAAATGCGCGGACGGCACTCGGCGAAACCCGACGAAGTGCGAAAACGCATCGCCGCGATGTTCCCGCGACAGGCCAAAATAGAACTGTTCGCCCGCAAACAAACGGACGGCTGGACGGCGTGGGGATTGGAAGCGGACGCGCCGGAGGACATCCGCGTCCGCCCGACGACGGAATTTCGCCGCAACGCAATTCCCCCCGACCGCCCCGCGGCATGACCGCCGTTTCGCCGGGGCGGAGAATTGGCATTCTTTTTATCGGCGAAAACGCGGCGTCCACTTTTTCGTCGTTTTGTCATATACGACCTCGCCGGATTTTTTGAGTCCCTGCTGCGCGTTGCGCAGATGGTGTTTCCAAAGTTTTCCGAAACGCCGCCCGTTAATAATCCGGTCTTCGCCGTTCGCGCACAGTCCGGGATACAACGCCAGCACTCCGTCCTGCAATTCCCGCGTCGTCATCGCGCCGTCTTTCAGCAAATGGCGTACCGCGCGCGCAAACAAAACGGTCGGCGCATATCCGCCGGACTGCAGCGTCTGGCATTCGTCGTCCACGGCGCGGACGGCGGCGCGCAGTTCCTCCTCCCCGCGGCGTTTTCGCGCGGCGGCCTGTTTTTGCATCGCGTCCGCGACCTTCGCGGACAGCCGCGCCAAATCTTCGGCGGCGACCGGATGCCCCAACTCCGCATAATCCGCGACATGCCCGCGAATGCGGCGGACCACGGCGCGTCCGGAAACGCCGACGCCGTATTCATAATTATGTTCCATTCCGGAAGTCGTCAAATTGGCGGAGGTGATAATCGCGCGGCTTTCGTCGGCGACATATATTTTCGCGTGTAGACGGGGCAAATTAATCACCCGGCTGCCCGTGGAAAAACCGCCGAAAATATCCAGCGCCCCGATTTCCAGCGCGCCGCTCAACAAACCGGATTCCTCCAAACGGGTGAGCGCGGTGATGTCGGCGCCCTTCCGCAAATTGCCCGCGACAAACGCCGCCTCCCGGCGGCGGATATACGGGCTGACGATCGTCAAATTTTTTCGCGCGACGGACAGCAAATCCAAGAACGCGCCGCGCCAGCCGCGCGGATATAATTCCAAATTCATCCCCCGGCGTCGCCGGCGATTGTCACCGCCGGGCGCGATCGTCCGTATTGCCGGTTCCATTTCGCCGCCTCCGCGATCCGCCGCAAAGACCGCCCGGCGACGACGAACATCATCCCGCCCCGGCCCGCGCCGTTCCAATACAGCGCGGTGGAATACAACGGCAGATTCTTTTTAATCGCGCGGTAATGTTCGTCAAACGAGCGATACGCGGAATGCTGGCAGACGGAAACCAGGGAATCCTCGGAAACCCCCGACATTACGCGCGCGATGTCGTCGTAGCGCACATGGCTGCATGTCGTCCCGGCGACCCGCTCGAATCCGGTGTTCGGATCGATAAAGACCAGTTCGTCGCCGCCGTCCGGGGCGAATTTTCCGAAATACTGTTCCCGGTCGCGGTCGTCGAAAAAACCGCGCTCCGCGTCCCGGTCGGAATGCACGCGATAGTCCGCCCCGCCGGGCAGTTCGCGGATGATGTCCAAAAACATCCAGTCCTCGGTCTTGGAAAATTTCAACGCGTCGCACAGGGAATATATGCGTTCGTCCGCGCCCTTGAAATTGCGCGGATCCGAACTCCCCTCCCACGGTTTTTCTTCGTTGTTTCCGGTCAGCATGAACAAAACGCGCATCGCGCCGACCCCCGTTTTATGCGCGAGAAAATGATGATAATCCCACTTAAATGCGTCCTTCTCGTCCCCCAAATACTGCCGTCTCATCGGTTTCGTCCCCTTTCGCGCGAAATTATACACCATTAAATGCCGCGCCCGGACCGCGCGGAATTATCTCGGTTTTTTCCGAGGAATTGGCTGACCGCGCGGATCGTCTGGCTCATCCCCGGTGCGGGGATAAGGCACCTTTCCCCAGTCCCTCGGATGGTTTTCGACAATCCTCACCAAGCAAGGAACCAACTCGTAGAGTATGAAAACGCCGAGACGAACCTGAGTCGCGCCGTAAGATCCTTCGTCTTTCGCTCTCGTCATCGCGCCGTGCATGATCTGATTCCTTACAACGCGCAGCCGCTCAAATACCGCATCAAATTTTTTGGCGGTATTCCAGCGCTCATAATGCGCAATGTCGGAGTCGAACCCTTTTTTCCAAGAATTCTGCAACGACGGGTCGTACATCGCCTTCCAGAACTGGGGATATACATAGCGCAATTCAAGCAACTTCCGGATGGAAGGGTTGCACTGGCGCAAAACTTCGCAAATTGCGCTCTCGTCCGCTTTGATAACGCCCTCGCTAAATTCTTTCCAATCCGGCTTCGGACGGCTAAAATTGCGCGCATGCACGTCGCACGACTGAGGGATATGCGCGGTTTCTCCCCGCCCGTAAAGGGCGTCCATTGCAATCCAAAAACAGAGAAACCTAATTTGCCAATCGCCCATGGTTTCGCCCTGTGAACACCAACTTTCCGCCCGTCTGACGCGGGTTTCATTGTCTTTCGCATAATGCATCACAGCCACCGCTTTCTCCTTTTGTACGATTTTATGTTTTTGAACGAACGGCGCCCCTTGCCGGCGCCGAGATAGAATTCCTTGACGTCCTCGTTTTCGCGCAGCGTCTCCACCGCGCCATCCAGCACGACCCTGCCTTGCTCCATCACATAGCCGTATTCGGCGACCGACAGCGCCATCCGCGCGTTCTGCTCCACCAGCAAAATCGTAATCCCCAAATCTTCGTTGAGTTTGCGGATGATGCCGAAAACCTCGCCCACCAAAAGCGGCGACAGCCCCATCGACGGCTCGTCCATCAAAATCAGGCGCGGCTCCGCCATCAGCGCGCGACCGATGGCCAGCATCTGCTGCTCGCCGCCGGACAAATATCCCGCCAGTCCGCGCCGTTCGGCGAGACGCGGAAAATAATGAAACACCCGCTCCATATTCGCGCGCAAATCGCCGCGCGGATTGGTATGCGCGCCCAGACGCAAATTTTCCGCGACGGTCATATCCTGCACAATCCGCCGCCCCTCCATCACCTGAAACACGCCGCCGCGCACGATGGCGTCGGGCGGGCTGCCGCTGATTTTCTCGCCGCCGTAAAAAATCTCGCCGCGCGTAATCGCGCCGTCCTCGCCGCGCAGCAATCCCGAAATCGCCTTCAACGCGGTGGATTTGCCCGCGCCGTTCGCGCCCAGCAGCGCGGTGATTCCGCCGTCGCCGACCCGCAAACTCATGCCGCGCAGCACCGGCACGACCTTGTTATACAC
>JBPCXA010000180.1:0-10736 GCA_051008975.1 Gammaproteobacteria bacterium
TCAGATAATAGCCGGCGCATCCCAAAAGTCCCAGTCCGACGACCAGCAGTCCGGTCACCGCGCCGCCCGAAAACGCCACCGACAACGCCGGATGCACGCCGCCGCGCGCCGCCTCGGCGGTGCGGACATTGGCGCGCACCGACACGTTCATTCCGATATATCCCGCCGCCGCCGAACACAGCGCGCCCAGCGCGAAACCCCACGCCGTCGTCCAGTCCAGCCCCGCGCCGATGAGCAAAAATAGGACGACGCCGACGATGCCGACGGCGCGATATTGGCGGTTCAGATACGCCTGCGCGCCCTCCTGCACGGCGGCGGCGATTTTGCGCATCCGCGCGTCTCCGTCCGGCAATCCCAAAATCCACCGCACCGACCACGCGCCATAAGCAATCGCGGCGACCGCGCATCCGACGGACAAATACAGCATCAGTTCCATGAGTGTTCTCCGATAATTCGCGCGGCGAAAATGCGCGCGCGGCAAAGATAAAGGGCGTATTTTAACACAAAACATCGCCGCCGCCGAACGCCGCAACGCGCGACTGTATACCTTGTACCGCGCGCGCGGGATTTGCGCCGGACGCCGGAATCGTGTTATGATACGGCGATGGAAAAACCGATGAGCGCGCGGGAATTCGCCGATGACGTGCGCGTCGCGGCGAAACGGCGGCGGATATTCGGAATGGTCGGCGGCGCGAATGTCGTCCCCGAAGCGGCGGCGGCGGCGCGGAAGTTTTTCGTACCGCGCCTCAAAAACAGGCGTCTCGTCGTCGGCAAAGCCGGGGGCGCGCGACCGCTGAATTAAACGCCGCGCCGGCGTTTCCCTTCGTTATGGCATTGGCGATTTTGCACAGTCGCGCGCTGACCGGCGTATATGCGGCGGACGTGACGGTGGAGGTGCATCTTTCCGGCGGTCTGCCGCAATTTAACATCGTTGGGCTGCCCGACACCGAGGTGAAGGAGGCGCGCGACCGGGTGCGCGCCGCGATTCTCAATTCCAACTTTTCGTTTCCGGCGCGCCGCATTACGATTAATCTCGCCCCCGCCGACATGCCGAAAGAAGGCGGACGCTACGATTTGCCGATTGCGCTCGGCATTTTGGCGGCGTCCGGGCAAATTCCGGGCGATATGCTCAATCAGTTTGAATTCGCCGGGGAACTCGCGCTGGACGGCGGACTTCGTTCGTGCGGCAGCGCGCTGCCGATTACGCTGGCGGCGATGCGCGATTCGCGGGCGGCGGTGATGCCGCCGGAAGATTCCGCGGTCGGCGCGTTGGCGGCGGGCGCGATCGTGCATTCGGCGACTTCGCTACTGCAGGCGTGCGCGCATTTGTCCGGGCGCGAACAATTGCCGCGGGCGACGCCGATGGAAATCGCGTCCGCTTCGGACGCGCCGTGCATCAGCGACGTGAAGGGGCAGTTGAAGGCGAAGCGGGCGCTGGAAATCGCCGCCGCCGGCGGCCACAGCGTACTGATGATGGGTCCGCCCGGCTGCGGAAAATCCATGTTGGCGGCGCGATTGTGCGGTTTGATGCCGATTCTCACGGAGGAGGAGGCGTTGGAATCGGCGGCGGTGCGCTCGCTGTCGGGGGGCGATTTTATCGCGCGCGAGTGGCGACGCCGTCCGTTTCGCTCGCCGCATCATTCGGCGTCGGCGCCGGCGTTGATCGGCGGCGGCAGCCGCCCGAAGCCCGGCGAAATTTCTTTGTCGCACCACGGCGTTTTGTTTTTGGACGAACTTCCGGAGTTTGACCGGCAGGTGCTGGAAGTGCTGCGCGAGCCGATGGAATCGGGGAAGGTGACGGTGTCGCGCGCCGCGCGCAAGGCCGATTTTCCCGCGGCGTTTCAGATGATCGCGGCGATGAATCCGTGTCCGTGCGGATACAACGCGCATCCGCGCAAGGAGTGCCGCTGTACGCCGAATCAGATCGCTCGCTATCGCGCGCGCATTTCCGGCCCGCTTTTGGACCGGATAGACATGCACATAGAAGTGGATCCGCTTTCGCAGGAGGAAATTTCCGGACGGGCGGAGGGCGAGACCAGCGGCGCGATGCGCGGACGGGTGCAGCAGGCGCGCAATTTCCAGCGGGCGCGGCAGAACGCGCTGAATGCGCGGCTGTCCGCCGCCGACGTGGATGTATATTGCATTCCGGACGAAAACGCGCGGACTTTCGCGCGCCGCGCGCTTGACCAACTCGGTCTGTCGGCGCGCGGGTATCACCGCATCTTAAAAGTCGCGCGCACCATCGCCGACTTGGCGCAAAACGAGGACATCACCGCGAAACATTTCGGCGAGGCGATTCAATACCGCCGCGTGGCGTTCGAGAATTTTGCGGTGTAGCCGCCGCCGTAGGCGCAAATTTCCCGCTTTCGCGGGAATGGCGGTTTTTTATATTTTCGGATACCGCCAAATTCGGTATTGTCCGCAAAGACAAAAAGAACCCGCCATTCCGGCGAAAGCCGGAATCTCTTTGTCCGCGCCGAAGGCGCAAATTTCCCGCCGCCCTCTTTTTTTATTCCCGCGAAATCAAGGAAAAGAGACCGTCCCATTCCTGCGAATGGCAGGAATCTCCGCCGCCGCAAAGCGGCGGGAAATTGTACAATTGCCGCCTTCGGCGTGGAGATTCCTGCCTTCGCAGGAATGGGACGGGGGTGAACGCGGAAATGGCATATTTAGCGAAGATTCCGCAAAAAATTCGCCTTCGAAAAAAATTCGCAAAAAAAGTTGAAAACGCGGATTTTTTACATCGTTCTCTGATACAATCAAATTTTTATTGCCATTAAAGGAGCGTCCCACGATGAAAACTGCTGCCCCCCCCCCCCCCTTGTGACTCGTTAATTTTACGGATTTTTCGCGCCTTCGTCGTGCTGTTTGCGACGGCGTTTGCGATGACGGCGGCGAACGCGCAGGAAGCCGAGGCGCAGGTGTATACGGAGCCCACCGCCACTTTTGTCGCAGGAGGCAATACGGTGGATTTGAGCGACCCGCTTACGACAGTTGTCTCCGATATTATCGGTGCTGGTCGCAGCGGGGTCTTGTTAGGGCTTTATGTCTCATTGTTGTCTCCCGCAAGCGGCGGCACGTCGCCGGACAATACGATACCTGCGGACAATTTGCCGACTTTCGGCGGCGTGGCGGTGAAACGCGGTGATGTATTAAAAATCACCGACTTAGGAGGCGCTCTGGCGGCTCCGGTTACCGTCCGTGTGTATGAAAACGCCGGGGTTTTAGTGCTGGCCGACGGCGAGGAACCGGTGACGCGCAAAACCTCCTCTAATTTGGACGGGGCGGCGGGCGAATTCTTTTTGCTCACGACCGGCGATGTTTGGACAATGACGAATGTCGCCGTTGCCGGTACGCAGGAATATGTCGCTCCGATGTGCGACCCGGACGGACTTACGCCGGACTTGTCCGCCAACGGTGCAATTTGCGAAGCCGCCCCCGCACCGCCGACCGACCCGACTCCGCCCGACCCCAATCCCAACCCCGACCCGGGCACCGACCCGACTCCGCCCGCCAATAACAGCGGCGGCGGCGTTGTCGCCGAGCGTGATGACGGCGGCGAAACGGCGGCGTTTATCGGCGGCGGAATGCTTGCGGTCGGACTCGCTTCCTACTTTTTGTGGGACGGGAATCTGTTGGCGTTCACCTTTTCGCCCGATTACGGCTACGCCATCACCGAAAGCGGCTACGCGTACAATGTCGGCGGGCGTTTGGATTTTCGCCAGGGCGATTTTCATTCGTATTACGCCGTTGGACAGGCGAATTCCGACGGCAAATTCGGCGATTTCCGCTACGAAAGCGGCGGCGAATACATCGCCGATTTGTGGACTGCGGCGTTTTCCGAAACCGTGCAGGGCGAAACCGCCGATTACGATTTTTCCCTGTCGGCGGATTACAAAGGCGGAATTTGGCGGTTGTCGCCGACGTACCGTTTGCATTCGCATTTTGATGAAGAGGAATTCCAAACGGCGAATTCGCTGAATTTGGAGGGCGTTCTCCGCTATAATCGCTGGACGATTTCGCCGTCTGCGGGATTTAATTGGGAATCGGCGGACGAGTTCGGCGACAACGCCAAATTTGGTTTGTCGGCGGTGCGGCGGTTTTAAGGGGGAGATTCCTGCTACGCAGGAATGAGATTCCGGCTTTCGCCGGAATGGTGGTTTTTTTATATTTTCGGATACCGCCAAATTCGGTATTGTCCGCAAAAACAAAAAGCGCCGCCATTCCGGCGAAAGCCGGAATCTCTTTTTTCACTTTGATTTTTCGCTTTAACCACCCGTTCCATTCCTGCTTTCGCAGGAATGGGATGGGGAGAGAATGGGACGGCGAGAATTCCGTCCCGGCGTTTTTGCGCGCGTTTTTATTGCGCCGCCGCGTTTAGCAGATTTTTTAGACGGTCGGCGTTGATCGCGCCCGGCACCGTGCGGTCGCCGATGATTAAGAACGGCGTTCCGCGCACTTCCAGCATCGCCGCCAGACGGCGGTTTTTTTGCAGGGCGGCGCTGATTTTCGGGTTTTCGGAATCCCGCTGCAGGCGGTCAAAATCGAGATGCGCCGCCGCCGCCGCTTCTTCCAGCCCGTCTTCGGTCAGCCGTCCGCCGCGTTCCATCAGCGCGATATGGAAGGCGTCGTAGCCGTTCTGGTCGCGCGCCGCCAGGGCGTAGCGCGCCGCCTTCACCGACAATTCGCCCAGCACCGGAAACTCCACGACTTTTATCCGCGCGTTTTCGGCGCGCAGAACCTTGAACATTTTTTTGCAGAAGCCGCACTGGTAATCGGAAAATTCCACGATTGTCGCGCCGTCCGCCGCGCCGAACGCGGGAAGGGAATCGTCGCCGTGCAGCATCGCGATCGCGCGCCGCTTGATGTCCGCGCCGATTTGCGCGCGCGCCGCCCGCAAAGATTCGGCGTCCGGAAACGCCGCGAACAATTCCCGCAAGGCGTCCCGCTGCCGCGGCGAGAACTCGCTCGCCGAACTTTGCGCGAACGCCGGCGCGCAAAACGCCGCCGCCGCCGCGAAACAAATTATATTTTTGCGAAGAAACATGACCGCATTATCGCACATTGTCGCCTTAATAAAAAATCGTTTTGTTCATACCGCCGCCGGACGCAAATGCGCCAGCATCCGCCGTTCGGCGAGTTTGACCGCCGCCGCCAGCAGCGCGGTCGTCGCCATATACAGCGCGACGGCGACGAAATAGGATTCGCCGAACGCGAAAGTGCCGCGCGCCGCCACCCGCGCCGCGCCGGTCAAGTCCAAAATCGTCACCACGCTCGCCAGCGAAGTGCCGTGCATTAAAAAAATCATCTCGTTGCCGTACGCCGGCAACGCCCGCCGGAACGCGGACGGCGCGGCGATGCGCGTAAAAATTTGCATTCCGCCCATGCCGAAACTTTTCGCCGCCTCCGCTTCGCCGGGCGGGGCGTTCTTTAATGCGCCGCCGAAAATTTCGGCGGAATAGGCGGCGGTGTTCAGCGAAAACGCCAGCAGCGCGCACCAATACGGCTCCCGCAAAAGCGGCCACAGCGCGCTTTCGCGCACCGCCGCGAATTGTCCGAGACCGAAATACACCAGAAATAATTGCACCAGCAGCGGCGTGCCGGTCATCACATATACGAAACCGCGCGCCGGAATTCTCGCCGTCCGCCGCCGCGAATGCAGCGCCGCCGCCAGCGGCCACGCCAGAATAAATCCCGCCGCCAAAGACAGCGCGGTCAGTTCCAAAGTCAGCGCGAGTCCCTGCAAATACAGCGTTCCGTATTTTTGCAGCACGACGGCGAAGTTTTCAATCATGCGATTCCCCGCCGCGCGTATTTTTCCAGCCGATTAAACGCCGCGCCGGAAATCGCCGTCAGAAACAAATAGCCCGCCGCCGCCGCGCAATAAAACAAAAACGGCAGCTGCGTCTTCGCCTTCGCCTGATTCGCCACCGCCATCATGTCGTCCGACAGCCCGATGACCGACACCAGCGCGGTCGCCTTCAACAGCACCAGCCAGTTGTTGCGAATTCCGGGCAGCGCGTGGCGCAACATTTGCGGAAATATCACGCGCCAGAATACCGTCCGCCGCGACAGTCCCACCGCCAGCCCCGCCTCGGATTGTCCGCGCGGCACCGCCAAAAACGCGCCGCGAAAAGTTTCGGTCATATACGCGCCGTAAAAAAATCCGATGCCGAGAACGCCCGCCCAAAACGGCGGAATTTGCAGCACTTCGGTGCTTTGCGCGGCGGCGTCCGACAGAACGAAGTTCAGCAGTTTTTGCGCCTCGTGATAAAACAGCAAAATAAACAGCAATTCGGGAATGCCGCGCACGGCGGTCGTATAAACTTCCGCCGCAACCCGCGCCCAGCGATTCGGCGAAAGTTTCGCGCCGGCCCCCGCCAGTCCGAGCGACAACGCCAGCGCCAGCGCGCACAAGGCGACCGCCGCCGTAATCGCCAGCCCGGCGGCGAAACGCGCCTCATATCCCAGCAACGGCTGCATTTTGCGATATTAATCCATCGCCGCCGAAATTAAAAATATGCGCCGTCCGCCGAATTTGTTTTTTGTTTTCCGTCGCGGTTTTTTTCGGCGATGCGAAAATAAAAGACCGTCCCATTTCCGCCCCCCGTCCCATTCCTGCGAAGGCAGGAATCTCCACGCCGAAGGCGCAAATTGTAAAGGGGTACAATTACCCGCCGCTTTGCGGCGGCGGAGATTCCGGCTTTCGCCGGAATGGAAAAGAGATTCCGGCTTTCGCCGGAATGGCGGGTTCTTTTTGTTTTTGCGGACAATACCGAATTTGGCGGTATCCGAAAATATAAAAATACACCATTCCGGCGAAAGCCGGAATCTCATTCGCCGCAAGGCGAATCCGCCGTTTGCGCTTGCGCGCAAAGAGATTCCGGCTTTCGTAGGAATGGAATTCTTTTTATTGCGCGCCTGTTGCGTTCTTTACGGACTTCGACGGCGGGGCGGCGGATTTGCGCGCGCGGATTTCGCGCAGACAGCGGAAATGCGCATACAGGGCGGCGGCGGCGTTGCATAAAAATATGCCGATCCATATTCCGGAAACGCCCGCGTCCAATACAATCGCCAGCAAATAGGCGAGCAACGCCGGCGCCGCCGTCAGACGCAAAACGTTGATCGTCAAAATAATTGTATGCCGCCCCGCCGCCAAAAATACCGCCCCCGCGACATTTAATATGACATACAACGCGCCGCTCGCCGCCGCCAGACGCAGATACAGCGCGCCCTGCCGCCGCACTTCCGCGTCTTCGTTAAACAATCCGACCAGAAACTCCCCCCCGAAAAGCATCACCGCCGCGCCCGCCGCCATAATCGCAAATCCCCGCCGGAGACAAAGCATATACGCCGCCGCCACCCGCGCCGGCTGGCGCGCGCCGAAATTTTGTCCGGCGTAGGCGAGCATCGCCGATTCCATCCCGATCGTCGGCAGTAAAAATAATTGTTCCATCCGCAGCGCGATGCCGTAGCCGGCGACCGCCGCCGGACCGAAATGTCCCAAAAATCCGGTGATGATAAAAAATCCGGCGTTGATGCACAACATCCGTCCGGTAGGCGACAATGTCTGCGCCGTCAATTCCCGCAACAGCCGTCCGTCCGGGCGCAAAAACTCCCGCCGAAAATCGCGCGCCAGCGGCGAACGCGCCAAAGCCAGCAGCATATACAACGCGCAGCCGCCCTGCGCGATCACCGTCGCCCAGCCGATTCCGGCGATGCCCAGCGCCGGCAGCCCGAACCAGCCGAACATCAGCGCCGGATCCAGGACGAGATTCGCCGCCGTCGCCGCGGCGATGCTGTTGCGAAACGCCGTCGTATTGCCGACCGAATGCAGCGCGCCGTTAATCGCAAACGCTCCGACGAACGCCGGCGCGCCCGCGAAAATCACGCCGATATACTCCGCCGCCAGCGTCCGCGCGTCGCCCGCCGCGCCGAGCGTTAACAGCATTCCGTCCGCCGAAGGCAGCAAAACGAGCCATATCAGGACGACCGTCAGCGCGCCCAGCACCGCGCCTTGTCCGGTCAGGCGGCGCGCCAGATGCATGTTTTTCGCGCCCGCCGCCGCCGCGACTTTTGTCGTGACCGCCTGCAAAACGCCGATGCACAGCGACAACTGCAAAAAATACAGCGGAAACGCGAACGCCAAAGCCGCCTGCGCCTCGGTCGCAATCCAGCCGGCGTAAAAAGTGTCGGTGATATTAAACAGCGTATTGCAAAACAGCCCGACCGCGGCGGGCAGCGCCATCCGGCGGATATGGCCGCGCGCCGCGCCGCGGGTCAGGCGCGAAGACAACGGCGGACGGCGGCGCTGATTTCGGCGGCGCAGTAAAAATCCAGGGCGGAAAGACCGCCCGCGGAATGCGTGATATAACGGACGCGAAAACGGTCGTAGCCGAATTCCGCATGCGGATGATGATCGGTTTTTTCCGACAGACGGAGGACGGCGCGCGTCATTTTTGCGACCGCCGCAAAATCGGAAAACCGCCACTCGGCGCACAGCGCGCCGTCTTCAATTTTCCACGGCGGCGAAAGCCGCGCCGCCGCCGCGTCAATTTCGGGGCGGGAAAGCCGCGCGCGCGAAGGTTTTTTTGCGGAAAGTGCCATTACGCCGCGCCGGAAATGCAATCAACCGTCCGCCCGTCGTCGCGGCGGCGGGGCGGTCAACTGTGGATTTTCTCCTGATATTCCTGCAAACTTTTGCATTCAAAACAAAGCGTGGCGACCGGGCGCGCGAGCAGCCGCGGCAGCCCGATTCGGTCGCCGCATTCCTCGCAATAGCCGAATTCTTTGTTGTCCAGACGCTGCAGGGCGTGGCGGATTTTTTGCACCAGATAACTTTCGCGTTCGCGTTCGCGCAACTCCAAAGCGAAGTCGGCCTCCTTGCTGGCGCGGTCGTTTTCGTCCGGCGTCGCGGCGTCCGCCACCCGCAGCGAATCGATCGTCCGGTCGGTGGTCAGCCCGATTTGCGCCAGCATCTCCCGCAGTTGCGCGACAAAATACCGCTGCTGCCGCGGCGACATATATCGCTCCTTTTTGTTGGGCGTATACGGCCGCGCGCTCATCGGTCGGATTTGGCGGAGGCGGATTCTTCGGACGCCGCGTCTTCGGCGCCGGTCTCCGCCGCCGGTTCGGCCTCGGCGGCGATGCTGGTAATCGCCGCCAGCGCCGGGTCGTTGCCGCGCGTAATTTCGTCAAAACGGACGCCCGGCGGCGGCGTGAGTTCGCCCAAATGGACGCTTTTTCCGATTTCCAGCTTCTGCACGTCCACCTCAATATATTCCGGCAAATCCTGCGGCAGACAATGCACCGCCACCTGATTTTCAATCGCCGTAAACACGCCGTGCTGCAATTTGACGCCCGGCGCGCTTTCGGCGTTGATGAAATGCACCGGCACTTGCGCGGAAATTTCGCGGTCCTCGCGCACCGCCAAAAAATCCACGTGCAAAATGTCGCGCCGCACCGGGCCGCGCTGCACCTCGCGCAAAAGCGCGCGGCGGACTTTGCCGTCCAGCCGCACCTTCACCACCGACGAATGAAACGCCTCGTCCTGCATGAACGCCGCCAGCGCGCCGCCGTCGCACGAAAACGCGGACGCCGCGCCGCCGCCGTAAATGATTCCCGGCACCCGCCCGGCGCGCCGCAGCGCGCGCGAAGAACCGCGCCCCGCCCGCGCGCGAATGTCCGCCTCCACGATGTATTCCATTGTTTTCCCTCCGCGCCTTGCCGCGCCGCAACACAAAATTCCCGCAATTCCCGCCGCCGTCCCCCTACGAAAACAGACTGCTGAGCGAACGTTTCTGGTGCGCCCTCGCAATCGCCTCCGCCAGAATGTGGGCGATGGTCAATTCCCTTATTTTAACGCATTCCCGCGCCTCTTCCAAAATCGGAATAGTATCGGAAATTACAAGCTCGTCTATCGCCGAACCGGCGATCCGCGCCGGCGCGCCGCCGGACAGCACCGGATGCGTGCAATAGGCGCACACCCGCCGCGCCCCCGCCTCCTTCAACGCCGCCGCGCCCTCGCACAAAGTATTGGCGGTGTCCACGATGTCGTCCACGATAAAGCATTCCTTGCCGCGCACGTCGCCGATGATATTCATCACCCGCGCGGCGTTGGCGCGCGGACGACGCTTGTCAATAATCGCCAAATCGGTGCCGAGGGCGCTGGCGAAGGCGCGCGCGCGCACCACGCCGCCGATGTCCGGCGCGACAATCAACGCCGTCTCCGGATTCACCACCCGCTCCATATCGCCCGCCAAAACCGGCATCGCGTAAATGTTGTCCACCGGAATATGATAAAAACCTTGAATCTGCTCGGCGTGCAAATCAATCGTCAAAAGCCGCGCGACGCCCACCCCGGTCAGCATATCGGCGACGACGCGCGCGCTGATGGGGGCGCGAATGGAGCGCGCGCGCCGGTCCTGCCGCGCGTAGCCCAGATACGGCGCGACCGCCACGATTTGCGCCGCCGAAGACCGCCGCACGGCGTCCACCAGCAGCATCAGCTGCATCAAATTGTCGTTCGCCGGGGCGCACAGCGACTGCAAAATAAACACGCTTTTGCCGCGCACGTTTTCGTCCAACTCCACATAACTTTCGCCGTCCGAAAACCGCCGCAAAGTCGCCCGCCCCGGCGCGACGCCGAGTTCTTCCGCGACATGCCGCGTCAACTCCGGACACGCCCCGCCGCCCAAAAGCAGCAAATCCTCAAAATCGCGCGATTCTTTTCTCAT
>JBPCXA010000181.1:0-18088 GCA_051008975.1 Gammaproteobacteria bacterium
CACTTCCCCCCCCCCCCCCTCGTGACTCGTTAATTTTACGGGCTTTTCGCGTTCTCGCCGTGCTTTTGGCGGCGATTCTCGGAACGACGGCGGCGAACGCCCAGCAAGCCGAGGCGCAGGTGTATTCCGTGCCAACTGACACTTTCCTCAGCGGCGGGCGGACGGTTAATTTGGGCGCGCCGCTGACGACGATTATGTCCGTTTTCGCCAACGGGGCTTCTTTCTCCAATGGTTTCGGACAATTTTTGGCGAGGTTAGAGGGCGGAAATATCTTGGCGGCAAATCCCAATTTGGACAACGGCTTGCCGACTTTTGGCGCCCCGGTGGCGATGGGCGACCGCATACGAATAAGCAACCCTTTTATCGGCGGGGTGCTTATTACTGTCCGCGTATATCGGGATGCGAACGGGGATTTTGCGTTCGCCGACGGCGAGGAACCGCCGGGCAGAATCGCCGCCGCCTCTGTTTTGGTGGCGGACGAATTTTTTCTCACGGACGATTGGCGATATAGCCCGGTCGCCGTACGCGGTGCGCAGGGTTATGCCGGAGAACCGACTTGCGACCCGGACGGGCTTACGCCGAGATTATCCGACGACGGCAGCACGTGTCTCGCCGCCGCCGTCGCAATTCCGCCCGCCGCTTCTGTTTCCGTCTCCGCCCCCGGCGGCGACAGCGACAGCAACGCCCGGGATTTGGCGGTTGTCGGATTGGGCTTGGGCGTCGTCGGATTTATGGCGGCATACCTTTCGGAAAGCGATTTTTCGCTGTTCAATTTCGCCCCCGATTACGGATATTCGCTGACGGAAAGCGGCTACGCGTACAATGTCGGCGGACGGCTGAATTTCCGCAAAGACAACTGGCATTTGTAC
The DNA here is from genome assembly GCA_051008975.1 of Gammaproteobacteria bacterium. Classification (GTDB taxonomy): domain Bacteria; phylum Pseudomonadota; class Gammaproteobacteria; order Tethybacterales; family Persebacteraceae; genus Persebacter. The sequence goes on from JBPCXA010000181.1 coordinate 870, forward strand.
TACGCCGCCGGGCAAGGAAACGCGAACGGCAATTTCGGCGATTTCCGCTACGAATCCGGCGGAAAGTATTCCGCCGATTTGTGGACCGCCGCGTTCTCCGAAACTGTGCAGAGCGAAACCGCCGATTACGATTTTTCGCTGTCGGCGGATTGGGAAAGCGGAATTTGGAAAGTATCGCCGACCTACCGTCTGCATTCGCATTTTGCGGACGAGGAGTTTGATACGCAAAACTCGCTGAATTTGCGTGGCGAGTTGTTGTGGAATCGCTGGACGATTTCGCCGTCTGCGGGATTTCGCTGGGAATCAGCGGACGAGTTCGGCGACAACGCCCGCTTCAATTTGTCGGCGGTGCGGCGGTTTTAGGGGGAGGGATTCCTGCTACGCAGGAAAGAGATTCCGGCTTTCGCCGGAATGGCGTTTTTTATATTTTCGGATACCGCCAAATTCGGTATTGTCTGCAAAGACAAAAAGCACCGCCATTCCGGCGAAAGCCGGAATCTCTTGCGGCGAATCAACTAACGGGCGGATGTTCGCGGGCGCATCGCCTCGGCGAGCAGTTCCAGCCAATGCAGGGCGGGACGCCCGCCGCCCGCCGAAAGAAATAACTGGCAGCCGATGTTGGCGGTGGCGATTCGCCCGCCGATGGCGGCGAGATTCCGCAGTTTGCGCGCCCGCAATCGCCGCGAACGAGACGGCTGCAAAATGGAATAGATGCCGGCGGAACCGCAGCAAACCGCCGATTCTTCCGGCGCGGACACCGAATATCCGGCGGCGGCGAGCAAATCTTCCGCCCGCCCGCAACCCGGCGGCGGGGCGTGCTGCATCGTGCAGGGCGAATGATAGGCGACGGCGGCGTCCGCGATTTTCGGGCGCAGGCGCGGCGCGATTTTCTCCCATTCCCGTTCCGCGAGTTGCGCCGCGTTAATCGTGCGTTCCGCGACCAGCCGGGCGTCGGGCGAATCCAGCAAATCCCCGTATTTCGCGACCATCTGATGACAGCCGCTCGCGGTCATCACCACCGCCTCCGCTTCGCCGGATTTTAACAACGGCGCCCACGCCGCGACATTGCGGCGCATTTCGGTTTTCGCCTTTTCCTGCTGATTCAAATGAAACCGCAGCGCGCCGCAACAGCCGGCGGCGGGCGAATTCCACAGACCGATTTTCGCCGCGTCCAAAACATCGGAAAGCGCGGCGTGCGTCTGCGGCGAAAACGCGCCCTCCGCGCAGCCGGAAAGCATAATAACTTTTCGTTCGTGCGGGCGCATCCGCGGAAACCGCCGCCGCCGAAAGTGCCGCCGCAATCCGCCGGGGAAAAGTAGCGGTTTCGCCGCCGCCGCCGCGCCGCCCGCCGCCCGCATCAGTTTCGGATTGCCGAATATCGCCGCCGCAATTCCGCGCCGAATTTGCGACGACTTCGTCCGCGCCGGTTCCGCCGCTGCCCGCCCGATGTCCGCCAGTTCGCCGTAGCGCACGCCGGACGGACACGCGGTTTCGCAGGCGCGGCATGTCAGACAACGATCCAAATGCCGCAAAGCGACCGCGGACGGCGCGCCGTCCCGCAGCATTTCGTTAATTAAATAAATCCGCCCGCGCGGACTGTCGCGCTCGTCGCGGTCCAAAATATAGGTGGGGCAGGCGGCGAGACACATCCCGCAATGGACGCAGTTGCGGACGATGTCGCGCGCCCGCCGCGCCTCTTCCGCGGGCAAAAAATCGGGGGCGACGACGCTTTGCACCGCGAAAAACTAAATCCAATAACCGCCGCCGGTCATAACTTTCCCGGCGAAACGCATCGCTTTCTTGACCGGCGGCGGCAGTTCGACGCCGCCCATCGCCGCGGCGTTTGTGGCGTGCTGTTGCTCGTCAATATCCATCTGCTCCACGATGCGGCGGCTTTTGGCGTCTTCGGGCGGAAGTTTGTGGAGATGACTTTGCAAATGCGCCGACACCTGCCGTTCGGTTTCGGCGACGAATCCGAGCGATATTTTATCCGACACAATCGCCGCCGCCGCGCCGACGGCGAACGCGCCCCCGAACCACAGCGGATTCAAAAAACTTTGCCGCCCGCCGAGTTGCGCGATTCGTTCGGCGGTCCACGCCAGATGATCAATTTCCTCGTCCGCCGCCTCCTGCAAAGAATCGCGCACTTGCGGATCGCGCGCGAACAACGCCTGCCCCTGATACAACGCCTGCGCGCAAACTTCGCCGCAATGATTCACGCGCATCAACGCCGCCGCGTGCCGCCGCGCCGAATCGCTCATTTCGGATTCCGTCGCGCCCGCGCCCGGACTTTCGCGCGAGGCAACGGACGGCGCGAACACCGTGCGCATTCCGTTTTCTAAAATTTCCATCACGCGGTCGCGCATTTCCGTCATTGCAATTTCTCCTTTGTAAGAAAATAACACTATACAAAAATCCGCGCATTTTTCCAAACACCGCCCCGCATTCAATTTTTCGCGCGAGAATGTGCTATAATTCGGTTGGATCCGTTATTCATCAAAGGGGTAATATGGCTGATTTTTTTGCTGCATTTGGCGCATTTTGGGGAGTGTTGACAGGCATTGCCGGCTTGGTCTTTTCTGCTTTTATTCTGATCGCGGGTATTGTTGCGCATATAGGGGTGATTTGGGGCGAGATTTGCCGCCTTCGCCGTCTACCGTCTCTGCGATTTTGTATTGGTTGGATTGGTACCGGCGCCGGGGGAGGTGCGGCAATGCCTTTTCTTTTTGCCTTTATCAATCTTTTGTCCGCGGAAGAGCAAGCCATCTTTTCGCAGGGCGGATTATTCTCCCTTGCCGCTTGGGGTGGTATGTTCCCAGAACTATTAGCATTAATGGTGATAGTGTGTTTTGTCGGTGCTATTGTAGGAGCGATTTATGCCTGCTTTGCTATCGCCGCGACATATGTGGTATGGCGGTGCATTAATCGGAATCGCCGCGATTGATTGCACGTTGCGTTGTTTATGGAAGTAGCCGGGGCGGAGTAAAAAAGGGCGGCTTGCGCCGCCCTTTTTTGCTTAAGCCAAGTCCTCCGGATTGGGCGGTTTGGCGTTCAGCCAGTCAAAGCCGAATACTTCTTTTCGCGCGTCCTGCACCTCTTGCGGAGTCATTCGGTCTTGGATACCGCTCCCCGGCTGCCCGTCTTCGCCGATTACGATGACGGTTAATTGGGGGTATTTTTTGCTTTCGCAGTACTCCAAAACCTGCAGAAGTACATTGCCAAGCCCCCGCGCGACCATACCCGTAAGTTTTTCCACTTGCGTGTATGTCAGGGTTTGCTTATTTTTCGCCGCCCAAGCAAGCAAAGGCCATACTTGCGCCGCTCTTTCCGCTAATGTCATTGGTTGGTTCTCCATTAAAGTCCTAAAACGGACTCGCGGAAAGGATATTAACATATTTTCGGCGAAAAAATGGCGGAGATTCCTGCTTTCGCAGGAATGGACGGCGGGCGGCATTTTGCCGCTTTTTTGCGACTCTCGCCCGCAAAAGGACGGGATATTTCCGCTTTCGGCGCGGAGATTCCCGTCCCCGAATCCGCCGAAACTCCCCTCTGGCGTTTGCCGTTTCGCGCGTTTTATTTCGCCGCAAACTCGTCCGCCGCCCGCCGCAGCGCCGCGGCGATTCCCGGCTCGTCGGCGGCATGTCCGGCGTCCGCGATTATTTCCAGACGCGATCCCGGCCAGTTGCGGTGCAAATCCCACGCGGTTTTCGCCGGAGTCACCGCGTCATAACGCCCCTGAATAATCGTCCCCGGCACATCGGCGAGTTTGCCGGCCTCGGCGATCAATTGCCCGTCGCGGGCGAAAAATCCGCCGTGCGCGAAATAATGGCACTCTATCCGCGCGAAGGACAGCGCGAAATCCGGCGACGAAAATTCGGCGATTCGCGCGGCGGACGGCGCGAAAGAAAGCGTCGCCGCCTCCCACCGGCTCCACGCGACCGCGCACCGGAGTTTGGCGTCCTCGTCCTCGCCGGTCAAACGGCGATAGTAGGCGCCGATCATGTCGCCGCGCTCGGCGGGCGGAATCGGCGCGACGAATTCCTCCCACAAATCGGGGAAAAGCCAGTTCGCGCCCTCCTGATAAAACCACAGCAATTCGGCGCGTCGCAGTGTGAAAATCCCGCGCAAAATCAGCCCCCGGCAGCGACCCGGATGCGCCTGCGCGTACGCCAGCGCGAGCGCGCTGCCCCAAGACCCGCCGCAGACCAGCCAGCGTTCAATTTCCAGATGCGCGCGCAACTTTTCCATATCGGCGACCAAATCCCGGGTCGTATTCTCGCGCAATTCGGCGGACGGCGAAGATTCGCCGCATCCCCGCTGGTCAAACAGCAGTACGCGATATTTTTGCGGATTGAAAAACGCCGCCTGCGAAGGCGCGGAGCCGCCCCCCGGCCCGCCGTGCAAATAGACGGCGGGAATCCCGCGCGGCGTCCCGTATTCCGCGAACGCCACGGAATGCAAATCCGAAACCGCCAAAACGCCCCCATTAAAAGGCGCGCCGACGGGATACGGGGAAAAATTTGCGGACATCCGGGGATTATACGAAAAACAACGGCGGCGGCGAATTCTTGGAAATAATTCGCGAACGCGGCAAAAACGGGTTATAATCGACAAATGGACGCGGAGGCGGAACGATGATATTCGGAAAAAAAGGGCATGATTCGCGGGCGATTGCGAACATTTTTGTCGACAAGGCGCGGGCGGCGAAGCGGCGGCTGACGATTATGCCGCTGGTGAAGTACGTATATCTGGCGCACGGCTGGACGCTCGGCTACACCGGCAAGCCGCTGATTCGCCACAAGGCGCAGGCGTGGAAATTCGGCCCCGTCATTCCGGAGGTCTATCGCGCGTTCGCGTCGCAATTCGTCATCAGCGAAAAAGCGCGCCCGTACGATCCGGAATTCGGCGAATTCCCGGATTACAAGACCAAACTCAACGCCGACGAAGCGGACATCGTAAGCAAAGTTTACGAGCGTTATTCGGATTTGGACGCGTTTGCGCTGTCCGAGTTGACGCACCGCGAGGGAACGCCTTGGGATCAGTGCAACAAACGCAATTTTGCGCCGATTCCCGATCGCGTCATAGAGGCGTACTACAAAAAATTGATCAAGGATCTGCCGTGAACGGCGGCGCGGGTCATCGCAAGGTCGGCGGCGATGCTGCCGGAATGACTGATGCCGATCGCCGGCATGAAGAAATGAAAATGCTGGACAAAATGCTGAAATTTTTCGAGCGCGAGGAGATACGCCAGCAGAACTCCGAAGAGCGGGGTAGGACCTCCGACGAACACAATAAGCAGGTTTCTCTGCAATATTACCGGTTTCGGTCCGTCAGCGTTATCATCGCGCTGATCGCGCCGTGGGTGATATTTCCGTGCGTTTTCGCCGTTTTAAATCGGGCGGATGTCGTTGCTTCAGTTCATCCGGCGGCCCAAGCGTTGCTGGTTTCGGGCGCGTTCCTCAGTTTTATCGTGCTGTACGGCATATTGTTGCGCGAAGTGTTTCGGGGCCCCGGCGTGAACGCCCCGAAAAACAAGTTGGCGGAGTCCGTGCGTGAGGATTCTGAATCCGATTATGAAAAACAACGAAAAGAATTTCTGCCGGAATTTCTTGATTTCATAAGACGCTACAAAGATCATCTTGGTGGCGGAGAATGATCCCTGTTATTTCGCCGATTTCGGGAGCGGGTGTTGGCGTTGCCGAAGAAGGCGGCGTAATTAATCCGCCGCCTCTATGATGGCGATTTCTGTCTGCGTCAGGCCGTAGAGGGTGTAGACGCGGCGGTCTATTTCCTTCTCCCATTCGGTTGTGTTCGCGGTCGGGTCGGCCGCTTTGGCGGCGGTGATTTTTTCCGCCAATTTTATGAACGGGCGTTGTTCCGCCATTGTCGGCGCGACGAACGGCAACGCCGTTATGTTGCGAACTTTAACTTGCGCCAGCGTCTTGCCTTTTTCCTGCACGACAAACTGATACAAGGCGTTAATCAATCGCCCGTTCAATATCGCCATCGCGTATTGCAGATTCACCTTGTCGGTTTTCGGCAGAACAGTGTACAGCGTGTTGTCGGTGTAAAATTGCCCCGACTCTTGTTCGCTGTGATAGGCGGCGACAATGCCGTCTCCGGTTTGACGGATCAACAAACGCTCCGGCTGATGATGATTATCAATATCAGCTTGGAAAGTCCAGTATTCGTTGTGCTTGCTGGGCACACCTCCTCTGCCGATGCCCGGGACAGGACGCGGCTTGTAGCCGATGTTGCAGAATTTATACTGCGCTTCCGGCGCGTTCCAATTCATAAAGAACCGCCCGATCTGCCGTCCCTGCAACAGACGGTTTAATTTGCCGGAAATGTTTTCAGCAAAAAACACTTTGTCGCGCACATTGCCCGAATGAATGCCAGCATTACGCACATGCAAACATGTTCCGACATTATCGTGCAGTTCGATAATTCGCAGATACAATTCCAACATAGGGCTGGGGAACAACAATTTGCGACCGGGGATCTCGTTGACCGCGCCGTACCCGACCGCGCCCAATTCACGACAAGCGTAATTGGGAGATGTGATGACACCGCACCTATATTCACAGGACGGAGCGGAGGTTTGTTTCATCGCCATGAAAACCGCGACATAAATGGTCGCGTCAAATGTCGCGGGCGGACATTTGACCAACGACAACAGTTTGTTGTCCAGCAACAGATCGCGTACGCGCCGCTTGCTGTCAAACGCGATAAAACTGTCGTTAGTGACGTACGACAATATGCCGCCGTTTTGCGTCAATTCCATTCCCTTGAAAATAAAATGCGCGTACAAATCGTCCGCCCAGTCGAAGGCGGCTTTTAACACTTTTTTCACCGTCCCGGACAGATGCTCGGTTTTGACATACGGCGGATTGCCGATGACGATGTCGAAGCCGTCGGCGACGCCGAACATGTATTCGGCGTCGAACCAGTGCGCGACGGCGTTTTGGTCGTACGGATTCCAGCGCGCGATTTTTTGCGCGTCTTCGTCGCCGAAGTCGCCGCTCTTCGCCAGTCCGCGCGCGAGTTTTTCGCGCAGTTGCGCGTCTTTTTCTCGGCATCGCAATTTTTCGCCGCGGTCGGTCGCATTAAAATGGCGTTCGCGGTTCGCCGAAAGTTCGGATTCCACCGCGGCGACGGATTTGGATTTGAGTCGCGCCTGTCCGCCGCCGCCGATTTGCAGCAGCGTGTCGGCGGCGACGAATCGCGTCTCCAAATTCGGCAGCGGTTTAATGCCGAAGTTGTCCGCGTTTTCGTCCGGCGTCTGCTCTATCGCCAGCGATATAAAAAAGCGCAGTTTGGCGATCTGGCAGGCGACCGGTTGTATGTCCGCGCCGAAGATGCAGTTTTGGATCAAAAACAGTTTGCGCCCGAAATCGGAATCGGAATAGCGCGCGAAAATGTCGTTGATTTCCCGCAGCCGTTCTTCGCGCGCGTTTTGGTCGTCTTTATTAAACGCCGCCGCCGCGTCCGTCCGGGCGCGTTCCCGGTGCAGTTCGGACCATTTCTTGTTTTGCGGATCGAGTTTGGAAAGCGCGAGAGTCAAAAGATGCAGAACGCCGGTCGGAAACGCGCCCGAACCGGCGGCGGGATCAAAAATTTTAATTTCGGCGATGGCGCGCACCAGAGATTTTTTCTCCGCCGCGGACATTTCGCCCGCGGGCGCGGCGTAGTCCAAAAGATCGCGCGTCGCGTCCAAGTCGGTCCCGGCTTTCGCCGCCAGACATTCCGCCAAAGATTCGCGCGCCATATAATCCACGATTTCGCGCGGCGTGTAAAAAGAACCGGTCTGCCTGCGCGCGTTGTCGCCCGTCTCCGGATTGTAGACGGCGAGTAAATTCTCAAACACCCGTCCGAGCAGTTCCGGATCCAGCGCGACCTCCTGCTCTATCGGCGTGCTTTCCTCCACCGTAAATTTATAGCGGTGGAAAATGGAAAGCAGCCCGTCGTCGTCGTCAAAAAACAAACGGTCGGGCAGCGACAATTGTTTTCCGTGCGCGTCCGAAAAATAATCCGTCCGTTCGCCGCCCGCCCGGACGCCCTCGTAGTCGTCCAGACAGTCAAACAGTCCGCCGTTGATGAACGGCGTTTCGGCGAAAAGTGAAAGCAATTCGTCCTCGCGCCCTTCGGCGATTTCGCCGCGATAGCGATACAACGAAAAATCGCGGTGCGCGTCCCTCCCGCCGGGGCTGAACCGGCGTTCGCGTATCGGCGTGTTCAAAGTCGCAAAAAATAAATTTTGCAAAACGACGCGATAATAAGAATCGCCGTCCGCGCCGTTCTTTAACAGCGGGGCGATTTGCGCCCTTGTAAACAACGCCTCGGCGACGAGATGTTTTTCGCGGATAAACCAGATGAACAGCAGGCGCGTAATCAGGCGGATCACCCAGTCCCCGCGTTTGTCGCGCAGATTGTCCGGAAATTTAATTTCCTCCCGCGCGCGGTCGAACCATTCCAGCAGGTCGCCGTAAAAACGTTTATTCAGCGCGTCCGTATTCAGTTCGTCCAGCCACGCCGCCAGCAGTCCGTCAAAGTTCCGCGGGCGTCCGTTCTTGCGCATCCATTCCTTCCGATGTTTCAGCGACAACGCCGCCAAAACGTCCAAATGTCCGCGGTGCGGATTCGCGCAGTCAACGCCGCGCAGCAGCGAAACTTTTTCCAACACGTCGCGGTCGGGATCAATTTTGTTCGCCCGCCGCCCGACAAAGGCGAGGGAAAGACGCGCCTTGTCTTCCGCGTCCGCCGCGCGAAACAAAACGACGACCGGCGCATTAAATCGTCTGTTGATTTCGCGCGCGAATTCGGCGTATTGTCCGCGCGCATATTTGCCGCGTTTTAATTCCACGGCGAAAAACAAAAAACTTCGGGAGTCGCCCCCGTCAAATTCCGCGTCAAAGAATTGTCCGCTTTCGGCGATTTCCGCGCCGGTATATTGAAAGAGAATGCGCGCCGACGCGGCGGCGGCGACAAGCCGCCTTTCGCCTGCGGTGTCCGCCCGCGACGCGGGAAAAGCGCCGACAAACTCCCGCACATTTCCGGAGGCGGAATGTTTGCGTTCGCTCTTATATTCCAGCGCGTTCAGCAGGCGTTCCGCCGCCGCGCCGAAGTCGGGCGCGCGACCGCATTCGGCGAGCGCGTCCCGCAGCGCGATTTTCGTCCGCTGTTCTTCGTTCATTATTTTTTCTTCCGTCTGGAATCAAACATCGGCGGCGGCGCGTCCCGCTCGCGCGGCGGGGTCAATACCGGTTTTCGCGCCGGTTCGTCTTTTTTAATGACAAGCCAGGTGAGCAGCCGCAGATTTCCGGCGGCGGGGCGTTCGGATTTCGGCGGCAGTACTCCGCCGCGTCCCGCGTCGGCGCGCAGCGATTCTCCGGCTTTCGCGTTAAAAGTGTCAACGATGTCCGCGACCGCCGCGCGCGCCATTTCGTCATAAAACCGCATGCCTTCCTCGGTTTCCGTTTCGCGCGAAAAAGAATCGCAGAGTTTTTTCAGCGGTTCGGTTTTGCCGAGCGCGAGCGATTCAAAGACGCGTAAAACATCGCGGATTTGGAGGTAGCCGCGGCGCACCCGCCCCTTCTCCGCATGCACAAAATAACATTTGTCCCCCGCGGTTTGCGCGGCGGTTTCGTCCGCGACGATCCCGCGAAAAAAGAATATCGCGCCGTTTTGCAGCGCGTCCCCGTCCGCGGCGTCCGCGACGGCATAGACGCCCGGCGGCGCGGCTTCCAACGCCTCGCGGTTCGCCTGCAGATAGCGCAGCAACTGGGCGATAAAATAATCCAGCGTCAAGTCGGACATATTGACGGAGTCGTCCATATCCTCCAAATCGACGATCTCGTCCCGCATGCGGCGGAATTGTTCGTCGCGAAAATGCAATTCCGTCTGCACCGCCTCCTTCACTTCGTCCGCGCTCATCCCGTCGCCGCCGGATATGTTCAATGTGTCGTCATCGCCGCCGGCGGCGGCGTCCATCAGCGCCATCCGCGCATGTACGCGATCCTGCAGGTCCAGGTACGAATCCATGTCGTCGGGCGGCCAATAATTGATCATTCGCACCGATTTGTTCTTGCTGCCGAGCCGGTCTATGCGCCCGAAACGCTGCATAAGGCGCACCGGATTCCAATGAATGTCGTAGTTCAGCACCGTGTCGCAGTCCTGCAAATTTTGCCCCTCCGAAATGCAGTCGGTCGCGACGAGCAAGTCAATGCGTTTATCGGGCGCGACGTCCCGCCCCCGCGCGCGCGGCGAAAAACGATCCAGTATGTCGGTAAAATCGCCCGCCTCGTCCATTCCGTGTTCCGCATTTCCGTCGAAGAACGCGGTTTTGTTCAATTGACGCCGCGGCGAAAAAATGCGCGCGACGTTTCCGCCGGCGACGAACGCAATTTTAATGTTCAATTCGCCCGCAAGTTCCCGCAACTGTTTGTACAGATATTCGGCGGTGTCCTTGAAAGTGGTGAACACCAGCATTTTGCGGTTCGGACGCGCCGCCTGTCTGCGGATTTGCTCTTTGAGCAGCGCGAGTTTGCCGTCCCGTTGCGGCGTGATTTTGCGCACTTTGTCCAGCGCGTCCTGCAAGGCGAGGCGGTCTTTTTCCATATCCGCGCGCCATTTATTCACGTCCAATTCGCGCAGACGATACGGCGTCCTCGCCTTGCGGTTGACGAAGAAATTTTCGTCCTCCTGCTCCTCCCCCTCCCGTTCTTCATCGCCGAGAATTTCCGCCCGCACGTTCTCCCGCTGTTGCAGGAATTTTTCAATCTGGTCGGTTTGCCCGTCAATCTTTCCCAGCGTCCGCTCCAATGTCAGTTTGCAGGCGTGCGCGGAACTTTCCAGACGCTTCCAGAAGTTGACGCGCATCATCGCGACAAGAAACTTTTCGCGGTCTTGCTGGTTAAAGTTGCGCGCCTTCTTTTCGTCCACGAGCCGCTTGCGCACGTCGTCGTCCGCATAGTCGGACGGGCGATAAATATGAAATTGCAGACGCGAAAGATCGGCGTGCAGATCCTTGTACGACAGTTCGCGGAGCGAGTCGGTGTGCGGGCATTCGTTTTGCGGTTTTTCGCGCACCGGAAAATCGCCCTGCTCGGCGATAAATTTGCCGTAAAACTTTTTTATCTGCCGCCGCGAACGGGCGATGGTGACGCCGCCGAGCAGATTCAAAAAGTCGCCGCCCAACGCCGCCAGCAGTTCGCCCTTTTTTCTTCGGTCATGCGGGCGCTTCTCCCACTCGTGGAATTTCTTTTGCGCCGCCCGCACCACGTCTTTGACGCTGCGCACGTCCAGCGATTCGGCGAAGACGCCGTCGTTTTTGCCGGTCATCAGATAAATCTGATTGCGCAGATCGATCAACGAAGTATTGACCGGAGTCGCCGACAGCATCAGCACCCTGGTGTCCGCGCCGCTTTTAATGACATCTTCCATCAGCGTTTCGTAGCGGCTGCGGCGGACGATCTCGTCCGTCTCCGGATCGCGGCGGCTTTGGGAATCGTTGCGGAAGTTGTGCGATTCGTCGATCACGACGAGGTCGTACGCGCCCCAATTGAATCTCCGCAGATCAACGCCGCCGACCATTCCGCTTTCGCGCCCCAAATCGGTGTGCGCCAGCAGCGCGTAGCCGAATTTGTCGGCGGCGAAGGGGTTGCCGGAGTTGAACGCCGCCGCCTGATACGCGCGCCAGTTCTGTTCCAGTTTTTTCGGGCAAAGCACCAGCACGGATTTGTTGCGCAGTTCGAAATACTTGATCGCCGCCAGCGCGGTGTAGGTTTTTCCCAGCCCGACGCTGTCGGCGAGAATGCAGCCGCCGTGCCGCAGCAGACGGCCGATGACGGTCTGCGCGCCGTCCTTCTGAAACTCGTACAACGCCTTCCATATTTCCGTATCGTGCAGTCCGGTCGCGCCGGTTTCGGCGTCGTTCCGCTCGTATGTCTCTATTTCTTCGCGAAACAACTCAAACAATGTTTTGTAATAGACGAACTCCGGCGCATATTCTTCGCGCCAGCGCGCCAGCGCGGCCAGCACCTCCGGCTTGGCGTCTTCCGTCAATTCGGGCGCGTCCCACAATTCGTCGAACCATTCCGCCAGCGCGGCGAGAGTATCCGCGTCCTCCGCCGCGAGATTGATTTCCACATTCGGATTTTGCGACTCCCCCATTCCGCGGCGGGTGAAGTTGGAACTGCCGACGGTCGCCGCGCCGCCCGCCGCGGATTCCAAATGATACATTTTGCCGTGCAGGAAATTGCGGCGCGAAATTTTGCGCACCTCCACGCTTTTTTGCCCCATCCATTCGGCGCATCTTTCCGCGAGACGCCGCTGCCGCAGTACGCCGTCGTCAACCGACAGCCCCGTTTCGGTCAGATGAAACGTCCGCCGCGTCTTTTCGCCGGAAACGACTTCGCCCGCCGATTCCGGATCGCCGAACAAAAACTTGACTTTCTTCAACGGGGCGGATTCCAGCCCGTCCGCCAGCGTCTCAAATCCGAAAACCGAAAAATAGGCGGAGACGATCCGAAACATCTCCGCGCCGTCCAAATGTCCGCGCAGATATTCCGCCAATCCGGCGCGGCGATTGTCCAAAATAACCGGGGAGCGTTTCATTCGCGGGATTATAAATGTTTTTCGGAATTCGTCCGAAAAAGGCGCGCGAAAATTTCGGCGGGCGGCGGGTTTGGTTTATAATATGCGGTTTATGGACGCCGAACTGACCTTTGACGATGTCCTGCTGACGCCGGGATATTCCGGCGTGCTGCCGAAAAACGCCTCGCTGCGGACGCGCCTCGGCGGGCAATTCGCGCTCGCCGCGCCGGTATTGTCGGCGGCGATGGACACCGTCACCGAAGCGGAAATGGCCATCGCCCTCGCGCAATTCGGCGGGCTGGGCGTCATCCATAAAAACATGACCGCCGCCGCGCAGGCCGCCGAAGTGGAAAAAGTGAAGCGGTTTGAGAGCGGCGTCGTTTCCGCCCCGGTCACCGTTTCGCCCGAAATGACCGTCGGCGAAGTCCGCGAAATTAAGCGCGTCTGCGGATTTTCGGGATTGCCCGTCGTGGGCGAAGACGGCGTCGTACAGGGAATCGTCACCAACCGCGATTTGCGTTTTGAAGACCGTCCCGGACGCCCGGTGCGCGAATTGATGACGCCGCGCGACCGGCTGGTGTCGGTCCGTCCCGGATTTAGCATGCGCCGCATCAAGACGCTGATGCACGAGCATCGCATTGAGCGGGTCGTCATCACGGACGCGCGCGGAGTTTTGCGCGGGCTGGTCACGGTGAAGGATATCGTCCGCGCCGAAACATTTCCCGACGCCAGCAAGGACGACAAGAAACGTCTCCGCGCCGCCGCCGCCGTGGGCGTGTCGGACGACGAGCGCGCCGCGCTGCTCGCCGAATCCGGCGTCGACGCGCTGGTGGTGGATTCGGCGCACGGCCACAGTCGCGGCGTGTTGGAGGCGGTCGCGCGTCTTAAAAAAATGCGTCTTTCCGGCGTTTTGCTGATCGCCGGCAATATCGCCACCTCCCGCGGCGCGAAAGATCTCGCCGCCGCCGGGGCGGATGTCGTCAAGGTCGGAATCGGTCCCGGTTCCATTTGCACTACGCGGATGGTCGCCGGAGTCGGCGTGCCGCAGTTTTCGGCGATTCAGGCGGTCGCGCGCGCGTGCGGCAAAAACGGTCCGGCGATAATCGCGGACGGCGGCTTGCGCTATTCCGGCGATGTCGCGAAAGCGGTCGCCGCCGGGGCGGACGCCGTGATGGTCGGCGGAATGCTCGCCGGCACCGACGAATCGCCGGGCGAAATTGAACTGTATCAGGGGCGCGCCTACAAACGCTATCGCGGGATGGGGTCTTTGGCGGCGATGCGGCGCGGCGGCGACGAAAGATACGCGCAGCGCGGCGAATCGCCCGACAAAATGGTGCCGGAAGGCGTGGAGGGGCGCGTCCCCTACAAAGGCAAAGTCGCCGACGTGCTGTATCAACTTTTGGGCGGGCTGCGGGCGGCGATGGGATATGTCGGCGCGCCCGATTTGGCGGCGCTCAAAAAAGCGCGGCATATCCGCGTCTCCGCCGCCGCCGTCCGCGAATCGCATGTCCACGATGTGCAAATTACCCGCGAGGCGCCGAACTATCAGGCGGATCATTCCTAAGAATGAAACCGCACGGGACGCGATTTTCGCCGTTTTCGCCGCGGGCGGTTCTTGTTTCGTTGTGCGCGACGTGCGTCTGCGCGGCGGCGGCGGAACGCGAAACGTTTACCTATCACAGCCCGGAAGTCGGATGCGATTTTTTGGCTTTGGAATATCAAACGATTAAGACGCACACGAATCCGGACAAGAAGGAACCTCCGGCGGTAACGAAGGAGGGCGCGATGATGACTTTCGGTATGCTGTTTTCTTTGCCGGCGATTTTGTTCGGCGAGGTGTTCGGGCCGGCGCGTCCGCGCTACGATTTTTCGCGCGATCCGGACGATCTTTCCGCCGCCGCCGAAGACAAGGAATGCGCCGCCCTTTTGGAATTGATCGCGGCGGACAGGCGCGGCGGAACATATCCGCCGCCGCTCAAAAGCAACGTCCGCTGACGCCGCCGTGCGGACGATTCTCATACTGGATTACGGTTCGCAATTTACGCAGTTGATTGCGCGCGCGGTGCGCGAACTCGGCGTGTATTGCGAGATTCATCCGCATCAAAAAACCGTCGCGGCGATTGACGCGACGGCGCCCGCCGGGATTATTTTGTCCGGCGGGCCGCGGTCGGCGGCGGCGGAAGACGCGCCGCAAATCGCCGCCGCCGTCTGGGAATGCGGCGCGCCGGTGCTGGGCGTCTGCTACGGAATGCAGGCGATGGCGGCGGCGTTGGGCGGCGAAGTGGAGACCGCGGAACATCACGAATACGGCGCCGCCGAAATCGTCGTACAAACGCCGGGCAAACTTTTCGCCGGATTGCCGAAACAATTGCGGGTGTGGATGAGCCACGGCGACCGCATAAAAAAAATGCCGGACGGATTCGCCGCCGCCGCAGTTTCCGATTCCTCCCCGGTCGCCGCGATGGCGGACGAAAAACGCGCGCTTTTCGGGGTGCAGTTTCATCCGGAAGTCGCGCATACTTCGCGCGGACGCGAAATATTGTCGCGCTTCGTCCGCGATATTTGCGGCTGCGGCGGCGAATGGACGACGCCGAATTTTATCTCCCGCGCGGTCGCGGAAATCCGGCGGCGGGCGGGCGAAGACGGCGTGCTGCTCGCGCTGTCCGGCGGGGTGGATTCCGCGGTCGCGGCGGCGCTTTTGCATCGCGCGATCGGGCGGCGGCTGCACTGCGTTCTGGTCGATCACGGACTGATGCGCGAAGGCGAAACGGAAAATATACGCGCCGCGCTGTGCGGACGTTTCGGCGCGAAATTGACGATCATTGACGCGGCGGATAAATTCTTCGCCGCGCTGCGCGGCGTCTTCGATCCGGAGGAAAAACGCCGCCGCATCGGCGAATTATTCGTCGCCGAATTTGAGGAATACGCGCGCACTTTGGACGGCGTGAAGTTTCTCGCGCAGGGTACGATTTATCCCGATGTCGTGGAATCGGCGGGCGTGGACGGCGGCGGCAAGGCGGTGATTAAATCACACCATAACGTGGGCGGATTGCCGGCGCGTTTGAATTTGCAATTGCTGGAACCGCTGCGCGAATTATTCAAGGACGAAGTGCGCGCGCTGGGCGCGGAGCTCGGTCTGCCGCGCGAGTTGATTTGCCGTCATCCGTTTCCCGGCCCCGGTCTGGCGGTGCGGGTGCCGGGCGAAGTAACGCCGGAGCGGGTCGCCGTCGCGCGCCGCGCGGACGCGATATTTTGCGCCGAACTCGCCGCCGCCGGACTGGACGCGCACACCGCGCAGGCGTTTGTCGTGCTGCTGCCGGTGCGGACGGTGGGCGTGATGGGCGATTCGCGCACCTACGAAAACGCGGCGGCGATTCGCGCGGTGACGACGGACGATTTTATGACCGCCGACTGGGCGCGTCTGCCGCACGAATTTCTGGCGCGCGTGTCGTCGCGCATCATCAATTCGGTGCCGGGAATCAACCGCGTCTTGTACGACATCTCCTCCAAGCCCCCGGCGACGGTGGAATGGGAATAGAAAAAAGAGATTCCGGCTTTCGCCGGAATGGCGGTGTTTTTTTGCAAGAATAGCGTATTTTAATTAAGAGATTAAAAGTACCGCCATTCCGGCGAAAGCCGGAACCTCATTCGCCGCAAGGCGAATTTTTTGTTTGCACTTTCGCGCAAAGAGATTCCTGCTTTCGTAGGAATAGAACAATTAGTGAACGTCCGAATATAAGAGAAGTACCATTCCTGCGAAAGCAGGAATCTCCGCCGTCATCCATCCCGCAAACGGCGAGGATTCCTGCTTTCGCAGGAATGGTACTGTTGGGAGGAGGACGAATCTCCCCCGCCCTAAAAACGTCGCACCACCGACAAATTGAAGCGGGCGTTGTCGCCAAACTCGTCCGGACGCCGCCAATTAAATCCGGCAGACGGCGAAATCGTCCAGCGATTGTAGCGAAGAACGCCTTCCAAATTCAGCGAATTCGCCGTTTCGCTGTCCGTTTCCGTCAAATGCGAATGCAAACGGTACGTCGGCGACAACCGCCAAATTCCGCCGTGGTAATCCGCAGACAACGAAAAATCGTAATCGGCGGTTTCGCCGCTTACGGTTTCGGAGAACGCGGCGGTCCACAAATCGGCGGTGTACTTTCCGCCGCTTTCGTAGCGGAAATCGCCGAATTCGCCGTTAGAATTCGCCTGCCCGGCGGCGTAGTACAAATGCCAGCGGTCTTTGCGGAAATTTAGGCGACCGCCGACATTGTACGCGTAGCCGCTTTCGGTGGCGGAATAGCCGTAATCGGGAGCGAAATTGAACAGTGAAAAATCGCCGCCCGAAAGGTATGCCGCCATAAACCCGACAACGCCCACGCCCAAGCCGACAACCGCCAAATCCCGGGCGTTGCCGTCGCCGCCGGAGGCGGAATCGGAAGCGGCTTCGGTTGCGTCGGTGGCTTCGCAAATTGAACCGTCGGCGGATAATCTCGGCGTATCCCCGCCGCAAGTCGGTTCAAGATAGCCCTGCGTACCGCGTACGGCGACGTTCGTCGCCGCCCAAACATCACCGGCCGCCAGCAAAAAGAATTCGTCTGCCGCCGTATCAACGGTGGCGACCACTGTCG
>JBPCXA010000182.1:0-7812 GCA_051008975.1 Gammaproteobacteria bacterium
TTGTGTACGTGCCGCCCGGGGTAACGGTGATCGTCGCCGCGTACTCCCGGTCTCGCGGATTTGCGCCGTGGGCGAGAGTTACATTGGCGGTTATCGTCGCCGTGGAAATATGGGCGGTCGGATAATCGTCCAGTCTTCCGTCGGAGGCGGACACAGTCACCGTTTCTCCCCTCACCGTCGCCAGCACCGCCGGACGCGCCGCGATGATAATCGTCTGCGGCAAAAGCGTCACCGTAAAACCGTCCGCCGTTTCCACGATCGTTCGCGCAATCGTAACAAAAACGGCGCCCGAAGATTCGGACAAATCGGAAAGCGTCACGGTCGGCGACTGTCCGCTGGTCAAATTGTCCAGAACATCGGGGGTTATCGGCACCATCTGCTCGCCGCCGTTTCCGTCCATCGCCCGCAAATTGAGATCCGCGTTCGCCTTGGAATCAACCACGACGACCAGTTCCACATCCGACTCTTCCGTACCGTCGTCGTCGTTGTTGTCGTTGTCGCCGATGTTGGTGGACGGACCGCTGCCGAAATCCGGACCGCCGCCCCCGCCGCCGCAACCGACAACGGACGCCAGCAAAAACGCGGCAAAAAACGCCGACGCGCGTTTGAGAAAAACCGACATTCCCGCGATTATACGAAATAATTCCCAGTTCTGTCCATTTTTTTACATTTTTTTTCACCTTAACCCCCCGTCCCATTCCTACACCCCTCCCCGTCCCATTCCTGCCTCTTTGTCCCATTCCTGCGAAGGCAGGAATCTCCGCCGCCGCAAAGCGGCGGGAAATTGTACATTTGTACGCCTTCGGCGACAATTTGCGCCTTTCGGCGAGGAGATTCCTGCCTTCGCAGGAATGGGAATGAGATTCCGGCTTTCGCCGGAATGGCGGGTTCTTTTTGTCTTTGCGGACAATACCGAATTTGGCGGTATCCAAAAATATAAAAAAACCACCATTCCGGCGAAAGCCGGAATCTCTTTCGCCGATTCGCCGCAAAGCGGCGGCTAATTTCGCGCCTACGGCGCGGAGATTCCGGCTTTCGCCGGAATGGCACTGTGGGTGAGGCGGGAATCGCGGGAATGACGGCGGGCGGCGGCGGCGGATTTGCTACAATCGGATGTATGGCGGATTTGGAAAAACAAAAACGCGCGGCGGCGGCGGCGGCGGCGGCGTTGATACAAGACGGCGCGGCGTTGGGGGTCGGTTCCGGCTCCACCGCCGAGTGTTTTATCGCGCTTTTGCCGCCGCTGCGCGGCAAGATTTCCGCCGTCCGCGCCAGTTCGGAGCGCACCGCGAAACTTCTCGCCGCCGCCGGATTCCAATGCAACGACGACATTTCCGAATTGGACTTGTATGTGGACGGCGCGGACGAAATTGACGGCAACCGGCAAATGCTGAAAGGCGGCGGCGGCGCGCACGCCCGCGAAAAAGTACTGGCGGGATGCGCGCGCCGTTTCGTCTGCATCGCCGATTCCTCGAAACCGGTCGGGCGGCTGGGGCGGTTTCCGCTGGCGGTGGAGGTTTTGCCGATGGCGCGTTCTTTCGCCGCGCGGCGTCTGGCGGCGATGGGCGGCAGCCCGAAATGGCGCGAGGGATTCGTCACCGACAACGGCAACTGGATTTTGGACGCGACGGGGCTGGATTTGACCGCCGCCGCGGAGATGGAGGCGGAAATTAACGCCATTCCCGGCGTGGTGGAAAACGGCATTTTCGCCCGCCGCCGCGCCGATACGGTGATTGTCGGCGGCGAGGACGGCGCGCAAACGCGATAAGGCGATGCGTTGACTTCCGCCCTTTTCGCCGTGCGCCGCGGCTGCGATTCTTTGCGCCGCAAACTGCGCGGGGAGGGTTTGCCGCCGCTGGCGGCGCGGGTGCTTTCGGCGCGCGGAATTTCGGGGAGCGGCGACGCGGTGCCGCCGCTTTCGTCCCTGCCGCCGCCCGCCGTTTTGCCGGACATCGCAAAACTGTGCGAGATTCTGGCGGACGCCGTCCGCAAACGCGAGAAAATTTGCGTCGTCGGCGATTATGACGCGGACGGAATGTGCGCCGCCGCGCTGGCGGCGGCGGGATTGCGATGTTTGGGCGCGGAAATTTCGTGGCGCATTCCCGGCAGAACGCGGCACGGCTACGGACTGCACGAAGAAATCGCCGAAGAAGCGGCGGCGGACGGCGTTTCCGTTTTGCTGACGGTGGACAACGGCGTTTCCGCCTTGGACGCGGTCGCGCGCGCCAAATCTTTGGGAATGCGGGTGTGCATCACCGATCATCATCTGCCGCCGGAGACGCTGCCGGACGCCGACTGCATCGTCAATCCGCGGCTGGGCGGCGACGATTCGCCGGGGGCGAATCTGGCGGGCGCGGGCGTGGCGTTTTACGCCCTGGCGGCGTTGCGGAAACATTTGAGATCGTCGCTCGAAATGAAGCAGTTTTTGGATCTTGTCGCGGTGGGTTCGGTCGCCGACTGCGCCCCGATGGACGCGACAAACCGCGCGCTGGTGGGCGGCGGACTCGCGCAAATCCGCGGCGGCGGCGCAAGCCCGGGAATTGCCGCCATAGCGGCGGCGGCGCAAATCGATCCCGCCGCCTTCGTTTGCCGCGACATCAGCCACGCCGTCGCCCCGCGAATTAACGCCGCCGGGCGGCTGGATTGTTCCGAAACCGCGATGCGCTGCCTGCTGGCGGAGGACGCAAAACAGGCGCGGCGGGCGGCGGCGCAATTGTCGGAAATGAATTTCCGCCGCAAGGAAATCGTCGAACGAATTATGGCGGAAATCCCCGCGCCGCCGCAGGACTCCGCGGCGGTCGTCGCCTGCGATTCCGAATGGCCGGTCGGCGTAACCGGAATTGTCGCCGGCCGTCTCGCGGATTTGTACCGCCGCCCGGCGCTGGTGTTCGCGCGCGTAAACGGCGTCTGGCGCGGCTCCGGACGGACGCCGCCGGGGCGGGATTTGTATCGTCTGGCGGCGGACGCGGCGGCGGCTTCGGCGGCGTTAAAATTCGGCGGACATCGGCAGGCGGTGGGCGTCTCGGTCCGCGAAGTCGCGCCGTTCGCCCGCGCGTTCGAAAAATGCTGCCGCGAATCCGCGGACGCGGCGGCGGAAGTTCCGCGGTTTCGGGTGGACGAAACGCCGCCGCCCGACGAAATTACGACCGAAGCGGTGGATTGTCTGAACCGGATGGTGTGGGGCGAGGAATTCGCGCGTCCGCTGTTTGCGGGGGCGTTCGCGGTGTCGGAGTTGCGACCGATAGGGCGGGAACATTCGGCGATGCGCCTGCGCGGCGACGGGCTGAACATCCCGGCGCTCGCCTTTTACCGGCGCGACATCGGAAACGCGGCGACGGCGGTTTTCTCGCTGGCGAGAGACCACTACACCGGCCGCGCCACGGCAATCATAGAGGAAATTTTGGACGGCTGAATTTATCCCATTCCCCCCCCGTCCCATTCCCGCGAACGCGGGAATCTCATTCGCCGAAGGCGAATCGTTTGCGCTTTCGCGCAAAGAGATTCCGGCTTTCGCCGGAATGGCGGTATTTTTTCGCCGGAATGGCGTATTTTATATTTTCGGATACCGCCAAATTCGGCATTGTCCGCAAAGATAAAAAGCACCGCCATTCCGGCGAAAGCCGGAATCTCTTTAATCCCATTCCTGCGAAGGCAGGAATCTCATCGCCGAAGGCGGTAATTGTCGCCGAAGGCGTTTACAATTTCCCGCCGCTTCGCGGCGGCGGAGATTCCTGCCTTCGCAGGAATGGGACTGTGGCGGCGAAAATTCCGCAAAAAATCGCCCCGAAAAAAAATTCGCAAAAAAGTTGAAAACGCGGATTTTTTACCCCCGTTCTCTGATACAATCAAATTTTTATCGCCATTAAAGGAGCGTTCCCCGATGAAAACTGCTGCCCCCCCCCCCCCCTCGTGACTCGTTAATTTTACGGGTTTTTCGCGTTATCGCCGTGTTTTTTGCGGCGGTTTTGGCGACGACGGCGGCGAACGCGCAGGAAGCCCGTGCGCAGGTATATTTCACATCCCCCCTCACTTGGGCCGGCGTCGGGGATGCGATGGATTTAAGCGAGTCGTTGGCGGATATTTTCACCGATCTTGTGGGCGATCCCATTAATCAGGGGGCTATCAACGCCGGCGTTATCGCCAGGGTTAATGAAGGCGGCGGCGAGACGTCGGCGGCTTTCACCGCTTCTCCGGACGGTTTGCCGGTTTTTGCCGGTGCTGCGGCGGACAAAGGCGATGTTTTGCGTTTTCGGAATGCGTTCAGCGGGATAAATGTTATCGTCCGAGTGTATGATTCGGGCGGAACTTTGGCGGTCGCCGCCGGGGAAACTCCGACAGTGATCGCCACCGTTGATACGGCGGCGGGCGAATTCTTTCTGCTCACGACCGGCGATGTTTGGACGGCGACGAATGAAGCCGTTGACGGTACGCAGGGCTATACCCTCGTCGCCGCCGCCGCTACCGATCCCGAACCGGGCAATAACGGCGACAGCGGCGGCGGAAATCCGGTCGGCGATAACGACAGCAACGCCCGGGATTTGGCGGTCATCGGTTTGGGCGTCGGCGTTGTCGGATTTATGGCGGCGTATCTTTCGGGCGGCGATTTTTCGCTGTTCAATTTCGCCCCCGATTTCGGTTATTCCGCCACGGAAAGCGGATACTCCGTGAACACCGGCGGACGGCTGAATTTCCGCAAAGACGGCTGGCATCTGTACGCCGCCGCCGGGCAGGCGAATGCGAACGGCGAATTCAGCGATTTCCGCTACGAATCGGGCGGAAAATATGCGGCGGATTTTTGGACAGCGGCGTTTTCCGAAACCGTGCAGGGCGAAACGGCGGATTACAATTTTTCGCTGTCGGCGGATTACCACGGCGGAATTTGGCGGTTGTCGCCGACGTACCGTTTGCATTCCCGTCTGGAAAAAGACGAAACCGAAACGCGGAATTCGCTGAATTTGGAGGGCGTTCTCCGCTACAATCGCTGGACGATTTCGCCGTCTGCCGGATTCCGTTGGGAATCGGCGGAAGAATTCGGCGACAACGCCCGCTTCAATTTGTCGGCGGTGCGGCGGTTTTAGGGGGGATTCCTGCTACGCAGGAATGAGATTCCGGCTTTCGCCGGAATGGCGGCACTTTTTGTCTTTGCGGACAATACCGAATTCGGCGGTACCCGAAAATATAAAATACGCCATTCCGGCGAAAGCCGGAATCTCTTTGTTCACTTTGATTTTTTGCTTTAACCCCCCGTCCCATTCCTGCCTTCGCAGGAATGGGACGGGGGCGGGAACGGGACTTCTTTTTATTCGCCGCCGCCCGCCGCCCGCCGCCGTTTGTTTTTCGCCGCCGCCGATTTGGATTATACTTGATACGACAAATGAAAGGCGGACGGATGAACGGTATTTTGCGGGGGCGGCGGTGATTACGCCGGAGTTGGAGGACAATATCAATTTTACGCACGCCGATGCGCGGCGGCGGCGGCTGGGCGCGGTGACGCTGGAACATCTGGTGCTGGTGCTGATTGACAATTCTTCGGTGCGCCGCTGTCTTTCCACCTGCAACGCCGATGTGGAAAGTTTGCGGCAGGATTTGGAGCATTGCATTGAAACGCAGACGCACTGCGACGGCGGTCGTCCCGCGCCTACGGCGGAGTTTGAGCGCGTTCTGCGGCGCGCGGTTTTGCAGACGCGCGCGCCGCATTCGCGCGGCGGGGCGTCGGGGGCGCATGTGCTGGCGGCGGTGTTCGCCGAGCCCGGTTCGCGCGCCGCCTATTATCTGTGCAAGCACGGCGTGGAGCGGCTGGCGGCGCTGGCGCACGCCAATCAAAAGCCGGCGACGGCGGAACCCGTCGCGCGTCCGGCGGAGGACAATAATTTGGTCGCCCTCGCCGCCGCCGGGCGGCTGGAATCGCCGTTCGGGCGGGACGCCGAAGTCGCCGAAGTGGCGCGCATTTTGGGGCGCAAATACAAAAACAATCCGCTGCTGGTCGGCGAGCCGGGCGTCGGAAAAACCGCGATCGCGCACAAACTCGCGCATTACGCGCTGCGCCCGGACGCGCCGCAGTCGCTGGCGGGGCTGTCGTTGTTTTCGGTGTCGGTCGGCGAACTGGTCGCCGGCACGAAATACCGCGGCGATTTTGAACAGCGAATGCGGCAGTTGCTGGAAAAATGCCGCGCCCGCCCGAACGCGGTTTTGTTTATTGACGAAATCCACACCGTCGTCGGCGCCGGCGCGGTGTCGGGCGGATCTTTGGACGCCGCCAATTTGATGAAACCGCTGCTGGGCGGCGGCGTCCGCTGCGTCGGCGCGACGACTTTCGCCGAGTATCGCCGCATTTTTGAACGGGACGCGGCGTTGTCGCGGCGGTTTCATAAAATTGACGTCGGCGAGCCGGAGGAGGACGAACTGCGCATTATTTTGTCCGGCGTCGCGGCGCGGTTGTCGGCGCATCATCGGACGGAGTACGCGCCGAAGGCGGCGGCGGCGGCGGTGAAATATTCGCGGCGTTTCTTGCCTTCGCGTTTTTTGCCGGACAAGGCGATAGATTTGCTGGACGACGCCGGTTCGCGGAAACGTCTGCGCGGCGACAATTCGCCGGTGTCGGAGCGGGATGTCGCCGCCGCCGCGCGCGCCGCCGCCGGACTGCCGCCGGGCGGCGGGCGGGAGACGGCGGATTTGGCGGCGCGGCTGTCGGCGAAAGTGTTGGACCAGCCGGAGGCGGCGGCGCATCTGGCGGCGGCGGTTTTGCGGCGGCGTTTCGGCTATCACGACAACGGGCGGACGGCGGGGGCGTTTTTATTCGCCGGCCCGACCGGGGTGGGCAAGACCGAAATGGCGCGGCGACTGGCGGAGGCGATGGGGGCGCAACTTTTGCGCTTTGACATGTCCGAATATATGGAGGCGCATTCGGTGTCCAGATTAATCGGCGCGCCGCCGGGCTATGTCGGATTCGAGCAAAGCGGCGGCTTGGTGGAGGGCGTCGTCCGCCATCCCGGAGCGGTGGTGCTGCTGGACGAAATTGAAAAAGCGCATCCGGATGTGTTGAATATTTTTTTGCAGATTACGGATTACGGCGCGCTGACCGACAATGCGGGGCGGCGCGCCGATTTTTCCAACGCGATTTTGATTATGACCTCCAACGCCGGGGCGGCGGAATGGGAGCGCCCGCCCGCCGGTTTCGGGCGCGCGGATTCGGAGGCGGCGGCGGCGGGCGCGGAGGCGATGTCGCGGCGGTTTTCGCCGGAGTTTCGCAACCGGCTGGACGCGGTCGTCCGTTTTATGCCGCTGTCGGCGGACGCGATTTCGCGCATCGTCCGCCTGCGGCTGCGCGAGTTGTGCGACCGTCTGCGCGCGGACAAGGATATTTTTGTGCAAGTCGGGCGGCGTCTGCGGGCGTCCCTGGCGCGGGACGGATTCTCGTCGGAGACCGGCGCGCGTCCTTTGGAGCGGTTGTTGCGCGCGCGCGTTTTGGATTCTCTCGCCGCCGCCGAAGCGGCGGGACGCGTCGCCCCCGGCGGACGGTATTATGTGGAGGAGAATTGCGGCGGTCAAATCACGGCGCGCGAAGAATCCAAAGCCCGCGCGCCGCGCAAAATGCGGGCGCATTAATCGCGGGCGAAACGCGTCTTCCGTAAAATTTTTTTCGCGCGGGATATAAACGGACGGCGGGCGGCCCGCCCGTATACGGAACGCCCTTTTCGCCGCGCCGCGATGCGGATTTATTTTCCGCGATATGTTTATAATCGGTCGTCACGGTTTCGGCGTCGGGAGGGCGCGTTATGGATTTGAATTGGGTCGAGGATTTTTTGTGTCTGG
>JBPCXA010000183.1:0-6072 GCA_051008975.1 Gammaproteobacteria bacterium
GTGTCGTGTATACCCGCGAGAATGGCGGCTTCGCCGATGTATGGCTGCAGCGCGGCGGCGAATTCTGGTTCCCCCTTGCGACCACGGCGCCTTATACCACCGCCAACGGTCAGCGGGATGCGATCGCTTTTGAAGACACTGTCAACAACGGGACATTCGTCCCCGTCCCCGGGGACAGAATCTATCTCTTTTCCCCGCTTGACGGAGGCGCCACCTCCGGGCAATTCGGCAATATTATCAGCGTCTCCCGCGCCCAAAACCGCGCCCCGTCCAGTTTAAGGGGTTTCAACAACAATGTGCGGGACGACGCTATTATTCCCAGACACCGCTGGCTGGTGTACCGCAACCCGAACGGCACGCGGTTTATCACGCCCGAAGAGATCAATCCCCAATGCCGCGTCGGCGACGAGGGCGATTTGAACAATCGCCAGCGGTTCTATCTGGACGAAAACTGGCAGGACACGCTGGACAAATCCCAGGCCCGCCTCACCTACCAGCCCAACGAATGAGATTCCCGCGTTCGCGGGAATGGGGTAAAAATAATTCCATTCCTGCGAAGGCAGGAATCTCATCGCCGAAAGGCGCAAACTGTCGCCGAAGGCGTACAATTTCCCGCCGCTTTGCGGCGGCGGAAATTCCTGCCTTCGCAGGAATGGGACGGTCTCTTATGTGCGGGGCGGCGGCGGGCTTTCGAAAAACGGCGGCGCGACGGCGGCGATTTTGCGGGCGATGTAAAATTCGTCTGATACAATTCGGGTATGGCGGCGCGATATTCTCGACTTTTGATTTTGGGTTCCGGGCCGGCGGGATGGACGGCGGCGTTGTATGCGGCGCGCGCGAATTTGCGTCCGCTCGTCGTCGCGGGAATTCAGCCCGGCGGGCAGCTGACGACCACGACCGACGTGGACAACTGGCCCGCCGACGCGGACGGCGTGCAGGGGCCGGATTTGATGGCGCGGTTTGAGCGGCACGCGCTGCGTTTCGGCGCGATTTTGGCGCGCGACCATATTGAAAAGGCGGATTTGTCGGCGCGTCCGTTTCGGCTTTTCGGCGGCGCGGCGGAATATTCCTGCGACGCGCTGATTGTCGCCTGCGGCGCGTCCGCCAAATATCTGGGGCTGGAATCGGAGCAAAAATTTTTGGGGCGCGGTGTCTCCGCCTGCGCGACTTGCGACGGATTCTTTTTTCGCGGGCGTCCGGTGCTGGTCGTGGGCGGCGGCAATACGGCGGCGGAGGAGACGCTGTATTTGTCGAATATCGCCGCCAAGGTGTTTCTGGCGCATCGCCGCGATGTTTTGCGCGCCGAAAAAATCTTGCAGGACAAAATTTTCGCGCGCGTCCGGGAGGGAAAAGTGGAGACGCGTTTCAACAATGTTTTGGAGGAAGTGCGCGGCGGCGATGCAGGCGTGTGCGGCGCGCGTCTGCGGAATGTGCAAAGCGGCGCGAACGAGGAATTGGCGGTGGACGGAATTTTTATCGCGGTCGGGCATTCGCCGAATACCGCGGTTTTCGCCGGACAGTTGGAAATGCGGAACGGCTATATTTCGGTGCGCGGCGGCGATTCGGGAATGGCGACCGCGACGAATATTGCCGGCGTTTTCGCCGCCGGGGACGTGCAGGATTCGGTGTATCGGCAGGCGGCGACGAGCGCCGGTTCCGGCTGTATGGCGGCGTTGGACGCGCAAAAATATCTCGACGATTCGGGCGGGGCGGGCGGATGAACGACGATTCGTTCGAAAAAATTATCGCCCGCGAAGGAATCGCGCCGCCGCCCGTTCGCGATTCCGAATCCGATTCCGCGGACGGTTTCGGAAAATCGCCGCCGCATCAAGGCGCGGCGATTTTGCCGCCCGACTGCGGCGACGACGCGCCGTTTTCGGAAAAGACGTGGTACGCGGCGAACGGTTTTGATCGGCGGCGCTTGAAGGATCTTTTGCGGGCGAAACCGGATGCGGAACTGGATTTGCACGGAATGACGGCGGCGGCGGCGTATTTGTCTTTGGACGGGTTTTTGCGCGCGCAACTCGCGGACGGGCGGCGGAATGTGGAAATTATTCACGGGCGCGGCGGACACAGCGCGGACGGACGGGCGGTGTTGCGCGACAAAACGCGGAAATGGCTGGCGGGATGCGGCGCGGTGCTGGGATTTATCGAACCGCCGCGAAATTCGGGGGCGGTGCGGGTGCTGCTGCGGCGCGAATGACGGCGGTATTCGGAATTACCGGCTGGTCGGGCGGCGGCAAGACGACGTTAATTACGCGTCTGATTCCGATTTTGACGGCGCGCGGTTTTGTCGTCGGAGTGCTGAAACACGCGCATCACGGTTTTGCCATAGACCGCGAGGGCAAGGATTCGCGCCGCTTCCGCGACGCCGGCTGCCGCGAAGTGGCGGTGTCGTCCGCGCGCCGCTGGGCGTTTATGCACGAACACGAGCCCGGCGCGGCGGAAACCGGCGTCGCCGCGCTTTTGGATAAATTTACCCCCGAATGCAATTTAATTTTGGTGGAGGGATACAAAAACGCGCCGCTGCCGAAGGTGGAGGTGTGGCGGCGCGAATTGGCGCGACCGCCGCTCGCCGTTGATTTTCCGAAGGTGGAGGCGGTCGCCGCGGATTTTCCGCCGCCCGGACTGCCTTCGCGCTGCGCGGTTTTGCCGCTGAACGACGCGGCGGCGGTCGCCGATTTTGTCGTCCGGCGGGCGCGATGAAAATTGAAGTGCGTCTGCTGTTTTTCGGGCGGCTGCGCGAGCGGCTGCAAACTTCCGAAGAAACGATGTCCGCCGAAGCCGCGACGGTGGCGGATGTTTTGGCGGTTTTGCGCGCGCGCGGCGGCGTCTGGGGCGAGGAACTGGACGCCCGCCGGGCGCTGGGATTCGCGGTCGGGCGGCGTTTCGCGCGGACGAATTCGCCGGTACAAAACGGCGACGAAATTGCGATCTTTCCGCCGGTTACCGGGGGATAAATGCTATAATGCGTTTCTTAACCGCGTACGCGGTGTGCGGATGCGCGCCGTGGCGTTTTGTTTTTTTAGGAAAAAAAAGGAGCAGCCGGGACTTTATGCCGTTTGTCAATATGTCGGAAAACGAACCGTTCGAGGGCGGGATGCGCCGCTTCAAGCGGCAGGTGGAGCGCGCCGGAATTCTCACCGAAATGCGCGCGCGGATGGCGTACGAAAAGCCCACGTCGCGGCGCAAGCGGATGAAAATCGCCGCCGTCAAAAAATTGCAGCGCAAACTGCGGATGCGCACCCTGCCGGTCCGCAAATACTGATTTCGCCCGTCCCGCCGCGTTTTGTATGACCGCCGCCGCGCTGCAAAAGCAATTGCACGACGCGATGCGCGCCGGA
Source organism: Gammaproteobacteria bacterium (assembly GCA_051008975.1). Taxonomy (GTDB): domain Bacteria; phylum Pseudomonadota; class Gammaproteobacteria; order Tethybacterales; family Persebacteraceae; genus Persebacter. Next base: position 3,345 of record JBPCXA010000183.1, read on the forward strand.
GAACGGTTGCGGGTGGATGTGCTGCGGATGTTTCTCGCGGAAATCAAAAAAACGCAAATTGATTCCGGGGCGGCGGCGGACGCCGCGGTCTTCGCCGCCGCCGCGCGCAAACTGATTAAACAGCGGCGCGATTCGGCGGCGCAATTTCAACGCGCCGGACGCGACGAACTGGCGGCGCGGGAGAACGCGGAAATCGCAATTTTGGCGGAATTCTTGCCGTCCGCGCCGTCCGCCGCCGAAATCGCGGCGGCGGTGGAAAACGCCGTCTCCGCGGTTTCCGCGAAAACGCCGCGCGACACCGGCAAGGTGATGGCGCACATCAAAAACGCCCTCCCCGCCGCCGACATGTCCGAAGTCGCCGCAATCGTCAAACAAAAACTTTCCGCCGCGTAATCCGGGGCGGCGCGTCCGCCGTCCGCCGCGTGTTTCGCGTTTTTAATTCGGTTGCCGCCTGCGCGCCTTACCGTTAATGTTAGGGCGGCGGGATGCCAGGCGCGCCCGATACTCTGCGACGGCGGACAAAGCGGAACTCCGCCCCAAAAGCCGTTTCAGCGGCGCAACGCGCCGGACAATTCCGCTGTACTGCAAACCTGCAAACCTGCAAACCTGCAAACAAGTACGGGCGGCGCGTGGAGTTTACGCCCGCCCGCGTGGCATCCACAAAAGGAGTTTACAGATGCGCGGTAATTGTATACCAAACGCCCGCGCCGCGCAAAATTTTTTTCGGCGTTTTCGGCGGCGGCTACCGTACAACGGGCGGATTTCGGACGCCGCGCCTGTTATAATGCGGCAAATGCGGCGATTTGAGACGATAAAGATTTTGACGCGCGCCGCCGTCCGCTGGGCGGCGATGTGCAGTTTGGCGGCGTCCGCGCCGGCGGCGGCGTTGGATTTGCGGCTGACCAGCGGCGACTGGCGTCCGATTAACATTTTCGTGGAAAAGTTTTCGGGCGAGGAGGACGAAGGCGCGGAGCGGTTTTCCGACATTATCCGCGACGATCTCGTCCGCAGCGGCTATTTTCGCGATCGCGAAAATCGCGGCGATTCCGGCGGCGAAATTTACGGCGACCGCTACGCGGAGGTGCGCGCGCGCGGCGGCGAATATTTGCTCGCCGGCGCGGCGCGCGGCGATTCCGGCGGCGGGCGGCTGTTTTTCGAACTGCACGACGCGCTGACCGAAAAAAGTTTGGGCGAATTCAGCATTAATTTCGCCCCCGATTCGCGGCGGCTGGCGGCGCACACGGTGAGCAACTGGGTCTTTGAGACGATCGCCAAACTGCCCGGCGTATTTCACACCAAGGTCGCGTATGTCGTCCGCCAAAAGGACGGGATGAATTTGCTGCGGGTCGCCGACTACGACGGCCACAACGCCCACACCGTGCTGTCCAGCCCGGAGCCGCTGATTTCCCCCGCGTGGTCGCCGGACGGCAACGAGTTGCTGTATGTCTCGTTCGAACAGCGCAAGCCGGTGGTGTATCGGCAGAATCTTTTGACCGGCGAGCGGCGGGCGGCGGCGAATTTTCCGGGCAGCAACAGCGCCCCGGCGATGTCGCCCGACCGGCAAAAAATCGCCGTGGCGCTGACCGAAAACCGCACTTTGCAGCAGATTTTTATTCTCTCCGCGACCGGCAAGCGGCAAATGCGGGAAGAGGACGCGATAGACACCGAGCCGGCGTGGTCGCCGGACGGGCGGCGAATCGCCTTTGAATCGGACGCCAGCGGCGCGCCGCAAATTTACGAGTTTGACTTGGACGCCGGACGGGCGCGGCGCGTCTCTTTCGGCGTCCGATACGCGGTTTCGCCCTCCTACGACGGCGGCGGGGAGCGAATTTTGCATATCCGCCGCGGCGACAACGGGCGCAACAATGTCGCCGTCACCGATTTGGCGTCCGGCGAAACGGCGGTTTTGACCGACGTCCGGGAGGCGGATTCGCCGAGTTTTTCGCCGAACGACGCGATGGTGTTATTTAAAGATGAAAATTATGAAAATTATTTGCACATTGTCGCGATTAATGGTACAATCATTTCGCAGTGGAAGGTCCGCGAGACGGGACGGGTGATTAATCCCGTCTGGGGGCCGGCAAAATCGGACTGGTTTTAGCGGGGCTGGAACCGGAAAAAATCCAAAGAAAGGAAGACGGAGCAATGAAAAAACGAGTTTTTATTCTTTACGCGACGCTGTCGGCGCTCGCGCTGGCGGCCTCCGGTTGCGGCACTACCGTGGCGAACTACAGCGGCGACATTCAAGACGAGAAGCCTTCGGCGTCGTCCGCGGCGGCGGCCGATTCGGCGGAATCGTCCCGGGAGCCCGAATTCGCCGCGTCGCCCCCCGCGGCGGCGGACGCCTCCGGCGGATTGCTGGATCGGCGGCGGATTCATTTTGAGTACGACAAGTCGGCGGTCGCCGACTCCGCTTTGCCGGTCATCGCCGCGCATTCGGACTATCTGAACCGCAATCCGTCCCGCCGCGTCATTTTGGAGGGACACGCCGACGAGCGCGGCAGCAACGAATATAATCTGGCGCTCGGACAGCGGCGCGCCGATTCGGTGCGCGACATTATGCTGGCGAACGGAGTCGGCGCGGGGCAGATTGAAACCCTGAGTTTCGGCGAAGAAAGTCCGGTCGCCTTCGGCCAGAACGAAGCCGACTGGGCGCAAAACCGCCGTGTGGAAATTCGCTACTACAACGAATAATCCCCGTTCTCCGCGCCCCGCCGCCCGCGCGCTC
>JBPCXA010000184.1:0-4533 GCA_051008975.1 Gammaproteobacteria bacterium
AACATTTTTCGCCGCCGTATCGTTTTAATCATTTCATTTTAATCCGCAAACGGACGCCGCGAAACTTCGCCGCCGCCGGGCGAGTTCTTTTTTAACGAAACCGCCGGCGAAAAATCATTTCCGCCCCCGCAGCCGCAGCCGCAGCGAATGCAGACGAATAAATCCCTCGGCATCGCGCTGCCGATACACGCCGCCGTCGTCTTCAAACGACGCGACTTTCTCGTCAAAAAGCGAATTGTCCGAGCGGCGGTCGCGCACCTCCATTCCGCCCTTGTAAAGACGCAAAACCACCGCGCCGCACACCGGTATCTGCGATTCGTCAAACAACTTTTGCAGCAATTCGCGCTCCGGACTGAACCAGTAGCCGTCATACACCGCCGCCGCATAGCGCGGCGTCAAATCGCGCCGCAGCCGCAAAACTTCGCGGTCCAACGTCAGCGATTCCAAAACCTGCCGCGCCCGCAAAAGCAATGCGCCGCCCGGCGTTTCATAGCACCCGCGCGATTTCATTCCGACATAACGGCTTTCCACGATGTCGGCGCGCCCGATTCCGTGCCGTCCGGCGGTTTCGTTCAACGCGGCGAGCGTTGCCGCGGGCGAAAGCTTTTCGTCGTTCACCGCGACCGGATCTCCGGCCGCGAATTCAATTTTAATCTCCTCCGCGCGGTCGGGCGCGTCCCGCAAAGACGAAGTCCGCAGCCACATCGCCTCGTCCGGCGGATGCGACGGATCCTCCAATTCGCCGCCTTCGTACGAAATATGCAGCAAATTCGCGTCCATGCTGTACGGGGCGTTTTGTCCGCGCCGATGTTCCACCGGAATGCCGCGTTTTTCGGCGTAATCCAAAAGACGGGCGCGCGAAGTCAAATCCCACTCGCGCCACGGCGCGATTACCGTCAATTCCGGCGCGTGCGCCGCATAGCCGAGCTCAAACCGCACCTGGTCGTTGCCTTTGCCGGTCGCGCCGTGGGCGACCGCGTCCGCCCCGGCGGCGCGCGCGATTTCCGCCTGCCGCTTGGCGATGAGCGGACGGGCGACGGCGGTGCCGAGCAAATATTCATATTCGTACACCGCGTCCGCGCGCAGCATCGGCCAGACATAGTCGCGGACGAATTCCTCGCGCAAATCTTCCACGAAAATTTCCGCCGCGCCGAATTTTTCCGCCTTCGCCCGCGCCGGCGCGAGTTCTTCGCCCTGCCCGATGTCGGCGGTGAAGGCGACGATTTCGCAGCCGTAGGTTTCGCGCAGCCACAGCAAAATGACCGAAGTGTCCAATCCCCCGGAATACGCCAGCACGACCTTGCGGACGGATTTCATTTTTTCGCCCCGCCCCGTCCGAAAGAAAATTTGCGGGTGCGGGATTTCGCGGAATCCCGCCCGTCGTCCGCCGCCATCAGCAATTCCAAAAGCGCCTTTTGCGCGTGCATCCGGTTTTCGGCCTGCCGCCACACCGCGCTTTGCGCGCCGTCAATTACTTCCGCCGCGACTTCCTCGCCGCGATGCGCGGGCAGACAATGCATAAACACCGCGTCTTTTTTCGCGCGTTGCATCAGCGCGGAATCCACCGCATAGCCGGCGAAATCGCGCCGCCGCGTTTCCGCGTCCTTGTCGCCCATGCTCGCCCACACGTCGGTCATCACCAAATCCGCGTCTTCGGCGGCGCGCGCCGGGGAATCCGCCCACGATACGGCGGCGGGCGGTTGCGGCGGGCGGTATCGCGGCGGACAGGCGGCGGAAATTTCCGCCCCGCACATCGCCGCCGCCTCCGCCCACGAAAACAGCACATTATTAAAATCGCCGATCCAGGCGATTTTTCGCCCGCGCAGGTCGCCGCGCAGTTCCTGAAACGTCATCACATCCGCCAGCGTCTGGCAGGGATGCGAGCGGTCGGAAAGCCCGTTGATCACCGGACAGGCGGAATGGACGGCGAATTCGGCGAGCGCGTTGTGATCGCCGGCGCGAATCATCACCGCGTCCGCCATTGAAGAAATCGCGCGCGCGGTGTCGGCGACCGATTCGCCGCGCGCCCGCTGCATTCCGGCGGCGTCCAGGACAAACGAATGCCCGCCGGACTGCGCCATCGCGGCGGCGAACGAGGCGCGGGTGCGCGTGGACGGGCGTTCAAAAATCATCATCAGCAGCCGTCCGGCGAGATGCGGCGGACGAATTCCGGCGCGGACTTCCGCCTTGCGGGCGGCGGCGCGCGCCAGCAAACTGCGGACTTCGGCGGCGCTCAAATCCGAAAAATCCAGATAATGCGCGTATTTCACGGGCGAAATTGTATCATTTTTTTCGCGGCGGCGTAAAAATCGCCGAAAACCGCCGAATCGCGGGCGAATTAAGCGACAATAGCGGTTTCCGAGATTTGAAGATGCAGCAGCCAGAAAAATCCGCCGCCGCCCCGTTCGAAACGGGAACGGATTTCGTCCTCATCAAGGGCGAAACGACCGACGGCAAAAAATTCCGTCCCAGCGACTGGTGCGACCGTCTGCACAGCACGCTGCGGGCGTTGGACGCCGACGAATACGAGGAATGCGTGGAATATGTCCATCTCGTCAACAGCGAAAACGGCCGCGGCATTTTGATCGACCGCGCGCTGCGGGATGTCAATCCGATGTTGTTCGAATTTTTTATGAGTTTCGTACGCGGCAACGATTTGAGCGCCTCCTCCTTCACCAAGGAAAATTGGGCGACCCTCAAAAACGGCGGGTAATTTTGCGCCTACGGCGCGGAGATTCCGGCTTTCGCCGGAATGGCGGTGCTTTTTGTCTTTGCGGACAATACCGAATTTGGCGGTATCCGAAAATATAAAAAAACACCATTCCGGCGAAAGCCGGAATCTCTTTCCTGCGTAGCAGGAATCCCCCGCCTTAAAACCGCCGCACCGCCGACAAATTGAATCGGGCGTTGTCGCCGAACTCCTCCGGACGCCGCCAATTAAATCCGGCGGACGGCGAAATCGTCCAACGGTTGTAGCGGAGAACGCCCTCCAAATTCAGCGAATTCGCCGTTTCGGTTTCGTCGTCTTCCAGACGGGAATGCAAACGGTACGTCGGCGATACCCGCCAAATTCCGCCGTTGTAATCCGCCGAAAGCGAAAAGCGATAATCGGCGGTTTCGCCTTGGACGGTTTCGGAAAACGCCGCCGTCCAAAAATCGGCGGAGTATTCGCCGCCGCTTTCGTAGCGGAAATCGCCGAACTCGCCATCCGTATTCGCTTGTCCGACGGCGTAATACGAATGAAAATTTTCTTGACGAAAATCCAGCTGTCCGCCGACATTGTACGCGTATCCGCTTTCGGTTATGGAATATCCATAATCGGGCGAAAAGGTGAACGCCAGCAGATTTCCGTCCCACAAAAAGTAGGAAGCGAGTCCGACCGCAAGCATTCCGCCGCCGATATACGCCGCCGTTTCCGCTCCGTCATCGCGTTCGGCGACAACAACGCCGCCGCCGCCGCCGTTATTATTGGCGGGCGGAATTTGTCCGGGAGCAGTGCAAACACCGGCGACAACCGTCTGGTCACCCGTGCAAGTCGGGTCGACGCAAACACCGTCCGTTAATGTTTGGTCGCCGATGCAAGTCGGATTCGTGCAAACACCGGCGACAACCGTCTGGTCACCTGTACAAGTCGGGTTGACACAAACGCCGTCCGTTAATGTTTGGTCGCCGATGCAAGTCGGATTCGTGCAAACACCGGCGACAACCGTCTGGTCGCCTATGCAGGTCGGGTTTTCGCAAACGCCGTCCGTTAATGTTTGGTCGCCGATACAAGTCGGATTCGTGCAAACGCCGGCGACAACCGTCTGATCGCCGATGCATATCGGATCCGCGCAGTTGTTGTTGGGGATGTCGTGCGTCTGATCGCCGATGCACATCGGGGCTTCCCGGGTGCAGTCATTCTCCGTAGTCGGATGTTGCGAACCGTCTCCGCAGACAAAATCTCCTGCCAACGAACTGGATGGAATGATGCCTCTGCAAAACGTCTCGGTGAAGATGAGGGAGGAGGGGTTTATACAATCTTGCACAGCCGCCTCGGTTGCATCATTCACATTACCGCCTACTCCATTGAAGGATCCGACTGAAGCACCAAAATATACCGTATTCTCAAAGGACACGGAATAGGAGGTAGAATCGCAATAACTTTCGCTCTCGCCGCCGTCAATGCACGCCTGACGCACCGCCGCTTCCGCCAGTTCTTGCGTGGGGTAATTCGTGGACATATAAGGAATGTCGGCGGCGTCTCTAATGACGGCGCCCCAAGCGGCGGCGTTCTCCGTCAAGAAAAGCGGGGCGAAAATCGCCGCAAACAGCGCGGCGAAAGCGCGAAAAGCCCGCAGAAAAAGCGAGGTACAAGGGGGGGGGGGGGTAGAAATTTTCCTCGGAATTCTCCTTTTAATGCAATCATAATTTGATTGTATCAGAGAACGGGGTGAAAAAATCCGAATTTTTAACTTTTTTTTGCGATTTTTTTTCGGGGCGAATTTTTTGCGGAAATTTCGCCATTTTCGCCTTCCTCCCGTCCCATTCCTG
>JBPCXA010000185.1:0-12049 GCA_051008975.1 Gammaproteobacteria bacterium
GCGATTGTTGTAAAAAAAACAACATGCGAAAAGGAGAGAAACAATGACGGCTTTGCCGCGACAAAACAATTTGACGGACGATATTTCCGGCGACGGCGGGGCGGTGCTGACGAATCCGAAACCGGACGCCGCGCCGCGGCGGGTGACGGTGGACGACAAGCGCATCATTAATTGCCGCGCCGACGTGAATCAACTCGTGCCGATCAAATACAAGTGGGCGTGGGAGCGCTATCTGGACGGCTGCGCGAATCATTGGATGCCGAGCGAAATTAATATGCAGCGCGACATCGAACAATGGCGCGACGCGGACGCGCTGTCCGCCGACGAGCGGCACATGTTGAAGCGCAACTTCGGTTTTTTTGCGACCGCGGAATCGCTCGCCGCGAACAACATTTTGCTCGGCGCCTATCGTCTCATCACCAATCCGGAGTGCCGCCAGTATCTTTTGCGGCAGGCGTTCGAGGAGGCGGTGCATGTCCACGCGTACCAGTATATCGTGGATTCGCTGGGGCTGGACGAGGGCGAGATATTCAACATGTACAGGGAGGTGCCGTGCGTTCACGACAAGGACGCCTTCTGCCTGAAATACATCGACCCCCTCGCCGACCCCAATTTTCGCACCGGCGACGAGGACGCCGACCGCCGCCTGCTGAAGTCGCTGGTCGCGTTTGCGATGATTATGGAGGGGCTGTTTTTTTACGTCGGATTCGTGCAGGTGCTGGCGCTGGGGCGGCAGAACAAAATGACCGGCTGCGCCGAACAGGTGCAGTATATTCTGCGCGACGAGTCGCTGCATCTTAATTTCGGAATTGACGTCATCAACACGATCAAACTGGAAAATCCGCGCCTGTGGACCGAATCGTTCAAGGAGGAGGCGCGGGAAATGATGCGCGCCGCCGCGGAACTGGAATGCCGCTACGCCGAGGAGACGATGCCGCGCGGAATGCTCGGATTGAACAGCGCGATGTTCCGGGAGTTTTTGCGCTTCGTCGCCGACCGCCGCCTCGCGCAGATCGGATTGAATCCGATCTTCGGCGACGCGAAGAATCCGTTTCCGTGGATGGGCGAGGTGATCGATCTCAAAAAAGAAAAGAACTTTTTCGAGACCCGCGTGGTAGAATACCAGACAGGCGGAAAGTTGAACTGGGAATGAGACGCGAGTTTCGTCCCCGGTTTCGGCTTTCTTTTTTCTAAAACCCGAAAAGGAGAGTACCCAATGGTGAAAAGAAAAACCGCGAAAAAGAAGACGGCGAAAAAAGCCGTCAAATCCACCGTCGCCAAAAAGAAGCCGGCCAACGGCCGCAAAAAGGCGGTCAACGGCCGGAAGAAGTCGGCCAACGGTCGCAAGAAGGGCGCCAAAAAAGGCGCCAAGAAAAAAGCGGCGAAGAAAAAGCCGGCCAACGGCCGCAAGAAGGGCGCCAAAAAAGGCGCCAAGAAAAAAGCGGCGAAGAAGAAAGACGGCCGCAAAAAGAAGTCCGCTTGACGGACGTTCTTGAACATGTCCCCGGCGCCGCCGGGGCGTGTTTTGCGTATATGTCGTCCGACGTTTCCGCGTCCGGCGCGGGTCGGCGGCCCTCTTTCCGAGGCGGCAATTAAATGGGCGCCGTTTTAACAATGAGGGCGGCGGAGATGGCTTCGTTGCGCGACAAAAACCGGCGTCTGAACCGGCGTCTCGCCGAAATGGAGGCGGTCGTCCGCGACAACGACGCGACGGTGGCAATGATGCACCGTCTGGCGGTGTTGCTGATCGTCCGCGAAGACGGCTGGCGCGCGCGCGCCGAATCGCTGTTGCGGCGCGGAATGAAAGCCGCCGGCGCGCATATTTATCTGTCGCCGGATTCCGCCGATCCTCTGTCCGCGAAAATCGCGCGATTGCCGGCGGGCGGGCGCGCCGACGATTCGCCGCTGTGCGACGGCGCGACGAAGGGCGCGCTGTATTATCATCTGCCGCTGAAACACGGACGCCGCGCCGCCGGAATGCTGACTTTGACTTTGCGGCAAAAACGCGACTTTCGCGAGGGCGAGGACGATTTTTGCCGCCGTCTGGCGGCGCTGCTTTCGGCGGCGCTGGCGGGCGAATCGCGGACGAAATAATGCGGACTCTCGCCGCGCATGCGGCGGCGTTCATCGCGGAGGCGGCGGCGGTGCGGCGGCTTTCGCCGCATACGGTGGATTCCTACCGGCGCGATTTGCGGATATTGACGGACGCCTTCGCCGCCGCGGAAATCGCCCCCGGCGACATCCGCAAACTGCTGGCGCGGGAGGGAAAACGCGGCGCGTCGGCGGCGTCCATGTCGCGCCGTTTGTCGGCGTGGCGGATGTTTTTTGACTATCTCCGCGAGCGGGGCGCGGTCGCGTCCAATCCCGCGCGCGGCGTACGTCCCCCGAAAAAAACCGCGCGTCTGCCGCGGGCGATGACTCCGGACGAAACCGCGCACTTTCTGGAAACCGTATCGCCGTCCGCGGACGAATGGACGGCGGCGCGCGACGCGGCGATGTTTGAGTTGTTATATTCCGCCGGTCTGCGGGTGGGCGAAATGCTCGCGCTGAATACGGACGATTTGGATTTCGCCGGGGGAATCGCGCGCGTGCGAATCGGCAAAGGCGGACGCGGACGCAACGCGCCGTTCGGCGGACGCGCGAAAACCGCGCTGCAAAAATGGCTGGCGGCGCGGCGAAAAACGGGCGGCGACGCGGCGGCGTTGTTTATCAACCGCCGCGGCGGGCGTCTGCATTCGCGCACCGTGCAGCGGCGGGCGGCGATGCGGGCGGCGGTCGCGGGATGCGCGGGGCGGGTCAGCCCGCACGTGCTGCGGCATTCGTGCGCGTCCCATTTTTTGCAGTCCAGCGGCGACCTACGCGCGACGCAGGATTTGCTCGGACACGCCGACATCGCGTCCACGCAGATATACACGCGTCTGGATTTCCAAAATCTCGCCCGCACCTACGACCGCGCCCACCCGCGCGCCGGAAAACCGCGCCGCGATTCTTAATGATGCGCGGTTTATATTGACAATTTGCTTTGGATATTTGCGCCGCGAACCCGAAATGCGAAATGCGGAAAATACCGCGTTTCGTTTTGCAAACGGCGTCCGCCCGAAGAAAAGACGCGCGCGGGAGGAAAATTACGCCGCCGGGCGGGCGCGGGATTCACGCGGCGGCGGGCGGGCGGCGTGCTATAATGGCGAATCCAAATGTCTTTGGCGGAGACCGATGCTGTTGATTAAATGTCCCTGGTGCGGCGCGCGCGAGCAGACCGAATTTTCACATCACGGCGAGGCGCATATCGCGCGCCCCGCCGATCCGGACGCGCTGTCGGACGAGGAATGGGCGGCGTATCTCTTCACGCGCAAAAATCCGAAAGGCGTCCATTACGAACGATGGATGCATAGTTTCGGCTGCCGCCGCTTTTTTAATATGGCGCGCCACACCGTCGGCGGCGAAATATACGGCACATATCCGGTGGGCGGCGAAAAACCCGCCGCCGCGATCGCCGCCGAAACCGCCGAAGCCGCGCAAAACGCCGAAGACGCCCGGCGCGACGCCGCCGATCCGCGGCGCGACCCCGCTTCGTCCGCCCGCTTCGGCGCGTCCCGCTCATGACGCAACAACACCGTCTGCCGGCGGGCGGGCGCGTCCGCCGCGAACGCCCGCTCGATTTCACCTTCAACGGCGAACCGATGCGGGGATGCGAAGGCGACACCGTCGCCTCGGCGCTGCTCGCGAACGGCGTCAAAATTGTCGCGCGCAGTTTTAAGTATCACCGTCCGCGCGGGATTTTTTCCGCCGGGGCGGAGGAGCCGAACGCGATTTTCGGAATCGGGACGGGCGCGCGACAAACGCCGAACGTCCGCGCGACGACGACCGAACTCGCGGACGGAATGGAAGTGCGCGCGCAAGGCGGATGGCCGTCGGTCGGGTGCGATTTGGGCGCGGTGTTTTCCGCCGCCGGACGGCTGCTGCCGGCGGGTTTTTATTACAAGACCTTTATGTGGCCGCCGCGGCTGTGGATGACATACGAAAAACTCATCCGCCGCGCCGCCTCTTCGGCGCGAACGCCGCGCGAGCCGGACGCCGATTCGTATATTCACCGCTACGCCCATTGCGACGTACTGGTCGCCGGCGGCGGTCCGGCGGGGCTGGCGGCGGCGATCGCGGCGGGCGCCGCCGGGGCGCGCGTGATACTCGCCGACATGAATCCCGAATTCGGCGGCGATTTGCTGCACGGCGGCGACGGCGACATAGACGGCATACCCGCACTGGAATGGCTGAACGGCGCGGTGAAACAATTGTCCGCGATGGACAATGTCATTTTGCTGCCGCGGACGACGGTGCAGGGATATCACGATTACAACGCGCTGATTGCGGAGGAAAATCTTCCCGCCGACGGCTGGCGGCGGCGTCTGTGGAAAATTCGCGCGGCGCGGACGATTGTCGCCGCCGGGGCGATTGAACGCCCGCCGGTGTTCGCCGACAATGATCGTCCGGGCGTGATGCTGGCGGATTCGGTGCGCGCGTATATCGGCCGCTACGGCGTGCTGCCCGGGCGCAATTTGCTGTTTTTTACGAACAACGATTCCGCCTATCGCGGCGCGCTGGCGGCGGCGGCGGCGGGGGCGCGGCGGGTGGAAATCGCCGACATCCGCGGCGACGCGAACGGCTACTGGCAGACGCGCGCGCGGGACGGCGGAATTCCGGTGCATGCCGGCTACGGCGTTTGCGGCGCGCGTCCGGCGGGCGGATCGTTGAATGTGCAGCTGGCGAAATTGTCGCCGGGCGGCGATTTTATCGCCGATTCGGAGGACGGCGTTTCTTCTTTGTACGACGTGCTGGCGGTGTCCGGCGGCTGGACTCCGACCGCGCATTTGTTTTCGCAGGCGCGCGGGCGGTTAGCGTGGAACGGGCGGTGCGGGGCGTTCGCGCCGGAGCGGGCGCATCCGATTAATCCGTGCCGCGCGTGCGGGGCGGCGGCGGGGGTGTTCGCGCTGTCGGAATGTTTGCGCGGCGGCGCCGAAGCCGGGGCGGCGGCGGCGCGCGATGCGGGATTTTCCGCCGCCGCCGCGTCCGCCGTGCCTTGTTCGTCGCCGCCGCCGGTGGAGTGTCCGCCGCTGTTTGCGCCGCTGATTCCGACCCGCCATCCGCCGGGACGCGGACCGGGCAAGCATTTCGTGGATTTGGCGAACGACGTCACCGCCGGCGACATTGAACTGGCGGCGCGGGAAGGATACGATTCGGCGGAGCATCTGAAACGCTACACCGCCGCCGGTTTCGGTACGGAACAGGGCAAAACCGGCAATGTGAACGCGCTGGCGTTGCTCGCGCATTTGCGCGGCGTACCGCCCGCCGAACTCGGCCACACGACGTTTCGTCCGCAATATACGCCGATGTCGTTCGGCGCGGTGGCGGGCGCGGCAAGGCGCGAATTGTTCGCGCCGGTGCGGCGTACGCCGATGCACGAATGGCACGAATCGCGCGGCGCGGTGTTTGAGGATGTCGGCGAATGGAAGCGCCCCTGCTATTTTCCGCGCGGCGGCGAAACGCAAACGGAGGCGGTCGCGCGCGAATGCCGGGCGGCGCGCGACGGCGCGGCGATGATGGACGCCTCCACGCTCGGAAAGATAGACGTGCAGGGTCCGGATGCGGCGGAGTTTTTGGATTTGATATACACGAACGCGGTCGGCACTCTCGGCGACGGGCGGTGCCGCTACGGTCTGATGCTGCGCGAAGACGGAATGGTGTACGACGACGGCGTGACGATGCGGCTGTCGCGCGAACATTTTCATATTACGACCTCCACCGGCCACGCCGCCGGGGTGATGAATCATTTGGAGGAATGGCTGCAGACCGAGCGTCCGGATTTGCGCGTGTTTTGCGCGAGCGTCACCGAGCAGTGGGCGGTCGTCGCGCTGGCCGGCCCGAAATCGCGCGAGGTGCTGTCGTCGCTGTGCGACATGCCGCTTTCGGCGGAGGAATTTCCGTTCATGGCGATGCGGGAGGGCGAAGTCGCCGGCGTACCGGCGCGGGTGTGCCGGATCAGTTTTTCGGGGGAACTGGCGTTTGAAATCAACGTCCCCGCCGGTTTCGGTCTGCATATTTGGGAGGCGATTTACGCCGCCGGGACGCCGCACGGAATCGCCGTCTACGGCACCGAGACGATGCGCGTCCTGCGCGCCGAAAAGGGATACATCATCGCCGGACAGGATTCGGACGGCGCGACTTCGCCGATGGATATGGGGTTGTCGTGGCTGCTTTCCAAAAAGAAAAAAGATTATGTCGGGCGGCGTTCCCTGTCGCGCCCGGCGATTGTCGCGCCCGGACGTCCGCAGTTCGTCGGGTTGCTGAGCGAAGAGGCGCAAGCGGTAATTCCCGAAGGCGCGTGCATCGCCGCGCGGGCGGACGCGCGTCCGCCGTTTGTTTCCGAGGGGTATGTGACTTCTTCGTATATGAGCGCGAATTTATCGCGGGCGATCGCGCTGGCGATGATCAAGGACGGATTTTCGCGCCGCGGCGAAATCGTCTACGCCGCGACGACGGACGGGCGGCGCATTGCGGCGAAAATTACGTCGCCGATATTCTGGGACGAAACGGGCGGACGGCGTGACGGATAAGCCGGTATTTCGTTCGCCGCTCGCCGCGAAATCGCCGGGCGGAACGCCGCAAATGCGCGAAATCGCCGGGCAAACGCTCGTACTCGCGCGCGGCGTTTGGGAAGACGAACAATTCAAGACCGCGCTGCAAAAGGCGGCGGGATGCGCGCCGCCGTCTTCGTTTAACACGGCGGAGACGGCGGCGGACGGCGGGCGGATTGTGTTCCGACTGGGGCCGGACGAATGGCTCGTGCGCGACGCGAAGACGCCGCCGGAAAAAATTTGCGCGAAGTTTTGGCGCGAATTTCGGCGCGACAAAAAATCGGAAGAACCACAATCGGAATCGACGCACGCGGCGGTCGTCAATGTGTCGGACTATTACACGGTGATTGAAATCGCCGGGGACGGCGCGCGGGACGCGCTGGCGGCGGGATGTCCGCTGGATTTGCATCCGCGCGCGTTCGCGCCCGGCGCCCACGCCCAGAGCCGTTTCGCCGCCGCCGCCGTGCTGCTGTATTTGCGCGACGACGCGCCGACTTTCGAGGCGCAGGTGCGGCGCAGTTTCGCGGAATATGTGTGGGACTATTTGCGCGCGGCGGGCGCATAACGGCGATGCGATGGCGTTTTCGGGCGTTATCCCCCTTATGCGCGCGCTGGACGGCGGCGCGCGGACGGCGGCGCGTCTCGCGGATTTGTCGGCGCTGTCGCCGTCCGAAGTTGGCGCGCGTCTCGCGGAGTTGCGCGATATTTTCGGCGCGGCGGAAAATCGCGGCGGCGAGTGGCGTCTGACTTTCCGCCCGCAGTGGCTGGATAAAACATATCTCGCCGCCGCGCTGCCGGGGTGTGCGGTGCATATCGCGGACGAAACGCCGGGCACGAACGAACTCGCGCGGACGGCGCAGACCGGCGACGTATTTTTCGCCGAGCATCAGACGCGCGGACGCGGACGGCGCGACCGCCGCTGGCTGGCGATGCCCGGCGGCAATATCGCGGCGACCGCGCGACTGCCGGCGCCGTCTTCGCCGGCGGGATTTCCGCTGGCGGTCGGCGCGGCGTTGTGGCGGGCGCTGGGCGGCGCGGCGGGCGGATTGAAATTGAAATGGCCGAACGATTTGCAGAACGCGGACGGCGAAAAAATCGGCGGCGTGCTGATTGATTTGGCGGACGGCGGCGTCGCGGTGGGGGCGGGCATTAATCTCGCGATGACGCCGCGTTTGCGGAAATATCTGGGACGTCCCGCGGCGGCGTTGAATCCGCCGCCGCCGCGAAACGAATGCGCCGCGCTGGTATGCAAAACGATTTGCCGGGCGGCGGCGGAGTTTGCGCGCGACGGGCTGGCGGCGTTTTTGCCGGACGCGCGGGCGGCGCATATTTTGCGCGACGGCGAAGAAATGCGTTTTCGCTGCGGCGGCGAAGAGGTGCGCGGGCGTTTCGCCGGTTTCGGCGGCGACGGCGCGCTTTTGATTCAACGGCAAGGCGGCGTACGGGAATATGTGTCGGGGGAAATCGCAAATGTGGCTGGCGGTTGACTGCGGCAACAGCCGCATCAAGTGGGCGGCGGTGCAAAACGGACGCGCGGCGGCGGTGCGGACGGCGACGGTCGCGCCGCGTCGTTCCGCCCTTGCGCAACTGCAAAACGCCGCGGCCCGCGCGTCGGAGGCGTGGGTGTCGCATGTCGGTCTGGCGTTGTCGCGGGACGAGTTGCGCGGCGTTTTGCGCGGCTGCAAACGGGTGCGTTTCGTCCGCAGCGTGGCGGCGGGCGGCGGAGTCGTCAACCGCTATCGTCCGCCGTCTTCGCTGGGCGTCGACCGCTGGCTCGCGCTGGTGGCGGCGCGCAAAATGCGGCGGGATGTCGCGGTCGTCGGCGCGGGGACGGCGGCGACAATTGATTTTTTGCGCGGCGACGGCGTTTTTATCGGCGGCGCGGTGCTGCCCGGAATTCGTCTTTCGCGGGAGACGGCGGCGCGGCGGACCGGACTGCCGTTTTCGGATTCGGAGAACGCGGCGCGGATGATTTTGCCGCCGCAAAATACGCGGGCGGCGGTCGCCGCCGGGGCGGTGTCGGCGGTCGCCGGGGCGGCGCTTTTTTTGCGGCGGCGGATGCTGCCCGGCGCGCGCTTCGTGGTCGGCGGCGGCGACGCGGATCTGTTGCTGCCGTGGCTGCCGAAGACGGCGATGCACGTTCCGCATCCGCCGATTTGCGGACTCGTCCGCCTTCATTCTTTGCGCCCGTGATTCGCCGCGCCGCGATTTGTCTGGCGTTTTGCGCGGCGGCGGCGACGGCGGACGGGCGCGACGTGTCGGCGGACGAATTGTGGTTCGCGCGTTCGGAACGCGGCTACGCCCTGCGCGCGCGTCTTTCGGCGGGGGCGGAGGAATTGATCCGCCCGCTTTTGGAGAGCGGCTATGCGGCACGGTTCCGGCTGGAAATGCGGTTCATGCAAAACCGCGACTGGCTTCCCGACCGCGAACTCGGCGACATTTCCTGGGCGCCGGAAATTGTGTACGATTCGCTTTTGGACCGCTACACTTTCACCGCCGGCGGGGCGGCGGAGGAATATCGCGCCTTGTCCGAAGTGCTCGCGCGCGCCGGAAATTTGCGCGCGGCGCCGCAAAAAAGCGCCCGTCTGGACGAAATTTTTAATACGCCGGGGCTGTATTTTGTCGCCCGCTTTGAGATGCAAATTGATCATCTGCCGCAGCCGCTGCAGGTGTCGCTGCTCACCGGCGAATGGGGGATCGATTCCGGCTGGCGGCGTTTCGAGGCGCGCGCGCGCGAATGAAGCCGGCGCATTTTTACGCGCTGCTGGCGGCGCCGCTGGCGGTGCTGGCGGCGACGCAGTTCGTCACTTTGCAGCGGTCGGTCGCCGGCGAATGGCTGTATCCGCTGCTGATTGTGAACGCGGTATTGATTGTTTTGATGCTGGTGCTTGTCGTCGCGGCGGCGGCGCGGTTTTGGCGGCGATGGCGGCGCGGCGGCGGCGGTTCGCGGCTGGCGTCCCGTCTCGCCGGATTGTTTCTGGCGATCGCCTTTTTGCCGGCGGGGGCGCTGTATTTGGTGTCGGCGCACGGCGTATTTCGCGGAATTGAATCGTGGTTCGAAACGCCGCTGGGGGACGCGTTCGAGAAGGGCGAAGAATTCGGAAAACACGTGCTGGGTTTGGAATTCGCCCGCCTGGGCCGCGACGCGCGCAATTTGGCGCGCGCGCTGGACGGCGGACAATCATTGTTCTGGCGCGACGATCTGCAATTGTTGTATCGGGTGGACGACATCGTAATTTACGATTCGGACGGCGTCGCGTTTCCCGGTTTTCCGGGCGCGGTACCGTTGTCGGCGCCGGCGTTGAAGGATCTGCGGCGCGGTCGGACCTATTTGCGGGTCGCGCCCGGCGCGCCGCGGCGTTTGGAAGTGACGATGCGGCTGCCGCACCGGCGCGGCGGCTATGCCTTAAAAGTTTCGCGCGCGCTTCCCGAAGACATAGACGAGGGCGTCGCCGAAGTGGAACGCGGGCGGCGGGAATATCAAAATTTGCTGATTTTGCGGCGCGGACTTTTGTATTCGTTTATGGCGACTTTAACGCTCGCGTTCGTCATCGTGCTGGCGGTGTCATTGTGGGCGTCGATGCGTCTGGGCGCGAGTTTGTTCCGTCCGCTGACGCGGATGGCGCGGGCGGCGACGGCGGTGGGGCGCGGCGATTTCAGCCGCCGCCTGCCGGCCGGCGGACGCGAGGACGAAATCGCGCAATTGTCGCGGGCGTTTAACGCGATGGTGGACGATTTGCAGTCGTCGCGGCGGCAAATCGGCGAACGACAGGCGGCGTTGGCGGAGGCGAACGCCTATCTGGAAAACCTGCTCGCGTCGATGACTTCCGGCGTGCTGGCGGTGGATGCGGGCGGCAAACTCGCGCGGTTTAACGACGCCGCGGAATCCATTCTGGGCGCGCCGATGACGGAAATCGCCGGCAAACATTTTTCGGAATGGAAAATGCTGCCGCAAATTTCGGAGATGATCGGCGAAATCATGGGCGGCGGCAGCGAGCGTTTGGAACGACGGCTGCCGCTGTCGGACGGGCGTACTTTGGTGGTGCGTCTGCGGCGGCTGCCGCCCGCCGGCGGGGGCGGCGCGCTGGTGATGGCGGACGACATCAGCGGACAAATGGAAACCGAACGCGAAATGGTCTGGGAGGAGGCGTCGCGGCGGTTCGCGCACGAAATCCGCAATCCGCTGACGCCGATTCAATTGGCGTCCGACCGGATGCAGGCGAAACTCGCGCCGAAACTTTCCGGCGAAGACCGCCGTCTGCTTTCGCGCCTTTCCACGACCATCGCCAATCAGGTGCGGGCGATGCGCGAAATGGTGGACGCCTTCCGCCTGTATGCCGGCGAAAAAAGCCGCCGCAACGCGCCGCTGAATATCAACGCCGAAGCGGCGGAAATCGCGCAGTTGTACGAACGCCCGCGTTTGGAGTTGCGGACGCGATGGTGCGACGACATGCCGCCGATTCACGGCGACCCGGTGCTGCTGCGGCAGGCGCTGCACAATTTGCTCGGCAACGCCGCGGAAGCGGCGGCGACCGCCGCAAATCCGCGCATCACCGTCGCCACCGCGCGGCGGGCGGACGGCGCGACGGTGCTGACGGTGGAGGACAACGGCGGCGGCGTCGCGGAGGAAATGCGGGATAAAATTTTCAAGCCGTATCAGACGACGAAAGAGCGGGGCGTCGGTCTGGGTCTCGTCATCGTGCGAAAAATTATGGAAGAACACGGCGGCGAGGCGCGCCTGGAAAACACCGCCGAAGGCGCGCGCGCGTCCCTCGTTTTTCCGCCCCCTCCCCCCGAAAAATAAAAGAATCCCTTTTTCCAAAAAGGAATTCCATTTCTGCAAACGCGGGAATCTCTTTGCGCGACGGCGCAAACGGCGGGTTCGCCTTCGGCGAAAGAGATTCCGGCTTTCGCCGGAATGGCGGTTTTTTATATTTTCGGATACCGCCAAATTCGGTATTGTCCGCAAAAACAAAAAGAACCCGCCATTCCGGCGAAAGTTTATCCTCGCGAACGCGGGGACCGGAATCTCCGCGCCGTAGGCGCGAAATCCCGCCCAAAATTTTATTTGCATTTGGGCGAAAAAAAAGTTCACTTTTTCGGAATTTTTGTGTTAAAATCATAAAAGCGTCCGTAGAGGGGCGATTTTAAGCATCAGGGAGCATTTGTATGAAAAATTTCATTTTTACGATTCGCCGCCCGTCTGGGGCGGTTTTTGGCGCGATTAGCGCCATTTTAGGCGCGTACAAGGGGGGGGGGGGGGGATGTTTCACGCCTTGTATTTCGCCCTTACATTCGCCTTTTGCGGCGCGATTTTCGCGCTGACCGGGGCGGCGTTTGCGGCGGAAAATATCGCCGCCGCCGCCGACAAAAACGCCGCTGAAAGCGAAAGCGGCGAATTCGGAATTTCCTATTCCGAT
>JBPCXA010000186.1:0-4518 GCA_051008975.1 Gammaproteobacteria bacterium
AAAAAACGGATTTGCGGAACGTCCGCGCTACGCCCAATCGCGCGGCTGCAAAAACTCCTTCAACAGACGCGCTTCGTCGTCCCCCGGCGGCGGCGTTTCGGCGCGCCAGCGGACAAGCGGCGGCAGCGACATTAAAACAGAATCGGCGCGCCCGCCGGACTGCAGCCCGAACAAAGTGCCGCGGTCGTAAATCAAATTGAATTCCACATACCGCCCGCGCCGTGCCAATTGCCATTCGCGTTCGCGTCCGCCGAACGGCGTATTCTTGCGCTTTTGTACCAGCGGCAGATAGGCGTCTGCGAAAGCGTCGCCGACCGCGCGCATCACGGCGAGTGAATGCGAAAAGGCGCGTTCGCTAAAATCGTCGAAGAATACGCCGCCGATTCCGCGCGTCTCGTCGCGGTGTTTAATAGTAAAATATTCGTCGCACCGTTTTTTGAATTGCGGATACAACGCCGGATCAATTTCGTCCAGCGCGTTTTTGCATACCGAATGGAAATGACGGCAGTCGTCCGCGAATCCGTAATACGGAGTCAAATCCATTCCGCCGCCGCACCAGCGCGCGTCTCCGGCGGCGAAAAAACGGACATTCAAATGCGCCGCCGGACAATACGGATTTTGCGGATGCGCGACCACCGACACGCCCGCCGCCCGATACGGACGCCCCGCCAAATGCGGACGCCGCGCCGTGGCGGCGGGCGGCAGCGAATCGCCGGCGATGTCGGAAAAATTAATTCCCGCGCGCTCAAACACCGCGCCGTTTTCGCGCCGCAATCCGCGCCCGCTTCCCAACGCGCTCCGCCATTCTTCGGCGACGAACTCCGCGCCTTCTTCCGCCGCAAACTCCGCGCCGAGGCGGTTTTGCAATTGCGCGAGATATTCGCGCGCCGCCGCGATTTCGGAATCGTTCATTCTAAGATTCCGGATTTGCGCGTCGCGTCCCGCATTAATTCGCGCTCAATCGCCGCGCCGGTTTTGTTTTTTCGGGCGCGATAACGCAAATTACTCTCCCGCATGCTGGGATGCAGCAGCCAGCAAACCGCGGCGACGGAATGATCACCGAAACGCGCGTTTTCTTTTAACGCGCCCGCGTCGTCCAATGATTTTATGCCGCCGCAGTCGCGCCAATCTTTTAATTCTTCGGACAAAAGCGCGACCCGCCGCGGAATTTGCAATCCCAGCAAAACAAGCAAACGCGGACGCGCCGCCGCAATTTGCCGCAAAAAGAAACCGCCGCATAACCCCGCATAACGCGGATCTTTCGCGCCGGGAAATTCGCCGGTACTCGGGGGCGTTTTGCGAAGACCGGTAAAATAGTTTGTAAAGAAACATTTTTCCGGCGGCAGCCCGGCGTCTTTAAGTACGGACAAAAGATTGTCCCATGTCGCCTCGCAGGGTTCCACCCACGGCTCCCGCCCCGCTTCTTTGTAATCTTGCGCCGTCCCCCAATCCTGCCCGACAATCATCGCGCCGCCGGACGGGAACGGAACATATTCGCGTTTGTCCGCGTCCCCCCAGACACCCGCCGCGCCCGGAAAAAAACAAACGCCGGGAAGCGGTCCGGGAACCGGCGCGACTTCCGGCGGATTAAATTCCGCGGGAATCGTCCGCCGCAGCGTCTTAAACAATTCCGAAACTTCGGGCGGAATATCTTTCATCATTAAAATAGTATAATACAAAAATGCAGCGCGCCGCCGGGTTTTTTCCGCGATGAGTTTTTCCGCCTTCCTAAAAATGTACGCGGGCGTTTTTGCGCGCGGAATGTGCATGGGCGCGGCGGACTTGGTGCCGGGCGTCTCCGGCGGCACGGTCGCGTTTATCACCGGAATTTACGACCGTCTTCTCGCCGCCGTCGCCGCGTTCTCCTCCGCGGAAATGTTTCGGGACGCGTTCGCGCTGCGGTTCGCGGCGGCGTGGCGGCGCGGCGACTGCGGTTTTTTGGCGGCGCTGGGGGCGGGAATTGTCTGCGCGATTTTTTCGCTGGGCGGCGTCCTGCATCGTCTTTTGGAGACGCGCGCGCATTTGTTGCTGGCGTTTTTTTGCGGACTTGTCGCGGCGGCGGCGGCGGCGGCGGCGGGGCGGATGCGCGCGCCCGCGTCGCGGCATTTGGCGGTGTTCGCCGGCGGCGCGATTCTCGGTCTGGCGGCGGCGACGCTGCCGTCGCCGGAGTTCGCGCCTTCGGGGGCGGCGTTTTTTTTCGGCGGCGCGATCGCCGTCTGCGCGATGCTGCTGCCGGGAATTTCCGGCAGTTATATTCTTCTCGTCGCCGGCTTGTACGCGCCGGTGATCGCCGCGCTGCATTCGCGCGAATGGACGACTTTGTTTATTTTCACCGCCGGATGCGTCTGCGGACTGCTGGCGTTCGCGCGCGTTCTTAATTTTTTATTGCGGCGGTTTCACGACGGAATGCTCGCGCTGCTGATCGGCGTGATGCTCGGCGCGACGCCGAAACTGTGGCCGTGGAAGGAACAAGGCGCGGGAATAAAAATAATTCTGCAGGCGAATGTAATGCCCGCCGCCTTTGCGGGAGACGCGCAAATCGGCGCGGCGGTTTTGCTGGCGGCTTGCGGCGCGCTGCTGGTTTTCGTTCTGCATTTCGCGGGACGGCGGATGTCCGCGTGAACAAAATCGGCGCGGCGGCGCGCGAAAGTTTCCGCGAAAGCGTACGCATTTATTGGACTCTGGCGCGCATTTCTTTGCCGCTGCTGGCGGCGATTCGTTTTTTGGACGAACATTTCAACATTGTCGCGCACGCCGGAACACTGTTGTCGCCGCTGATGTCGTGGGCGGACTTGCCCGGAGCGGCGGGCATAGTGTGGGCGACGGCGATTTTTTTGCAGTTGTATGCGGCGATGCTGGTGCTGGCGTCGTTGTGGACGCAGTTGGATCTTACCGCCGCGCAGGCGACGACTTTGGCGGCGATGATTCTGACCGCGCACGCGCTGCCGGTGGAATTGCGAATCGTGCAGAAAGCCGGCGTACGAATGCGCGCGATGCTGCTGATGCGTCTGGTCGGCGCGCTCGGAATCGGCGCGCTGCTCGCCGCGATTTACAAAACCGGCGGCTGGCTGCAGACGCCGGCGACGCTGCATTTCGCGCCGCCGCCGCAAATCCCCGGCTGGGGCGCGTGGGCGGCGGCGCAGGCGAAAAACTGGATTTTAATTTACGCGGTCATTCTCGTTCTCGTTATTTTTATCCGCGTATTAAAGGCGACCCATGCGGAAAGATTTTTAATCGCGCTGCTCGCGCCGGCATTGCGGCGGATGGGAATCGGCGCGCGCGCGACGACGACGACTCTCATCGGCATGACTTTGGGATTGTCGTACGGCGGCGCGCTGCTGATAGACGAATCGCGGCGCGGCGACGTCAACCGCCGCGATATGCTGTGCGCGCTGACGCTGCTGTGCCTGTGCCATTCAATCATAGAGGACACGCTGGCGATGCTGCTGGTCGGCGCGCACATTTCCGGCGTTTTATTCGGGCGGATAATATTCGCCTTCGCGGTGATGTTTGTTTTCGCCAAAATCGTCAACCGAATGTCGGATTCCGCGCTTTCGCGCTGGCTGCTGATTGCAAGATAACGCGGAAATAAAATCGGCGGACGCATTAAGGCGAATCCGCCGTTTGCGCTTTCGCGCAATGAGATTCCGGCTTTCGCCGGAATGGCGTATTTTAATTAAGAGATTAAAAACACCGCCATTCCGGCGAAAGCCGGAATCTCATTCCAGTGAAAGCCGAAATCTCCTCCCGTCCCATTCCTGCGAAGGCAGGAATCTATACGCCGAAGGCGGTAATTGTACAATTTCCCGCCGCTTTGCGG
Organism: Gammaproteobacteria bacterium; assembly: GCA_051008975.1. GTDB lineage: Bacteria > Pseudomonadota > Gammaproteobacteria > Tethybacterales > Persebacteraceae > Persebacter. The sequence continues at coordinate 3,821 of JBPCXA010000186.1, forward strand.
CGGCGGAGATTCCTGCCTTCGCAGGAATGGGACGGGGGGTGCAAGAGAAATTTTGGGTTAGAACCGTCGCACCGCCGACAAATTGAATCGGGCGTTGTCGCCGAACTCCTCCGGACGCCGCCAATTGAAACCGGCGGACGGCGAAATTATCCAGCGATTGTAGCGGAGAATTCCTTCCAGATTCAGCGAATTCCGCGTTTCGGTTTCGTCGTCTTCCAGACGGGAATGAAAACGGTACGTCGGCGATACTTTCCAAATCCCGCCCCGATAATCCGCCGACAACGAAAAACGCCAATCGGCGGTTTCGCCCCGCAGCGTTTCGGAAAACGCCGCCGTCCAAAAATCAGCGGAGTATTCGCCGCCCGATTCGTAGCGCAAATCGCCGAATTCGCCGTTCGCGTTGCCTTGTCCGGCGGCGGAATATAAATGCCATTCGTCCTTGCGAAAATCCAGCCGCCCGCCGTAGCGATACGAATATCCGCTTTCGGTGATGGAATAGCCGTAATCCGGCGAAAAGGCGAACGCGTCCGCACTTCCGCCCCAATAATGCAGGGCGAGAATTACGCCCACCACGCCGCTGACAATTCCCGCCCCGGTCGCATAATCCGCCTCGTCTTTTTGCGAAGCGGCGGCGGGAGTCGCCGCAGAAGGCGGAGTCGGCTCCTGTTCATCTTCGGGCGGAGGCGGGTCGGTCGGAG
>JBPCXA010000187.1:0-8324 GCA_051008975.1 Gammaproteobacteria bacterium
GTCGCCGACCGCCCCCGTTTCCGTTTCGTCGTCATCGCCGTTATTGCCCGGTCCAGTACCGGCGGCGACGACGGTATGTCCCCGCGTACCGGGTCGGGCGTCCGGCACTTCCATCCAAACATCGCCGGTCGTCAGAAGAAAGAATTCGCCCGCCACTAATGCGGTGACGGCGACGGTTCTGCCCGCCGGTTCTTCGCCATCGGCGACCGCCAAATCGCCCGCCGCATTTTCATACACGCGGAGGGTAATGTCGGGTGTACTTTGGAGATTGGACACGTCAGAAAACGCCCAAATGTCGCCCGCCTTCACCGATTCGCCGTCGAAAGTCGGCAACCCGTCCGAATCCAAAGCATTGTCCACACCCGGTCCGATAGCGCCGTTTATCAACAGCTGCACACCCGAATTGAAAAGTACAGTATTAAAAGGACTGCCGCCGACATCGGCGACAATTTCCACCAACGTCTCGCTGGTATCGACGTTTCTGGTCGCGGTGACATACGCGAAAGTGGGCGTGGAATACACCTGCGCCCGGGCTTCCTGCGCATTCGCCGATACGGAAAATCCCGCCAAAAGCGCGGCGAAAATAAAAAGAATGGCGTTTATCGTTTTCTGCATTGTCCCTCTCCTGCGGATTGTTAAAATCGGCGGTCTCCCGCCGGGCGTTGTCAAAGTATTTTTATCGCATAAAGATACCGCCGCCTCTTTCCCGGAGGTGTTCTATCGGACTGCACCCCCGGCAAGCGGGGACGATAAAAAAACTTTGACGCCGCCATTTTACCCCCGATGGGGCGGAATGTGCAACTTTTTTGCATTTTTTTTTGCCAACGGGCGGCGGGGCGGCGAAAATGGGCGGATTCGCCCGAAAACGCCCGAATTGCCGCCGAAGAGGGCGAAATTGGCGTTTTTAGCGTGAATCGCGGCGCGATTCGTCTAAATGACGGCGTGATTCGTCTAAATGGCGGGGCGATTCGTCTAAATGACGGCGTGATTCGTCTAAATGACGGTGCGATTCGTCTAAATGACGGCGTGATTCGTCTAAATGGCGGCGTGATTCGTCTAAACGGCGGCGCGATTCGTCTAAATGACCACTCCATTTACGCGCGCGATTTTGTCCGTCCGTCAAAAAACGCGCCGACAACTTCGGTCGCCGGACCGTAAAAAGCGCGGTCAAAATACGCGCTACCCGCCGACGGTTCCAGATTTAATTCCACGCATTCCGCGCCCGCCGCCCGCGCCCGTTGCACGAATCCCGCCGCCGGATATACATTCCCCGACGTGCCGATGGATACGAAAAGCTCGCACCGCGAAAGCGCGAAATCAATTCGTTCCAACTCGTACGGCATTTCGCCGAACCAGACAATATCCGGACGCAAACTTCCGCGCTCGCCGCATTTTTCGCAGACGGTTTCCGCCGACAAATCGCCGCGGATCTCGAAATCGCCGCCGCATTTTTCGCAGCGCATTTTTAACAACTCGCCGTGCAGATGAATCAAATTGCGGCTGCCGGCGCGCTCGTGCAAATCGTCTATGTTTTGGGTGATCAGCAAAAAAGAATCGCATCGCTTCTCCGCCGCCGCCAGCGCGAAATGCGCGGCGTTCGGGGACGCCCGCAAAAGATCGCGCCGCCGTTCGTTGTAAAACCGATGCACCAGACCGGGATCGCGCGCGAATCCTTCCGGCGTCGCCACGTCTTCCACGCGATGCTCCTCCCACATTCCGTCGGCGGCGCGGAAAGTACGCAAACCGGATTCCGCGGAAACGCCCGCGCCGGTTAACACCGCGATTTTCTTCAATTACCCCCCCCCCGAATATCGCCGGCCGGATTTTCCGGCGCGGTCTGTCCGAACAAAAACTTTTTCGCCTCCTCGTCCACCGTCTGTTCGGTATTGAGTCCCCGCCCCTTTTCGTAGGCGCGAACCACCGCCGGACGCGCCGCCGTCTTCTCCATCCACCGCCGCACATTCGGATATGCGGCGATTTCAATTCCCTGCCGCTCGTGCGGGACGATCCACGGATAGCACGCCATGTCGGCGACGGAATATTCGCCGCAAATATATTCGCGCCCGCCGAGTTGATTGTCCAGCACCGCATACAAACGCCGCGTCTCTTTTTCGTAGCGTTCGATCGGATAGGGAATTTTTTCCGGCGCATAGCCGCGAAAATGATGGTTTTGTCCGAGCATCGGCCCCAGCCCGCCCATCTGCCACATCAGCCACTGAATCACTTGATACTTCGCGCGCAATTCGCGCGGCAAAAAACGCCCGGTTTTTTCGGCGAGATACAGCAGTATCGCGCCCGATTCAAATACCGAAACCGGCGCGCCGCCGTCCGCCGGGGCGCGGTCGACAATCGCCGGAATGCGGTTGTTCGGCGAGACCGAAAGAAAGTCCGGCGCGAATTGTTCGCCGCGCCCGATATGCACCGGCAGCAGGCGATAGGCGAGTTCCGCCTCCTCCAAAAAAATCGTAATCTTATGCCCGTTGGGCGTCGTCCAATAATACAAATCAATCATCGCGCGTCCGTTCTCCGTATAAAAACGGGAATTATACATTTATCTCCGGCGCGGCGAGCGGACGGCGAATCATATTCCGCCGCTTGTTCCGCATTGCCCCAGAAAATTATGCAAAATGCCGCCAAACTCGCGGGGAAACTCCAAATGGGCAAGATGAGGCGCGCCCGGCATAATCTTCAGAATCGACCCGGAAATATGGGAATGCAAAAAATCAATTTGACGCCGCGGGTAAGACATGTCCGCATCGCCCCAGACAATCAACGTCGGACAGGCGATGCGCGCCAGCGCGGCGCGTCCGTCCCATGATTCCATCGCATTCAGTCCGGCGAGATGGGCGGACAATCCCGCCTTGCCCGCGATGTCCGCCGCAAAGGGATAATGCGCGCCGTCTTTTCCGGCGGACAGCCATTTGGCGGGCAGCCGCGCCGCCGCCGCCGCCGCGCCCTCCGCCAAAACCCGCCGCCGCGATTCGGCCATGGATTCAAAACGCCCCGGGATATTTCCGAGCGCCCCGGTCGCGTATAAAATCAGCGCGGCAATTCTTTCCGGCGCCTGTCTCGTCATTTCCTGGGCGATCATCCCGCCCATGGAATGGCCGAGAAGAATAAACCGCCCGATTTTTTTCGCCGTCAAAAAACGCAGCATCGCCCGCGCAAATCCGCCGACCGACTGCGGCGCCGTCAAACCGGCGTTGTCTCCGAATCCCGGCAGACACGGCGCCGTCACACGCGCGCCGGGCGGCGGCGAGCGCAATTGTTCCCGCCACTGCGCGCCGCCGCCCAGATAGCCGTGTATCAGTACAAACGGCCGCCCGGCGCCACCCGTCCGGCAGCGAATGTCGTTTATTTCATTATTTCCGGCAGCCATAGCGCGATGTCCGGCGCCGCGACAAGCAGCATAATTAACGCGGCGAGCGCGGCGATAAAAGGCAGGCATCCGTAAATGACGTCGGCGATGTCCACCTTGTCCCGCGCGACCCCCTGTATGACATACAGGTTCAGCCCCACCGGCGGCGTCAATACCGCGATTTCCATCGTAATGGTATACAACACGCCGAACCATATCGGATCAAATCCGGACGCCAGCACAAGGGGGAAAAGAGTCGGCAGCGTGATAAACGTCATCGAAACGGGCTCCAAAAACATCCCCAGCGCGATGTAAAAAACGACGACCACGGCGAGCGTCGCATAGGGCGACAGTTCCAGGGACAAAAATGCGGCGGTAAATTCCTGCGGCACGCGATAGTAAGCCAGGACGAATCCGAACAAAACCCCCGCCGAAAGCAGTATTCCCAGAAACCCCATCGTCCGCATCGTCGCCTTCACCGCGTCTCCGAAGGCGCGGAGAGTCAGCCCCCCGAAGGCGAATGCCAGCGCCGCGGTCAATAAAACCGCGATGGCGGCGGCTTCCGTGGGCGTCGCAATTCCGGAATAAATCGAAATGACAATGACCGCGCCGACGACCGCCACGGGACCCGCCGCCGCCAGCGCGGTTTTCAGGGGCAACCGGACGCCGCCGCCGCCGTCGGGAACGGCGTCCTTCCGAATCTTTCCCCACGCCAGCACCACCAGCACGAACATGAAGGTCAAAATAATTCCCGGAATAATTCCGGCGATGAACAACTCGCCGATGGAACTGTCGGTGACAATTCCGTAAAACAGCATGATTAAACTGGGCGGAATTAAAACCGACAAAGTGCCGCCCGCGGCCAATACGCCGCTCGCCAGCCGGCGGTCGTAGCCGAGTTTGATCATTTCCGGCAGCGCCACGCCGCCGATGGTCAGCGCGCCGACCATGGACGAGCCGCACACCGCGCCAAATCCGGCGCAGGCGCCGATGGAACCATACGCCGCCGAACCGCGCGTCCGCAAATTATTCTGCATCATCAGATATAAATTCGGGCCGATTGTGGAACGCCCTATCAACTCGCCCAGCAGGACGAACAACGGCACGGACAACAAAATATAATCCACCCACACGCCCCACAGTTTCAGGGAACCCGCCACCAAAGACGTCGATACGCCTTGAATATGCCACAAAAACGGCAGCGCCGCCGCCGCCAGCGCGAAAGGCACCGGCAGACCGGCGAGAATAAAAACCACCAGCAAGGCCAAAAGTCCCGGCCCGACGACATACCATTCCATCGCTACGCGTCCGTCCGGCGACGCGCCGTATTCTCGAAAATTTTCTCCGCGGCGACCAGCGCCGAATACAGCGAAAACAGCGACAGCGACAGCGCGGCGGGCGCCCAAAACAAAAAGCGCGGCCACAATAAAATTTCCGACGCCGCCCCGGAATTAAAATCCCGCCACGCGGCCTGCGCCGCCGCGACCGCGAAAAAAAGAACGACCGCGGCGGTCAAAAAAAGATTAAATATCTCCAACCGCCGCCGCGCGGCGGCGGACAGCGAGTCGACAAGTACGGTGACGCGGGGATAGGCGTCCATCTGCATCGCATACACCAGTCCGGCGAACGCGACCGGAAACAACAGCAGCGCCGTGGCTTCGGTGACCACCGCGTCCGGGGAACGGAACACATAACGCCGCACGACGCCGTACGAAATCCACGCCGCCTGCACAACGACGACCGCGCCGCCCGCCGCCATGACCGCCAGCCCCGCCCGCCCGATCCAAAGACGGACGGCGGCTGTCATGTTTCTCACGGCAAAAAACCGTCCGCAAAGAACGCCGCGCCGGAAACGCCGGAATTAACCCTTGTGCCGGCGGTAGATCGCGCGAATCTTGTCCGCCAGTTCGCCCCCGCATGCGTCGTCGACTTCCCGGTCCCAGGCGGACTGCACGCTGTCAATCAATTGCATTCTTTCGTCCCGGGGGATGGAAACCGCCGCGCCGCCGCCCTGCATCACGGCGACGCCGACGCGCTCGTTGACCCACTGTTCGTAGCGCGGCTTGAGCCATTCTTCGGCTTCGCGCGCGGCTTCCGTCAGCGCCTTTTGATCGGCGGCGGACAACCCGTCAAACTTTTCCTTGTTCATCATATAAATGATGTTGCCGTAAAAAAGATTGGCGTTGACCATATAGGGCATCACATCCCACAATTTCCACGAGCTGTACGTGGCGACGCCCATATTAATGCCGTCCACCACGCCGCGCTCCGCCGATTGAAACACCTCTTTGGGCGCGATAAACACGGGCTTGCCGCCCCATGTCTCGATCATCATGCTGACCAGCGGCCCGATGGAGCGCACCAGTTTGCCGTCCAGATCGCCGAGATTGGCGCCGCCTTTGAACCACCATTCCTGATCGTAGGAATAGTTGGAGTTGAACAACGGCACCAGATTCGCCTTCGCCGCCTCGTCGCGGACCAAATCGGCGTAGGCGGCGTCCATCGCAATCTGTCCGTCCAAATCGACGGCGGTCGGATACAGCGAGGTCACGCGATAGCACGGAAGACGCTTGTCGGCGGGAATCCATGAAATATCGGAAACGCCGCCGTTGACGGCGTCGACCCCCTCGCTCCATCCGTGCAGAGTGGCGGACGGAAAAATCTGAATTTCCACCCGCCCGCCGGTTTTGGCGGCGACGATCTCGGCGAATTTTTTGAATCCCTCATGCCGGATGTCAACTTCGTTGACGTACGTGGAAAGCCGAATCGTCTCCGCGCCGGAGGCGGGCGCCGCCACCGACACGGCCGCGGCGACGAAAAGGGCCGCGTTTTTTCGAAAGAAAGAATGTTTCATTGGTCTTCTCCTTGTGTGTTAAGAAATTGAAAAAACGGAACGATAGGCGAACAAGGCCGCCGCGCCGCCGGTATGCAAAAAAACGACGGAATCGTCGTCGCCGAACGCGCCTTCGCGGATGCGGGCGAGCAGTCCGGCGAACCCCTTGCCGGAATAGACGGGATCCAAAAGAATTCCCTCGGTCCGCGCCAGCAGCCGGACGGCCGCCGCGGTCGCCTCGGTCATTTGCCCGTAGCCGGGGCCGACAAAACGGTCGTCAACCCGCACGTCGTCTTCATTGATCTCTTTTGCGCCGCCCAGCCGCGCCAGCGTTTTTTGCGCGAGCACCCTTACCGTCCGCTTCTGTTTTTCGGCGTCGGCGCGCACCGACACGCCCAGCACTTTGACCGGGCTGTCCGACGACGCATAGCCGGCGAGCAGCCCCGCCTGGGTCCCCGCGCTGCCGGTGGCGTGTACGACCCAGTCGATATTGATTCCGGATTCCCGCGCCTGCGCCGACAATTCCAGGGCGCAATGCGCGTATCCCAGCGCCCCGGTGTCGTTGGAACCGCCGCCCGGAATAAAATAAACGCGCCCGCCATCCCGGGCGAGTTCGTCGCGCAACGCCATCCCCTCCGCGTTCATATCGCCGCCCGCGGGGCGGAATTCGTAGCGCGCTTTAAAAATATCATTCAACAGCACATTGCCGGTTTGTTCATATTCCGCGTCCGTGTCCGGCACCCGCCGTTCCAGCAGCACCGTACATTCCATTCCGCAACGCGCCGCCGCCGCCGCCGTCTGCACCACGTGATTGGACTGCACGGCGCCTTGTGTCACGACAATTTGCGACGACCGCCGAACCGCCTCGCCCATCAGATATTCCAATTTGCGGGTCTTGTTGCCGCCCAGCGCGAGTCCCGAGCAGTCGTCGCGCTTGACAAACAATCGCGGACCGCCTCCGAGCGCCCGGCGCAGACCGTCCATCGGCGACAGCGCGGTCGGAAAATTTCCCAGAGGCGCGAAAGGAAATTCTTTCGACGGGAACGACTTTGACATCAACATGTTTTGATTATACGGGACGGACGCGCGATAACTCGCGGTTTTATTGATGAAAAATTCAAGATGCAGTTATGCATTTTCGGAATAATCGCCGCGCCCCGCCTCCTTCCATAACATGTCGCACAGGGGCGTGTTATTCCCGCGCCTGCGAAACAAACAAATATCCAGCCGCTCGCGCCAATGCGCGCCGCCTGTCAGGCACAGGCGGCCGGCGGCGACGTCGGCGGCGACGATGCTTTCGGGCAGCCACGCCGCGCCGCGCCCGCGCAGCGCCATACTCTTCAAAGATTCACTGAACGCGTTTTCAAAACAAATATCCAGCGCGCACGGACGGCGCGCCAGTATCAGACGCACGACTTTGTCGAAAAAAGTGTGCGGGCCGTACGACAAATACGGCGTGGGATTCGCGGCGCCGTCCCCCGACAGGCGAAACCGCGGACGGCGCGTTCCGGAAACGGGGACGGAAACCGGAACCAGACGCCCCCGCCCCAATACGCGGAATTCAAACAAATCGCGAAGCGTGGTGGCAATTCGGGGATGCGTAAAACACAGCAAAAAATCGCACGCCTCCCCGCGCAGCGACTGCACCGCGGTGTAGTAGTTGTCGGCGAGCAGGCGAATATCCAGGGGACCGGCGCGTTTTTCCATCTTCTCCATCCAGCGTCCGAAAAAATCCAGAGACAGCGAATGCTGGGCGGCGAAAGTAATCGTCCGCTCCGTTGAAGGTCTGGATTGCGCGGACATGGAGCGCGCCCCGTAAATTTGACGGGCGATATCCGCGGCGGCGGGCAAAAAATCCTCGCCGGCGACGGTCAAAGTCACCGGATGCAAACTGCGGTCAATCAACGGCGCGCCCAGCCAATTTTCAAGGGAGCAAATGCGCCGCGAAAACGCCGACTGGGTGATACAACGCGCCTCCGCCGCCCGCGAAAAACTTCGCAACCGCGCCAGACACAAAAAATCCTCGACCCAATTCAAATCCATAACGCGCCCTCCCGACGCCGAAACCGTGACGACCGATTATAAACATATCGCGGAAAATAAATCCGCATCGCGGCGCGGCGAAAAGGGCGT
>JBPCXA010000188.1:0-3996 GCA_051008975.1 Gammaproteobacteria bacterium
TGTTTGCGGCGGCTTTGGGACTGAATTCGGCGGCGAACGCGCAGGAGGCGACGATGGCGGTTTTCGCCCCGTCCAGCGGAAGCGTGGATCTGCAGAACCCGTCCAACGCCAACTTGAATAATGTGCCTCTGAACGGCAATATCAGCATGATTGTCATCCGGATGTCGACGAATGTGAACGCCTTCGTTATTGCGAATTTCTTTGATATTCTCAATCCGGACGGGACAGTGAGAGATCAGGCGACTGGCATAAACGCCGACGACCTGCCCCGATTCGGTTCGGGTTCGTCCGCTTTCACAATTATGCCGGGCGATTTGCTGCGCATCCGCACGGATGTAACCAACATTTCTCCGGTAACCGCCGCGCGGGGCTATATTAACGGCAACCCGCCGAATTTGACGATGTTCGTCAGCGTCGGCGTGGCGACTGCGTCCGACCGGGCGAGCGGGGAATTTTTTATTAACGAAAACGGCATCACGACGACGACTCCCGCCGCAACGAATATCGGTTATGCCGGAGAGCCGACTTGCGACGCCGACGCCGATATGGCGGTCGACGGCGACGGTTTAATATGCGAACTGAGCTGCACATCGCCGCAGGTGGAAAATACCGCCGGAACTATGTGCATGGATCCGCTGACCAATGCGGATTGCACGGCGATGATGTCCGGTTCCGAACCGAACACCGAAATGAACGAGTGCGTCTTCACCGCCCGATCTTGCAGCGGAATCGGCGGTGTCATAAACTCCGGAACGGACGGCTGCGATTTCACCAACGCCTCGTGTATGGAGTTAACGCCGCCCGGAGCGGCCGCGAACACCGCCGGCGACGACTGCACTTATACCGATGATTCGTGCAGTGCGGCGATGCCGGGAACGGGCGCGAACGACGACAATACCGCCTGCGATTTCACCGATGAATCGTGCGAAATGTTCAGAGCCGGTGCGGTGGCGGTCGGCGACGAATGCGACTGCCCCGTCGATTCGGTGATGCTTGAAGGCGAGGAGTACTGCGTAAATTTTGCCGCCCCGGCGGAAAATGATCAGCGGGCGAATGACTTGTACACATCCGCCAACTGCGAAAACGAAAACGCCGGAAATTGGGCGGTCGCGTACGAATTGGATACTTCCACTCCGGCGGAAGTTATCGCGGAGTTGTGCGAGATTCCGTACGAAAGACCCTCCGACCCCGCCCCGGCGGGAGGCGGTTTGGCGCCGCTGCAAATTCGGACGGGCAGCGACAATAATTGCGTAATGCGATTGAACAGCGGCTCCACCGCCGCCGCCGCCGATCCGCTTTGCGGCGGTGCTTCGGGGTTGTTCGCCAACAGGGGATTTCCGATCAAGCCGCCGACGGGATTTGACGCAAGTACGGATCGGCTGACGATTGACCCCACGGGCGCAGTTTCGTTTGGCGGAGATCCCGTCCCCCAATTTGCGCCCGCGCCTCCGCCGCCGCCTGCCCCCGGCGATGATACGCCCGCCGCTCCCGCCGCCAAGAAGAGCGGACAGCATGCGCTCGGCGTGGGTGCGGGTTTGGGCGTCCTCGTGTACTTGTACGCGTGGCACTATTACGACGGCGACATCGGCGGACTGTTTAACTTCTCGCCCGATTACGGCTATTCCGTGACCGAAAACGGATATTCGTATCGTTATGGCGGGCGTTTGGATTTTCGCAACGACGATCTGCATTTGTATTGGAAAGCCGGACAGGCGAATTCCAACGGCGACTTCGGCGATTTTCGTTATGAAAGCGGCGGCGAGTATTCCGCCGATTTTTGGACCGCCGCGTTTTCGGAAGTAGTGCGGAACGAAGAATCGGATTACGATTTTTCGTTGTCGGCGGATTACAAAGGCGGGATTTGGCGGTTGTCGCCAACGTACCGATTGCGTCATTCGCGTTTTGCCGAAGCGGAATCGGAGACGGCGAATTCGTTGAATTTGGAGGGCGTCCTCCGCTACAATCGCTGGACGATTTCGCCCTCGGCGGGATTCAATTGGGAATCGGCGGACGAGTTCGGCGACAACGCCCGCTTCAATTTGTCGGCGGTGCGGCGGTTTTAGGGGGGATTCCTGTGACACAGGAAGGAGATTCCGGTTTTCGCCGGAATGGCTGCACTTTTTTTTTTTGTGGACAATACCGAACTTGGCGGTACCCGAAAACAGAAAAAAAACCGCCATTCCGTCGAAAGCCGGAATCTCTTTCCTGCGTAGCAGGAATCCTCCCCTAAAACCGTCGCACCGCCGACAAATTGAATCGGGCGTTGTCGCCAAACTCTTCCGCCGATTCCCAGCGGAATCCCGCCGAGGGCGAAATCGTCCAGCGATTGTAGCGGAGAATTCCTTCCACATTCAAGGAATTCTGCGTCTCAAACTCCTCTTCGGCGAATTTGGAATGCAAACGGTACGTCGGCGATACTTTCCAAATTCCGCCTTTGTAATCCGCAGACAACGAAAAATCGTAATCCGCCGTTTCGCCCTGCACGGTTTCGGAGAACGCAGCAGTCCACAAATCGGCGGTGTATTCGCCGCCGCTTTCGTAGCGGAAATCGCCGAATTCGCCGTTCGCATTCGCCTGTCCAACGGCGGCGTACAAATGCCAGTTGTCTTTGCGGAAATTTAGGCGACCGCCGACATTGTACGCGTAGCCGCTTTCGGTCAACGAATAGCCGTAATCGGGGGCGAAATTGAACAGCGAAAAATCGCCGCCCGAAAGGTATGCCGCCATAAATCCGACAACGCCCACGCCCAAACCGATAACCGCCAAATCCCGGGCGTTGCTGTCGTTGTCGCCGCCGCTTCCGCTTGTCTGCGTACCGTCGCCAACCGTATTCCCATCACCGGGGTCGCCACCCGTCGCCGCAGGCGGCTCCGGCTGCGACCAATAGGCGATGTTTGACAAATTGCCGGTAAAACTACTCGCAACCAGCGTAATGCCGAGCGTCCCCTGCATACCCGGCGGTACCGTCAGCGTCCCCGCCAAATTGCGCAAGAACAAAGTCGGACCCGCCTGTTTGGGAACCAGATATTGCACGGAATCCGCCCCGCCCGCATAAACGGCGTCGACGCCGGAGCGGTTGATAATCACCAACTCCACTTCGGAGCGATCGCCCAAAGTGTCCAACCACGAAACAATTACGACATCTTGCAAGTCCGTCCCCGTGTTGACGGCGGCGGCGACGGGAATGTTCGGGCAAGAGACGCCGTCCAAAGAATGAGCGGGAAAGTGGGGGCGGTTGTCATACGTCCCTTCGGAGCAGCGGATTTCCGTGTTGCCCGCCGCATCGGGATTGTCGTGGTGCGCGACGGCGACACCCGCCAAAATCGCCGCAAAAAACACGGCGAACGCGCAAAAAACCCGTAAAATTAACGAGTCACAAGGGGGGGGGGGGGGCAGTGATTTTCATCGGGGAACGCTCCTTTTGAGTGCAGTAAAAATTTGATTTTATCAGAGAATGGGGTAAAAAAAGCCGAATTTTTAACTTTTTTTGCGAATTTTTTTTTCGGGGTGAATTTTTTTCGGAATTTTCGCCATTTTCGCCTATCCCCCCGTCCCATTCCTGCGAAGGCAGGAATCTCCGCCGCCGCAAAGCGGCGGGAAATTGTACAATTACCGCCTTCGGCGTGGAGATTCCTGCCTTCGCAGGAATGGGACGGTCTTTTTTCCTTGAAGAGATTCCGGCTTTCGCCGGAATGGCGGTGCTTTTTGTCTTTTGCGGACAATACCGAATTCGGCGGTATCCAAAAATATAAAAAAACCGCCATTCCGGCGAAAGCCGGAATCTCTTTGCGCGTCAGCGAAAACGGCGGATTCGCCTTCGGCGAATGAGATTCCCGCGTTCGCGGGAATGGGACGGGAGGCGGGAATGGGATTAGGGGTGGGAATGGAAAAAAGGCGGGGGATGGGGGCGCAAAATCTGAATTAATCCCGCGGTAGACGGCATCGCGCCCTCCCAGATTGCAAACGACAGGGCGGCTTGTTCGACCAGCATTCCGC
>JBPCXA010000189.1:0-2520 GCA_051008975.1 Gammaproteobacteria bacterium
GCTTTTTGTCTTTGCGGACAATACCGAACTTGGCGGTACCCGAAAATATAAAATACGCCATTCCGGCGAAAAAACACCGCCATTCCGGCGAAAGCCGGAATCTCTATTGATAAATTTGCGACGGCAGCCAGGTCGCGGCGGCGGGGAAAAACCATAACGCCGCCAATACGAGCAATTGCAGCGCGACGAACGGCGCCGCGCCGCGATAAATCGCCGATGTCGGCACCGCCGCCGGCGCCGCCCCGCGCAAATAAAACAGCGCGAAACCGAACGGCGGCGTCAAAAACGAGGTCTGCAAATTAATCGCAATCATCACCCCCAGCCACACCGGATCCATGCCGAGTTGAATCAGAATCGGCGCGACAATCGGCACCACCACGAAGACAATTTCTATAAAATCCAGAAAGAATCCCAGCGCGAACATCAGCGCCATCACCGCGAAAAACGCCCCCGCCGCGCCCCCCGGCAGGGACGCCAGCGCGTCCGACACCAGCGCGTCGCCGCCGAAACCGCGGAACACCAGCGAGAAAATCCCCGCCCCGACGAGAATGACGAACACCATACAGGTGATTCGCGTCGTCCGCCGCATCGCGTCCGCCCACATTTCCGCCGTCAAGGCGCGCCGCGACAACGCCAAAATCGCCGCGCCGCCCGCCCCCACCGCCGCCGCCTCGGTGGGAGTCGCGACGCCGCCGAGAATCGATCCCAGCACCGCCGCAATCAGCAGCACCGGCGCCACCAAGGCGCGCAAAGTATGACGCCAGTCCGCCCGTTCGCCGGACGACACCGACGGGGCGAGAGACGGATTCCACCACGCCGCAATCAAAACATAAACGATATACGCCGCCACCAGCATCAACCCCGGAATCAGCGCGCCGAAAAACAAATCGCCCACGCTCACCGCTTCCGGCGAAAAATCGCCCGCCGCAATCCGCGCCTTTTGATTCGCGTTGCTCATCACGTCGCCCAAAATCACCAGCACGATGGACGGCGGAATTATCTGTCCCAAAGTGCCGGACGCCGCAATCACCCCGCACGCCAATTCCGGACGATAGTTGTGCCGCAGCATCAGCGGCAAAGAAATCAATCCCATCGTCACCACCGTCGCCCCGACGATGCCCGTCGACGCCGCCAGCACCGCCCCCACCGCGCACACCGACACCGCCAGCCCGCCGCGAATTCGCCCGAAAAGCCGCCCGGTCGCCAGCAGCAAATCCTCCGAAATCCGCCCGCGTTCCATCAAAATCCCCATAAAGACGAACAGCGGCACGGCGATCAGCGTTTCGTTCGTCATCACGCCGTATAAACGCGAGGGAATCGCGCCCAAATAGGCGATGTCAAACGCCCCCGCCAGATGCCCGATTCCCGCGACAATCAGCGCGCCGCCGGACAGCGCGAACGCCACCGGAAAACCGCCCGCCAGACAGAACGCGACCGTCGCCAGCAACAGCGCGATCCAAAATCCCATATAATTTTAATTAACGGGGCGAAAGAATCACCAGCAGCGATCTCGCCGCCAACGCCAGCCCCTCCAAAATCATCGTCGCCGCAAACAGCGCGATGACCGTCTTCAACAAAAACACCGCCGGCAAACCGCCGCCCTCCGGCGAATGCTCCAAAACTGCCCAGGACGCCGCGATATACGGCAGCGAATACGCCGCAATCACCGCGCAAGTCGGCAGCAGCAAAAACACCGCCCCCGCCAGATTAATCCACGCCCGCCCCCGCGCGGAAAATCGCCCGTAAAAAACATCAATCCGCACATGCCCGTCGTGCCGCAAAGTATAGGCGGCGGCGAGCATGAACAAAAACGCGTGCATATACACCACCAATTCGGACGCCCAAATCCGCCCCGCGCGAAATCCCGCCGCCCCGGCGATGACCGCCAGCGTGACGACGGTCATCGCCGGCAGCAAATACGACAGCGTCCGCCCCGCTCTCTCGTTGACGATTTCGGAGGCGCGCACGATTCCGGATAAAAGACGAAACAACATTTTCGCGTTGATTATACGGGAAATTTCGCGCCTACGGCGCGGAGATTCCGGCTTTCGCCGGAATGACGGTATTTTTTCGCCGGAATGGCGTATTTTAATTTAAGAGATTAAAAGTGCCGCCATTCCGGCGAAAGCCGGAATCTCTTTGCGCGAAAACGTAAATGGAATTAAAGAAACCGTCCCATTCCTGCGAAAGCAGGAATCTCCGCCGCCGCAAAGCGGCGGGTAATTGTAATTCTTGTAATTTACAATTTGCGCCTTCGGCGCGGAGATTCCTGCCTTCGCAGGAATGGAATTAAAGGGCAGAAATGAAATTTCCGGGCACGGCGGAATTTGCGAACGACGTTTATTTCGCCGGGCGGAGGCGCAGTTCGCGCCATTGTCCGGCGTCTATTTCGCCGGGGGCGCCGGTCAGCGGACACTGCCCCCGCTGCGTTTTGGGAAAGGCGACGACATCGCGGATGCTCTCCGCCCCGCACGCCATCGCCGCCATTCTGTCCAGACCGAAGGCGATGCCCCCGTGCGG
>JBPCXA010000190.1:0-6084 GCA_051008975.1 Gammaproteobacteria bacterium
TCCGTGAGGGAATAGCCGAAATCGGGGGCGAAATTGAACAGCGAAAAATCGCCGCCCGAAAGGTACGCCGCCATAAATCCGACAACGCCCACGCCTAATCCGATAACCGCCAAATCCCGGGCGTTGCTGTCGCCGCCCGTCGCCGTTTCCGTTTCGCCGCCCGGATTTTCGCCGCCGACGTCCGCCGCGGGGACATGCCCTCGCGTATCGGAGGTGGCGACGGTCGTTCTTACCCAGTTATTCGTGAGAAAAAATTCCTCGCCATCCACCAAATCGTCGGCGGTTTTGACCGTCAGCGATTCGTCGCCTTCCGCCAGCCGTAGATTGGCGGGGGTGTTTCCATACACGCGGAGCGTCAGGCGCACATTGCCTCCGAAAGCACTATCCGATATGATGATAAGATCGCCCGCCCGCGTTTCCGTGCCATCGCGAGGATCCGGGACGTCGGGATTGGGTTCCCGCACCGGCAAGCCGTTGCCGCCGGGGGTTTCTAACACCGTAAAACCGACGCCAGCGGGGGCGGCGATGATGATAAAATTGGGTAAATTCGCGGAAGAAGCCGCACCGCCGAGAATGGAGGAGACAATGTCTACCAATGTGTCGCGCGGGCTAAAACTGGCGCCCAGAATATTGGTATCGGCGGGCATTTTGTACACCCGCGCCATCGCCGCTTCCTGCGCGTTCGCCGCCGTCGTTCCGAGAATCGCCGCAAAAAGCACGGCGAGAACGCGAAAAACTCGTAAAATTAACGAGTCACGAGGGGGGGGGGGGGCAGTGATTTTCATCGGGATTCTCCTTGA
The DNA here is from genome assembly GCA_051008975.1 of Gammaproteobacteria bacterium. Lineage (GTDB taxonomy): Bacteria > Pseudomonadota > Gammaproteobacteria > Tethybacterales > Persebacteraceae > Persebacter. Next base: position 801 of record JBPCXA010000190.1, read on the forward strand.
AATGCAATAAAAATTTGATTTTATCAGAGAACGGGGCAAAAAATCCGCATTTTCAACTTTTTTTTGTGATTTTTTTTCGGGGCGAATTTTTTGCGGAAATTTCGCCATTTTCGCCTATTCCCCCGTCCCATTCCTGCGAAGGCAGGAATCTCCGCCGCCGCAAAGCGGCGGGTAATTGTACTTTTGTACGCCTTCGGCGACAGTTTGCGCCTTCGGCGAGGAGATTCCTGCCTTCGCAGGAATGGAATTAAAGAGATTCCGGCTTTCGCCGGAATGGCGTATTTTAATTAAGAGGTTAAAAGTGCCGCCATTCCGGCGAAAGTTTATCCTCGCGAACGCGGGGACCGGAATCTCTTTGCGCGAAGCGCAACGATTCGTCTGCGGTGAATGAAATTCCCGCGTTCGCGGGAATGGAATTAAGGGCGGGAATGGAATTTTTTTCGTCCCATTCCTGCGAAGGCAGGAATCTCCGCCGCCGCAAAGCGGCGGGTAATTGTACGTTTGTACGCCTTCGGCGACAGTTTGCGCCTACGGCGAGGAGATTCCTGCCTTCGCAGGAATGGGACGGGGGGGGGGAATGCGAAAAATTAAAGTGAACAAAGAGATTCCGGCTTTCGCCGGAATGGCGGCACTTTTTGTCTTTGCGGACAATACCGAATTTGGCGGTACCCGAAAATATAAAAAACCGCCATTCCGGCGAAAAAATACCGCCATTCCGGCGAAAGTTTATCCTCGCTAACGCGGGGACCGGAATCTCATTATCCCATTCCCGCGAACGCGGGAATCTCATTTGTTTATGCGGCGGTGTTTTCGCCGTTGGCGTGCGACGTGGCGGGCGGAAACAGGCGGACGCGCCGCACCGAAGTGTCGCCGGCGTCCAGAATTTCCATTCGCAAATCGCCGATTTGGATTGTCTCGCCCGCCGCCGGGACGCCGCCGCCCGCCTCCAAAATCAGTCCGTTAATGCTCGCCGCCGAAGTGTCGGGCGCCGCCAAATTCGGGGAGAGGTCGCCGAGTTGAATCAGCGGAAAATCGCCCTGCAGCACGAATCCGCCCTCCCCGGAATGCGAGAGTTCGTCCGGAAATTCCTCGTCGCCGATCACCGCCGCCGAAAAGTTGGAGAAAGTCACCAGCCCCGTCACCCGCCCGGCGCCGTCCACCGCCAGCGCGATTCGCGCGCCGCGTTTGCGCATAATTTCCATCTGCCGCAGCGCGTCGGCGGCGGCCGGAATAAACAGCGGCGGCGTTTTAATCGCGCGCAACTCCGCCGCCGTAATTTCCCCCCGACCGGCGGCGATTTTTATCGCCGGCAGGGTGTCTATGAATCCCTCCGTCGCGTCTATGTTGCCGTCAAATACCGGCATTTTCGCGTGTCCGGCGGCGGTCAGACCGGCGTATAACTCAGCGGAATCGCCCTGCAAATTCAGCCCCTCAATTCGCCGCCGCGGCGTCATAATTTTTTCCACCGGCATTCCCGCCAGCCGCAAAAGTTGCTCCACCATATAATAATGGCGCCCGCTTTCGTCGTCGTTCGCCTCGCGCGCGCGGCGGTTCGATTCGCGCACCGCGCTTTTCAATTCCGAAACATTCATCGCGGTGTGCAGCCCCGATACGCGGCGAATTCCCGCCAAAGCCAGCACGCCGCGCGCGAAAAAATTCGCCACGACAATGACCGGGTGAAATACCGCCAGCAAAATCCGCAACGGCGCCGCGCACGCCAGCGCCACCGCGCTGGAATGGCGGACGCCGATAATCTTCGGCGAAATTTCCGAAAATACCAGAATTAAAAACGCCACCCCCAGCGAAACGGCGAACGCCGCGCCCTCGCCGCCGCCCGACAAGCGCGTCACAATCACCGCGGCGGCGGTCGCGCACATCACATTCGCGATATTGTTGAACAACAAAATCGCCGCCAGCAGCCGGTCCATATTGTCCGTCATCGCTTTCATCAGCCGCGCGGCGCGGTCGCCCTCGTCCGCCAGATGCGCCAGCCGGTGGCGATCCTGCGAAATAATCGCCGCCTCCGCCATGGAAAAAACCGCCGAAAAAAGCAGCCCCAGAACGAAAATCAGCAGCAGCAGCGGAATGCTCAAAGTCATGCCTTTGAGATCGCCGAACGCCTCCGGCGTCCGCCGCCGAATCGTAATAGGGGCGGAGGTTCCATTCTTACGGGCGCGCGGAATCCGCCGCGAGTTGCGCCGCCACGCCGCAATAGTCGCGCGGCGACAGCGCCAGCAGTTTTTGTTTCGCTTCCTCGCCGAGCGGCAATTCGCCGATAAAATGCCGCAACCGCAACCGATCCACCGCCGCCCCGCGCGAAAAATTCTTCAAATTCTCGTACGCGTCGTCGTCGGCGTTCTCGGCGCGCAGCACGGTTTGCACCGCCTCGGTCAGCACCTGCCAGTTGTCGTCCAAATCCGCCGCCAAACGCGGCGCGTTAATTTCCGCCCGTCCGAGTCCGCGCGCCGCAGATTTCCACGCCAGCAGACAATGCGCGAACGCCGCGCCGAGATTGCGCAGCGCCGCCGAATCGCTCAAATCCCGCTGCCAGCGCGACACCGGCAATTTGTCCGAAAGATGCGACAGCAGCGCGTTGGCGATTCCGATGTTGCCCTCGGCGTTCTCAAAATCAATCGGATTAATCTTGTGCGGCATCGTGGAGGAGCCGACTTCGCCCGCCGCCGTCTTTTGCCGGAAATATTCCAGCGCGATATAGCCCCACATATCGCGGCAAAAATCCAGCAAAATGTTGTTGATTCCGCGCAGCAAATTCAACAAATCGGCGAGGTCGTCGTACGGTTCAATTTGCGTCGTGCAGGGCGCGAAATCCATCCCCTGCGATTCCACGAAATCGCGCGCCGTCCGCCGCCAGTCAATATCCGGGCGGGCGACATAATGCGCGTTGTAGTTGCCGGTCGCGCCGTTCATTTTGCCGCGCGGACGCCATTTCCGCAATTTTTGCAGACGCGGCGACAGGCGCGCCGCGAAGTTGGCGAATTCCTTGCCCGCCGTCGTCGGCGACGCCGGCTGTCCGTGCGTCCGCGACAACATCGGAATCTCCGCATATTCCCGCGCCCGCGCCGCAATATCGTCGGCGACCGTTTGCAATTGCGGAATCATCGTGTCGCGCAGCGCGCCGGCGATCATTTTTCCGGTCGCGATATTGTTGATGTCCCACGAAGTGCAGCCGAAATGCGCCAGCGGCCGCAGCGCGCCGAGACCGTGTTCCTGCAATTTTTCGCGCAGCCAATATTCCACCGCCTTCACATCGTGGCGCAGGGACGCCTCCGTTTCTTTAATCGCTTCGGCGGCGCCGGGGGCGGCGGCTTCGGCGGCGATTTGGTCCAGCGGCGACAAATCGGCGCGCGCGGAAAACGAAAACAGCGGCGCCAGCGTTTTCAGCCATGCGATTTCCACCAGCGCGCGCTCGCGAATTAGCGCGCGTTCGCTGAAATGCGCGGCGAGCGGCGCGGCGTCTTTGCGATAACGCCCGTCCGCCGGGCAGACGGCGTCAAGCGGAGTCGGAGTCATGTTTTACCGGAAAACGCGAAGTTTCCGGCTCCCGCGCGGCGCGGGACATGTCGCGGATGCCGCCGATCAGCCGTCCGCCGGCGTTCTCGGCGCGCTGTACGCTGCGCCACGCGGAGTTGACATGATCGCCGATTTCGGTGAGACGATTCTCGAAATGCCGCGCCTCCTCCACAATTTGCGCCACCGTTTCGCGCAGTTCCCGCAACCGCCGCCGCGCATGATGATCGCGGACGGCGGTGTTGACCGCGCCGATCACGGCGGGCAGGGTCGCCGGCGACGTCAGCCATACGCCGCGCGACTGCGCGAGTTTGACGGCGTCGCGGTGGTGCGAATGAATTTCGGCGAAGACCGCCTCGGACGAAATGAACAGCAGCGCGTTTTCGCCGGTATGCGGCGGTACGATTAAATTGTCGGCGACATGGGCGATGCGCGCGGCGAGTGCGTCCGCGAACGCGCGTTTCGCGTCGTATTCGCCTCCGGAACCGGCGTGCGGCGGCGTAAATCCGGCGTCTATGGCGATGGAATCGCGGGGGTCGGGAAATCGCACCAGCGCGTCCGCGCGCCGTCCGCCGGGCAATTCGGCGTTCAGCGTAAAATTCTCAATCGGCAGCACCTGCGGCAGAATTTCGGACAGTTGCCGCGCGCCGTCCTTTTCTTCGTCCGCGTGCGCGTACATCAGCGGCGAAAACGGCGACATGTCGCGGCGCGAATCCATTTTTTCGCCGGCGCCCGCCAATTCCTCGATGCGGTCGCGGAGGGAGGCGAGGGAAACCAGCGCGTCCGACCAGCGCGATTCCATCTGCCGCTCCAATTTGTCGTTCAAAAGGGTGAGTTTGGCGTTCATTTCCACCCCCAGACGGTGGATGGACTGCGCCAACATTTCCGGCAGCCGGGGATCGACGCCGGCCCCGCCGCCGCCGCCACTACCGCCACCGCCGCCGGTTCTGGCGAGGAGATCTATTTTGGCGTCCAGCCGCTGGATTGTCTGCGTTAACATTTCCGGCGGTTCCGTCGCCGACGGTTGTCCGTCCGCGGCGGATTTGGCGAGGAGGTCAATTTTGGCGTCCAGTTGCTGGATTGTCTGCGTCAGCGCTTCCGGCAGTTCCGGCGACGGCGATTGTTCGTCCGCGGCGGCGGGTTTGGCGAGGAGGTCTATTTTGGCGGCGATGGCGGCGAATTCGTCGTGCAAATACATCGCCTGCTGTTCGATTTTGTCATGTACCGCGCCGCCGGAATCGCCGCCGCTCCGTTCTTTTTTGACGAGTTCGCCGACGCCTTCAATGCGCGTTTCTATGCGGTTCATTCGCTCCTCGTTGGCGCGGGCGATGCGCTCGCCGATTTCGTCGCGATGTTCGGCGGATTGTTTCAGGTGCGCGTCCGCCTGCCGCGTAAGCGGGGCGACAATGTCGGCGATGTCCAGTTTTTCGGATTTCCCTTCGGACTGCTTCCGCGCCGTGTGCATCGCGGAGCCGATTTCGCTCTTGAGCAGCATTCTGGTGCTCGCCTCCAATCCCTGGACATAATCCGTGATCGTCTTCACGTTCTTCGCGAATTCCGCGCGCGATTTGAGCGAGGTGTCCCGCCCGCGAAAGAACAGCACCATCACGGCGACCAGCAGGATGATCACCACCGCCTCGCCCGCGGAAACTCCGAGCGCGGCGATACCCTCCGCCATCCGTCCAAACATTTCGGCGAATATACTAAAAATTTCGGTCATGTCCGATTGTCGCTCCTTGCGTTGCTGCCAAAAAAA
>JBPCXA010000191.1:0-7668 GCA_051008975.1 Gammaproteobacteria bacterium
TGGAAGGCGGCGAATTCTCCGCCCTCGCCGAAGAATTCGCGTCCGCCGGCGCCGTCGTCATCGGCGTCTCGCGCGATTCGGCGCGGTCGCACGAAAAATTTCGCGCCAAATTCAACTACGCGCATCATCTGATTTCGGACGCGGACGAACTGCTGTGCGCGCAATTCGGCGTGATGAAAAACAAAACGATGTTCGGCAAACCGGCGCGCGGCGTCTCGCGCAGCACATTTTTAATTGACCGCGAAGGGCGGCTGGCGCGCGAATGGCGCGACATCAAAAACGCCGCGGGACACGCCGCCGAAGTGCTGGATGCCGTCCGCGAAGTTTCCGGCGGCGGTCGCTGATTTTGTCGTCCGGCTTTCGCCGAAAAAGGAGAAAAACAATGCCCGAATATGTGCCGATGCTGATTAACGGGCGGTTCGTCAAAAGCCGCGCCGCCGATTCGGTCGCCGTCGTCAATCCGGCGAACCAGAAAGTTTTGGGCGAGACGCCGCTGTGTTCCGCCGCCGAAATAGACGCCGCCGCGCGCGGCGCGAAGGCGGCGCAACTGCGGTGGCGCGACGCGCCGATTCCCGCGCGGATGCGGCTGATGCTGGAATATCAAAAATTGTTGAAGGATAATTTGCCGGCGCTGGCGAAAATTGTCGCCGAGGAAAACGGCAAAACTTTGGAAGACGCGAAGGGCGACGTATTTCGCGGCATAGAAGTCGCGGAGTTCGCCTGTTCGCTGCCGACGCTGCTGATGGGCGAGACCATTGAAAACGCCGCGACCGGGACGGACATCGCCAGTTTCCGCCAGCCGCTCGGCGTGTGCGCGGGCGTCTGTCCGTTCAATTTTCCGGCGATGATTCCGCTGTGGATGTTTCCGCTGGCGATCGCTTGCGGCAACGGATTCGTGCTGAAACCGTCCGAACGCGTACCGCTGACCGCGATAAAACTCGGCGAATTATTTATGAAAGCCGGCGCGCCGAAGGGACTTTTGCAAATCGTCCACGGCGGACGCGAACAGGTGGATTTCATTCTGGCGCATCCGGATATTCGCGCCGTGTCGTTCGTCGGTTCGGTGCCGGCGGCGCGGCATGTCTATCGTACCGGCTGCTTTCATCTCAAAAGGGTGCAGGCGCTGGCGGGCGCGAAAAATCACATGATCGTAATGCCGGACGCCGACAAGGAACAGGCGATTAACGCGCTGGTCGGCGCCTCGTGCGGCGCGGCGGGACAGCGGTGCATGGCGATCAGCGCGGCGATTTTGGTGGGCGAAGCGAAGCGGTGGCTGCCCGACATCGCGCGGGCGATGAAACAAATCCGCCCCGGCCATTGGCGCGACAAAAACGCGGCGTTCGGGCCGGTCATCAGTCCGGCGGCTTTGGCGCGCATTAAAGAAATTATTAAAGAAGGAAAACGCGAAGGCGCGCGTTGTCTGCTGGACGGCGCGAATTGCAAAGTTGCGGGCTGGCCGCGCGGCAACTGGCTCGGTCCGACATTGTTCGCCGGGGTGCGCCCCGAAATGCGCCTGTATCGCGAGGAAGTTTTCGGGCCGGTGCTGGCAACGATGGAGGCGAATTCTTTGGAGGACGCGATCGCCGTCGCCAACGCCAACCCGTACGGCAACGGCGCGGCGATTTTTACGTCGTCCGGCGCGCACGCGCGCAAGTTCCAAAACCGCATAGAATCCGGACAAGTCGGAATCAATCTGCCGATTCCGGTCGCGCTGCCGTTCTTTTCGTTCACCGGATGGAAGGGTTCGTTTTGCGGCGACCTGCACACCTACGGCAAGCAGGGCGTTTTGTTTTATACGGAGACGAAAACCGTCACTTCGCGCTGGCCCGAAAAGGCGGAACGCGGCGCGGCGAATATGACTATCCGGTTAAAATAACCGCCCCCCCCCCCCCCTCTGTTATTTCCGGAAAGGCGTTTCGCGGCGCGGATTTGTCGCTTTATTTTTTCCAAATGCCGCGGCGTTTTTTGCGCGCGCGTTCTTCGGCGGCGTCCAAACGCGCGGGAGAAACGAACGGCTCGCAACCGGCGGAATAACGTTTGTAATGTTTCGCGCCGCCTTGTCGCACCATTTGTTCGTCCACCGAAACGCCCTTGGCCGCAAACATCACCGCGACTTTGCGCCGGTATTTGTCGGTGTACACGACATTTGCGCGGACTTGACCTTTTCCGAGCAGCCGTTTCAGCATCCGCGTCGCATGGCGATAATACGGCTGATTGTGTTCCGGCGCCTGAATGCCGCACAGGCGGAATTTTAGATTTCCGTAATGGACGGTGTCGCCGTCCACCACGCGCATTTTTGACGAGGACGCGTTCAACGTATAAGTTTTCGCCGCCGCGCCGTTATGAATAAAAACGGCGGCGAGAACGAAAACCGCGCGTCTAATCAATTTGCGCATAGATCTCCGCGGTGAGAAAATCGGCGATCGTTTCGTTCGTCGCCAGCGATTCCAAAACATCGGCGGCTTCGGACAATCGCGGATGTTCGCTTTCTTCGGCGATGCCGTTCACCGCCGCCTGCAGACGGTTCGCGAACAGCGAGGCGGTAATTTTCCGCCCGTCCGCCAGCGTCGTCGGATAGCGCATCCACTGCCACAGCTGCGCGCGCGCGATTTCGGCGGTGGCGGCGTCCTCCATCATATTGAAAATCGGCACCGCCCCGGCGCCGCCCAGCCACGCCGAAATGTAGCGCAGCGCCACCTGAATGTTGTTGTCGAATCCCTCCGCCGTAATGTCGCCGTCCGGCGCGGCGAGCAGCTGCGCCGCCTTTTGCGGCGGCGGCGGCGGCGCGTCCTTTTGGTGCATCCCCGGCATAATCGAATCAAACACTTCGGCGGCGATCGGAATCAGCCCCGGATGCGCCACCCAGGTGCCGTCGTGGCCGTTTTTCGCCTCGCGCTCCTTGTCTTCGCGCACTTTTTGCATCGCCGCGCGGTTGGCGTCCTCGTCGCCGCGAATCGGAATGAACGCCGACATTCCGCCCATCGCGTGCGCGCCGCGACGGTGACAGGTGCCGACCAGTTCCAGCGAATAGGAATTGAGAAAGGGAACCGCCATCGTCACCCGCGCGCGCTGCGGCAAAACATGCGCGGGATGGGCGGCGAGCGTCTTGATATAGGAAAAAATATAGTCCCACCGCCCGCAATTCAGCCCGACCAGCCGCCCGCGCATCGCGTGCAAAATTTCGTGCATTTGGAAGACCGCCGGCAGCGTTTCCACGAGCAGCGTCGCCTTCGCGCAATTCGCCGGCAGTCCGAGCGTTTTCTCGGCGAATTCCATCACCTCGTTCCACAGCGCCGCCTCGCGCCAATGCTCGGTCTTCGGAAGATAAAAGAACGGGCCGCGCCCCTTGTCGTGCAAAATTCTCGCGGAATGGAAAAAGAACATCGCAAAATCGGCGAACGCCCCGGCGATCGGACGCCCCTTCCACAGAATATTTTTTTCCGGCAGATGCCAGCCGCGCGGACGGACGACGAGCTCGCACCGATGATCGGGATTGAGCGCGTACGATTTGCCGGTCGCCGCGTCGGTCATTTCGCATTTTCCGCGCGCGGCGTCCCGCAACGCCTGATAGCCGGAAACGATGTTTTGCCGGGTCGGCGACATGGAATCCTCCAAATCCGCCATGAACACCTTCGCCGGGGAGTTGAGCGCCTGAATGATTTTTTTGCGCTCGGCCGGGGCGGTGATTTCCACGCGCCGGTCTTCCAGCACCGGCGGCGGCGGCGCGACCCGCCATTCGGATTCGCGCAACTCCCGCGTTTCGGACAAAAAGCCGGGCAGCGCGCCGTCGTCAAACCGCCGCTGCGCCTCCCGGCGGGCGTCCAGCAGCGTGTCGCGGCGCGCGCCGAAACGGGCGACAATCGCCTCCAAAAACGCGACCGCCTCGGGGGTGAAAATGTCGGGACACCATTCGTCAAAACTGGCGCGATCTTTGATTTCCAGCATATCTTTTTTCTCCGGAGGGAAACAGGAGACGGAATTTTACCCGATTCCGCCCCGTCCGGCGAAAAATGTCGGACGGCGGGCGAATTTTTTTTTCGCCGGAGGGAAAATTTTTGTAAATTTTTGGATTTATTTGGAGATTATGTGGTATATTGCAGGGAACGGCGGTTTTCGCCGCGGACGGTTCCGGGGCGGAATCGTGTTATTTTTACCGAAAAAACGGGAGGATGGAATGAACGAAGATCGACAAAATCCGCGAAACGAGCTAAACGCCGCCCGCGAAGCGCATTGGCCGCGCACCCGCCGCCTGATGTTTCTGACGCTCGGCGTCTGGTTCGTATTCAGTTATCTGGTGCATTGGTTCGCCGATGCGCTGAACGGCGCGTCCTTTCTCGGCTTCCCGCTGGGCTTTTATATGGCCGCGCAGGGGTCGCTGATTGTCTTCGTCGTCCTGCTGTTCTGGTTCGCCGCCGCGCAGGACAAAATCGACCGGGAATGCGGCGTCCAGGAACTGGACGACAAGCCGGACGTGGAAAAGCAGGATCATTTTGAATAAGCCGGAAGCGGCGAAAGGAGAATCCAATGCTCAAAGGCAAATTTATTGACAATATCGGCAAGGTATACGGGCTGTATACCGGCGGATTTCTCGCGTTCGTCGTGCTGATGGCGCTGATGGAGCGCGCCGGCGTCTCGGCGGAGGCGATCGGCATCATGTTCGTCGCGTTCACCATCGCCATTTACGCGGTCATCGGCTGGCTGTCGCGCACGATGCATGTGGACGCCTATTATGTCGCCGGGCGGCAGGTGCCGACGGTCTACAACGGCATGGCGACGGCGGCGGACTGGATGTCCGGCGCGTCTTTCGTGGCGCTGGCGGGCGGCGTATATTTCGGCGGACACGGCTATCTCGCGTTCATCGTCGGCTGGACCGGCGGCTATGTACTTGTGGCGTCGCTGATGGCGCCGTATTTGCGTAAATTCGGCTGCTACACGGTGCCGGATTTTGTCGGCACCCGCTACGGCGGCAATATCGCGCGTTTTTGCGCCGTCGTCGTGCTGGTCGTCGCGTCGTTCACGTACGTGACGGCGCAAATTAACGCCACCGGCACAATCGCCGCCCGGGCGCTGCAAATTCCGTTTGAGGTGGGCGTATGGTTCGGGCTTCTGGGCATTCTTTTGTGTTCGATGCTGGGCGGCATGCGCGCGGTGACCTGGACGCAGGTGGCGCAGTATATCGTCCTGATTTTCGCCTATCTCGTGCCGGTCATTTGGATGTCCAACAAGCAGGGATTCGGCGTCATTCCGCATTTCGGCTACGGCGAGGCGGTGGCGAAACTCCACGAAGTTTTGGAGCCGATGCACCAGGTCGGCGAGTTGAAACCGTCGGCGGAGGCGCTCGCCGAAACGAAGGGATTGAAGGCGCTGACGACTCCGCATGCGGCGGCGGGCGAATCGCTGATGGCGAAATGGAAATTCGTCACGCTGGTGCTGTGTATGATGCTGGGGACGGCGTCTTTGCCGCATATTTTGATGCGCTATTTTACGACCCCTTCGGTGCGTTCCGCGCGCCAGTCGGTGGCGTGGTCGCTGTTTTTCATCTTTCTGCTGTATTTCACCGCCCCGGCGCTGGCGACTTTGACGAAGCTGCAGCTGCTGGACCCGGATTTGTCCACCAGCATCGTCGGCAAATCGATCGCCGACATTCTCGCGCTGGACTGGGTGGAAAAATGGTCTTCGGTCGGCTTTCTGAGGATCATAGACGGCAACGGCGACGGCATTCTGCAGATCAACGAATTCTTTATGCGCACCGGCATTGTCGTGCTGGCGACGCCCGAAATCGCCGGACTGCCCTATGTCATTTCCGGGCTTGTCGCGGCGGGCGGAATGGCGGCGGCGATGTCCACGGCGGACGGGCTGCTGCTGGCGATCGCCAACGCGCTGTCGCATGATTTGTATTACAAAATCATAGACCCCAAGGCCGACACGCGCCACCGCCTCATTGTCGCCCGCGTTTTGCTGGTCGTCATCGGCGCGGCGGGCGCGCTGGTCGCCAGCTTAAAACTCACCGGCATTTTGGGCGCGGTGGCGTGGGCGTTTAATTTTGCAAACTCCGGCTTGTTTTTCCCGCTGGTTCTCGGAGTATGGTGGAAGCGCGCGAACACGGCGGGGGCGATTGCCGGAATGGCCGGCGGTTTGTTGTCCGGCACCGCCTACCTTATTTATGTGCAGACCGGCGGCGAGCCGTGGCTGGGGCTGGACGGACTGCGATTCGGCGTCGTCGGAATGACCGTCAGTTTGGTGTTGATGGTCGCCGTCACTCTGGCGACCGCCGAGCCGGACGAAGAAACGCAGCGGATGGTGGACCAAATCCGCGTGCCGCGCGGCAAGGCGGTGCTGGCGGCGGAACACTAATCCGCCGCGCGGCGAAAACGGCGCCGCGGACGACACGTCCGCGGCGCGTCGTTGCCGCGAAATCGGCGGAATGACGGCGTTTCCCATTCCGCTGTGGGCGGTCGCGCTGGATTATTTGCTCGGCGCGGTCATGTGGACTTTGATCGGACGCGCCGGGATGAACATTTTCTTGCGCGAAGATTCGGGCTTTTTTTTCATGCGGTTTTTCGTCCGCGCGACGGAGCCGTTGTTGCGGGCGTTCGCGCCGATTACGCCGGGTTTTCTCGCGCGACCGCTTTTGCCGTTGTATGTGGCGTGGTTTTTTTACATGTTTCGTTTTTATCTGATGCCGCTGCTGCTCGGCTATTCGGTGTTCGGCGTACTGTCGTTTCCGTTGGAGGGCGCGATCGCCGAAATATTGTACGACATCTACAAAAATCTGGCGGCGTATTTTTAAGACGCGCCAATTTCCGCCGCTCCGCCGTCCTGCGGCGAAAGAGATTCCGGCTTTCGCCGGAATGGCGGCACTTTTAACCTCTTAATTAAAATACACCATTCCGGCGAAAGCCGGAATCTCTTTGCGCGACAGCGCAAACGGCGGATTCGCCTCCGGCGAATGAGATTCCGGCTTTCGCCGGAATGGCGGGTTCTTTTTGTCTTTGCGGACAATACCGAATTCGGCGGTATCCGAAAATATAAAATACCGCCATTCCGGCGAAAGTTTATCCTCGCGAACGCGGGGACCGGAATCTCTTTCGCCGCAAGGCGAATCCGCCGCCGCCGCCGCCCAAAAATTTATTTTGCATTCGGCGAAAAAAAAAGTTGCACTTTGGGGAATTTTTGTGTATAATTCCAAAAGCGTCCGTAGGGGCGTGATTTTAAGCATTAAGGAGCATTTGTATGAAAAACTTCATTTTTACGATTCGCCGCCCGTACGGGGCGGTTTTTGGCGCGATTAGCGCCATTTTTGCGGTGCAACAAGGGGGGGGGGGGGGGCGATGTTTAACCCCCTGTCTTTCGCCCTTAAATTCGCCTTTTGCAGTGCGATTTTCGCGCTGACCGGGACGGCGTTTGCGGCGGAAGATTTCGCCGTTGTCGCCGACAAAAACGCCGCCGAAAGCGGCGGTGCGAAAATCGGCGAAGGATTCCGCTATTCCGAATTTTTGCAATACGGCGGTTTCAACCCGTCGACAAAAACGGATCTTTCTGCGCATCCGTTCTCGTTAAATTCCGAACCTTTTGATTTGCCCGCCGATGAATTCGGGGCGGTGGAGGGCGGCGGCGGTTTGATCGAATTTCTTTCGTCGCCGCTGGGCGGATTTGTGATCGCGGCGG
>JBPCXA010000192.1:0-17595 GCA_051008975.1 Gammaproteobacteria bacterium
CGAAAATGCCGAACGCGCTGGAGCAGTTTGCGGAAGCCGCCGTAGAGGTCGTCGAATCCGTGGAGGACGCCGTGGCGCCGATGGAAAGAGACACCAAGCGCAAAAGCAATGCGCCCGCCGCAATAATGGACGAGATCGAAAAATTCCGCCTCGCCGTAACAGATCTTTCGCGCTGCAATCCGAACTTCGGATTTCAATATCGCCCGACAAAAGCGGCGCGCAAAAAAGCCGGAAAGGCGTAAACGCGCGTTTCGTTTTTTATAGGGGGGGAGTATTAATAAGATACCGCCAACTTTTGCAGATGTGCGGCGTATTGCGTTTTGCCGAGGGCGGCGGCGAGGCGCGACAAATCTTCGCGGGTAATCCAGTCGTTGCGCCAGGCGATTTCTTCCGGGGCGGCGACGATCGTCCGTTTCCGCCGCTGCGTTTCGCGTACGAAATCCGCCGCCGCCGCCAAACTTTCCGGCGTACCGGCGTCGAACCACACCGCGTCTTCCGGCATTTTTTCCGCCCGCAGCGCGCCGCGCCGCAAATAGGCGCGATTAATGTCCGTAATTTCCAATTCGCCGCGCGCGGACGGCGGCAATTCCGCCGCGATTTCGCACACCGCCGAATCGTAAAAATACAATCCGGTCACCGCGAAATTTGACTTCGGACGCGCCGGTTTTTCCTCCAAACTTTTCACTTCGCCGTCCGCGCCAAACTCCGCCACGCCGAACCGTTCCGGCTCCGGCGTCCGGAACGCGAACACCGTCGCGCCCGTTTTTTGCGCCGCCGCCCGCCGTAATATCTCGCGCATGCCGCCGCCGTAATGTACATTGTCCGCCAATGCCAGCGCGCTGTCCGCGCCGCCGACAAACTCCGCGCCGATCAAAAACGCGTCCGCAATTCCGCGCGGTTTCGTCTGCGGCAGATACGAAAACCGCATCCCCCACGCGCCGCCGTCCCCCAAAAGCCGCCGATGCGATTCCAAATGCGGCGGCGCGGCGATCACCAGCACCTCTGACACGCCCGCCTCCATCAGCGCGGCGAGCGGATAATACGCCAGCGGCTTGTCGTATATCGGCAGCAGCGATTTCGCCGCCGCCAAAGTCGCCGGATAAAAACGGCTGTTCGCGCCGCCCGCCAATAAAATGCCGCGACGATTCATCGCGCCGCCGCCGGCGGTTCGGGCGGTTTGAACAGACGGATGAATGTCGCCGTACTTTCCGCCGCCGCCCGCGCCGCGGAAATCCCCCGCGCCGCCGCGACCGCCTCGCCGACGAAGCGCGCATATCCCGGCGTATTCGTTTTGCCGCGGTGCGGCGCGGGCGACAAATAGGGCGCGTCCGTCTCCACCATATATCCGTCCGCGGGCGCCGCCGCCGCGACCGCGCGCAGGGCGTCCGATTTCTTAAAAGTCAAAATTCCCGAAAACGACACGACAAAATTCAAATCCAACGCCGCCCGCATTTCCGCTTTTCCGCCGGTAAAACAATGCATCACGCCGCCCGCGTCCCGCGCGTTTTCGGCGCGCAGCATATCCAAAATTTCCGCCGTTGAGTCGCGCGCGTGAATTATCAGCGGTTTTTTCAGACGCCGCGCCGCCGCGATGTGCGCCGCGAAACGCCGCCGCTGCCGAATCTCCGAATCTTTGCCGCGAAAAAAATCCAGTCCGGTTTCGCCCGCCGCCAGCACCGCCGCGTCTTCGCAGACGCGAATCAGCGACGATTCGTCGTCCGCCTCGTCCGCCCCGGAAAGCGGATGTACGCCGCAGGCGGCGTAGATGACGCCCGGATTTTCGCGCGCCATTCGCCGCACCCGCGCCCATTCGCCGCCGCCGGTCGCCACCGCCAGCGCGGCGGATACGCCGTTTTCGCGCATCCTTGAAAGCACCGCCGCGAAATCGCCGCCCAACTGCGGAAAATGCGGATGACAATGCGAATCAATCCACGAATATGCCGCGGTAGTCATTCAAAATTTCCTTGATAAACAAATCCGCCGCCAGCGGATGCGCGGCGAGACGACGTTTTTGGAGCAACGCCGCGTGAACGTCCAGCCACCGCAGCGGGTCGCCGCACATCGCCGCCTGCCGTTTTTCGCCGCCCGGAAAATAGCGCGCCGGCAACCCGGACGCCGCGCGGCAGCCGTCCGCCACCCATTTTTGCAGACAATCCAGCCAGCCGTCAAAAGCGGACATTGTTTGCGCCGCCGCGTGAATGTCCATATTTTTTCCCGCCGCGAAATGCGCCGCCGCCGCGGCGATTTTTCGGGAATCCGCCGCCGCCGCCGCCAGCGGAGTCCCGCCGCAAAACGCCAGAGTCGTTTCGTCGCCGCCGCATCGCCGCACCCACTCCCGCGCCTGCGATTCGTCCGGCGGCGGCGCGGACAAAACGCGGCAGCGGCTGACCACCGTCGGCGGCAGCAAAGACGCGGCGCGGGCGGATAAAATTAATATCTTGTCCGGCGAAGGTTCTTCCAAAGTTTTTAACAACGCGTTCGCCGCCGCCCCGTTCATGCATTCGGCGCGCAACACCGCCGCCGCGCGGCGCGCAAAGGCAATCGGGGCGATCGCGCAAAACTCGATAATCCGCCGCACCGCGCCGATCGGAATTATTTCCTGGTCGGGGCGCACCGCCATAATGTCGGTGTTTTTGTCGATATACCATTCTTTTTTCGTGTCGGTCTTTTTGAACGCCGTCAGATTTCCGACGATGGAATCCAAATTCGCGTCCTTTTCCGCCCCGGCGAAAGACGCCGCCAGCGCGAGCGCCAGAATGTCGCGCCCGTCCCCCTCACGTCCGAGAATGAGAGTCGCCGGCGCCGGCGGCGTTTCGGCGATAATTTTCCGGTGCCACGGCGGAATCATTTTGCGAATTCCCCCGCGAAACGCGCGGCGACCGCGCCGTATATTTCTTCGGCGATTTCGTCCTTGCCGCGGCGTTTTTTCATTGCGAACGATTCCACGGCGATAATCCGCCGCGGATTTTCCTTCGCCAGCCGCCGATATTCCGCGTCCACGGCGTGATAGAAGGAAATCCGCCGATTCTCAAAACTGTCGCCCGCCGAAAGCAGCGGCTGCGACGCCGAATCGGCGTCCGCCTGCAAATAAAAAGTGATATCCGGACGGACGCCGTCTTCGGTTTCGCGCAAAACTTCGGCGATCCATTCCCGGCGGACGCCGCGCCCGCCGCCCTGATAGGCGAAGGTGGAATCGCTGAACCGGTCGCAAACCACCCATTCGCCGCGCGCCAGCGCCGGACAAATGCGGCGGACGAGATGCTCGCGCCGCGCCGCCGCCATCAGCAGCGTTTCGGTGACGCCGTCCAAGCCGCCGCCGGAATCCATCACGAGACGCCGCAACTTTTCGCCGGCGTCGCTGCCGCCCGGCTCGCGCGTCTCCAATACGTTTTTGTTGCGCGCGCGCAGGGACGCCGCCAATATCGCCGCCTGCGTGGATTTGCCGGCGCCGTCCATTCCCTCAAAAGTGACGAATATTCCGCGCGTCATTTCCGTCGCCGCCGCCGCTGATAGGTATTCACCGCGTTATTGTGCGCGCGCAGCGTCTCCGAAAATACATGACGCCCGTCGCCGCTGGCGACGAAATAATAATACTTCGTTTCCGGCGGATTCAGCGCGGCGGAAATCGCCGCCTTGCCGGGCAGCGCGATCGGAGTCGGCGTCAGCCCGCGATGCGCGTAGGTGTTGTAGGGATTCGTTTTGTCGCGCAAATGGGCGCGCGTCAGGTTGCCGTCAAACGCCGCGCCGAGTCCGTAAATCACGGTCGGGTCGGCCTGCAGCCGCATGCCGCGCCGCAGACGATTTACAAACGCGGAGGCGATTAACGGGCGTTCTTCGGCGACGCCGGTTTCCTTTTCCACGATGGACGCCAGCGCCAGGGCTTCATAACTGTTATTAAACAGTCCGCCGTCCCGCCGCCTTTCCCACAATTCTTCCAGCGTTTTTTGCATTTCGCGCCGCGCCCGCCGCAGCAGATCCAAGTCGGAATCGCCGCGGTTGAAAAAATACGTCTCCGGCAAAAACATTCCCTCCAAACCTTCCTCCGCCCCCATTTCGCGGCGAATTTCCTCCTCGTCCATTTGCGGCAATTTTTGCGCCAGCCGCCGGTCGGCGCGCAGCAGCGCGCGCAAATCGCCGTACGTCAGCCCCTCCGCAATCGTAAAACGCGGCGGCGGCGCGACCTTGCCGGAGGCGAGCGAAGTCAAAATATCGCGCACCGATTCGCCCGCCTTGAATTCGTAATATCCCGCCTGCAACTTGGACGCGATATTGAGACGCCGCGCCGCGAGAATGAATTCGGCGATCGACACCGGCGCGCCGGATTCCGCGCCGATTTCGGCGATGTCGCGCAGCGACGCGCCGGGCGGCACTTCCATCGCCGCCGCCGCCGTCAACGGGCGGGCGAGCATTCCGGCGAAGACGGTCTCTTCGTAATATCGCCAAAAACCGAACCCGGCGGCGCCCGCCGCCAGCAGCACGGCGGCCGCCGCCAGCCGCCGCTTCGCCGTCAACCCTCGGGAAGCAGGCGCTCGGGAAGCGTATCCTGCCGGAATACCAGAAGATTGCGTTCGATGAATTTGTCCAAACCGGTCGGCGCGCGCCCGGCGATCTTCTTAAAATCGCCGGTCGGCGCGCCGTATTTGCCGGAATCGTACTCGGCGTACATTTCGGCGATGGTCTTGGCGAGCCACGAAGTCATCCCCATCGTCCGAAAAATATGCTCGGCGTTGGCGTGCGGAATCGGCGTATAGCGGATGTCCTGTTCCAGCGCCTGCGAAAGTTTGCGCGCGATGCGGAACATCGAAAACGCCTTCGCCCCGGTAATCCGAAACGTCTGTCCGGCGGGATATTCCCCGCACAGCAGTTTCGCGATGAAAATGGCGACGTCGTGCAGGTCTATGTAGGGCAGCTCGGCGTTGCCCAGCGGCAGCGAAAACTGGCGCTGGCGGACGATCGTGATGACCGACCAAAAGAGATTCTGAAAATAGGGCGCGGACTGCACGATGTAGTACGGCACGCCGCTCCGTTTCAGATGCTCCATAATCTCGCCGTGCATCCGCGGAATGTTGTAGCCGGCGTCGCCGTCGGCGCTGAGATTGGAAAGCAGCGCGAGTTTCGGAAGTTTCGCCTCCTTCGCGCAGTCAATCACGGTCTTTCCCCATTCGCCCATGTTCGGGTGAATCGGCAAAATCAACGCCGCCGAAGTGACGTCGATCATCGCCTGCCGCAGCGAATCGGGATCGGAAAAATCGGCGAAAATCGGCTCCGCGCCGAAATTGCGCAGCACATTCAACTCCGACTGCTCGCGATACGACACGCGCACGTTAACCTTGGCGGCGGCGAGCAACTTGACGATTTCGGTGCCGGTCAGTCCGGACGCGCCGAGAATCAGCGGATAAGGGGTTGTCATTTTTTCTTTTCTCCTATGCGGCGATTATACGCCATGCGCCAGCATCGCGTCCGCCACGCGCATAAAACCGGCGATATTGGCGCCGGCGACATAATCCACGCCGCCCGCCGCGCCCCGTTTTTTGCCGTGTTGGACGCACTGCGCGTGAATGCTGCGCATAATGTCGCGCAGACGCGCCTGCATTTCTTCCTCCGACCACGACAGGCGCAAACTATTCTGGCTCATTTCCAGACCGGAAATGGCGACGCCGCCGGCGTTCGCGGCTTTCGCCGGGGCGATCATCATCTTGTCGCGAATCAATCCGAGCGCCTCCAAAGTCGTGGGCATATTCGCGCCCTCCGCCACCAGACGGCACTTGTTGCGCAGCAATTTGCGGGCGTCGCCGCCGTCAATTTCGTTCTGCGTCGCGCACGGAAAGGCGGCGAACGCCGAGACCTCCCACGGGCGTTTTCCGGCGTGATAGCGCGCGCGACGATATTTGGCGGCGTATTCCTTGATGCGCTCGCGGCGGACGGTTTTGAGGTCTATGATATGCGCGAGTTTTTCCTCGTCAATGCCGTCGGGATCGACGATTACGCCGTCGGAATCGGACATCGTCAGCACTTTGCCGCCGAGTTGGATGATTTTTTGCGCGCAAAACTGCGCGACGTTGCCGCTGCCGGAGACGACGCAATCCTTGCCTTTCAGCGAATCGTTCGCGCGGTTCAACATTTCCTCGGCGAAATACGCCGCGCCGTAGCCGGTCGCCTCGCGGCGGATTAGACTGCCGCCGAAAGTCAGCCCTTTGCCGGTCAGTACGCCGGAGACGAACTTGCCGGTGATGCGCTTATATTGCCCGAACAAATAGCCGACTTCGCGTTCGCCCACGCCGATGTCGCCCGCCGGCACGTCCAAATTGGGACCGATATAGCGGAATAATTCCAGCATGAACGACTTGCAAAACCGCAGCACTTCGGCGTCCGACTTGCCGCGCGGATTGAAATCCGCCCCGCCCTTGGCGGCGCCCAGCGGCAGCCCGGTCAGGGCGTTCTTGAAAGTTTGCTCGAATCCGAGAAATTTAAGTACGCCGAGATTGACCGACGGATGAAACCGCAGCCCGCCCTTGTACGGCCCCAGCGCGTTGTTAAATTGCACCCGATAGCCGCGATTCAGGCGGACATTCCCCTGGTCGTCCTCCCAGATGACGCGGAACATAAACACCCGCTCCGGCTCGGTCATTCGTTCCATAATAATCGCGCGGGTCATCGAATCGTGGCGGCGGATGTAAGGCATCACCGTTTCGGCGACCTCCCGCACGGCTTGGTGAAATTCGGATTCGCCGGGGGTGCGGCGCACCAGCCCGCTCATAAACGCCTCGAGATTCGCGCTGTCGTATTTTCCGCGGGCGCCGCTTTTGCCCGCTTTTTTGGTGGATTTCGCCGCCATTGCATTCCGCTCCTTTTTCGCGCTATAATGGGCGCGACAAGATTATAATCCATTTCGCAAGATTTGGCACCGGGGGAAGGCGATGAAAATGACGCGAAAAAACGCGCGGTTTGGACGGATGCGGCTGGGACGGCGGGCGGCGGCGGCGGCGGCGATTTGTTGCGCCGCGGTTTCCGCCTCCGCCGAAGAGGGGCTGGCGCCCCCGGCGGCGGTGGTGGAGTTGTTTACGTCGCAGGGATGCTATTCCTGCCCGCCCGCCGAAAAAGTGCTGGCGGAGGCGATCGCGCCCCATCCCGGCGCGGTGGCTCTGGAATTGCACGTGGATTACTGGGACGATCTGGTGTATGGCGGCTCGGTGTGGAAGGATCCGTTTTCGGACGGCGATTACACCCGGCGGCAGACTTCCTACAACATCAAAATTCGCGACACCCGCACGGTGTATACGCCGCAGGCGGTGATTCACGGGCGGCGGCAGGCGTCCGGCACGCAAAAGGAGCGGATTTTGCGGGCGGTGGAGGAGGTGCTGCAAACGCCGCCGGAGGTCCGATTCCGTTTTTCGGGGCGCAACAAAGTGCGGGCGGAAGGCGCGCTGCCGCCGGGGGCGCAAATTTTTTACGCGATTTTTTGGCGCGAGCGGACGACCGAAATCGTCGCCGGAGAAAACAAGGGCAAAGTGTTGCGCAACACGAATGTGGTGACGAAGCTGGAACGTCTGCCTTTCGGCGTCCGAGAGGCGGAGATTCCGGCGTTTGACGGCGCCTTGCAGGATTGCGCGGTGTGGCTGCAGCAGGGACTCGCCGGACGAATTTTAAGCGCCGCCCGCTGTCCGGCGGCGTAATTCTCGCCCGTCGCCCGCCGTCCGCGAAGTTTGTTTTTGCGATTTTTGCGGCGCGGACGCGGTTTTTTTTACGCGGTGGTATTCGTCGCCGGGAGGGGCGTTTGCGGCGGTGCCGCCAGAGAGATTTGAACTCCCGACCTACTGATTACAAATCAGTTGCTCTACCGGGCTGAGCTATGGCGGCGGCGCGGCGCATTTTAACACGCGCCCCCGGCGTTTTATAATATCGGCGTCCGGAGAGATGGCAGAGCGGTTGAATGCGGCGGACTTGAAATCCGCTAAGGACTCCGGTCCTTCGGGGGTTCGAATCCCTCTCTCTCCGCAAACGTTCGGATTTATAATTGAAGGAATGGGAAAAATAACCGCGATTGAAACCGAACGTTTTAATCTGCCCTTGGCGGAAGTACTGCGCGACGCGATGCACGGCGACCACACGCATTTTGAATTAATTACGGCGAAAATCGAGACCGAAGACGGCGTCTCCGGCGTCGGCTACACTTATACCGGCGGCAGGGGCGGACGCGCCGTCCGCGCGATGATTGAACACGATCTCAAGCCCTTTTTGCTGGGACGGGACGCCGCCGAAGTGGAGAATCTTTATGACCGGATGGGGTGGTATGTGCATTATGTGGGGCGCGGCGGGATCGCGTCCTTCGCCATATCCGCTCTGGACATCGCCTTGTGGGATGTGCGCTGCCGGGAACAAAAATCGCCGCTGTGGAAAGTCGCGGGAGGGGCGTCCGACCGCTGTCTCGCCTATCGCGGCGGCATAGATTTGAATTATGATTTGCCGAAACTTCTCGCTGGCGTGGAGGGGCATTTGCGCGCGGGATTTAACGGCATCAAAATCAAGGTCGGAAAGCCGTCGCTCGCCGAAGATGTCGCCCGCGTACGGGCGGTGCGCGAGGTCGTCGGCGGCGACGTCGCGTTTATGGTGGACGCCAACTACGCCTTCGGCGTGGAACAGGCGATCGCGGCGGCGAACGCGTTTAAGGAATACGGCGTACTGTGGTTTGAAGAACCGATTATTCCGGACGATTACGCGAGATACGGGCGCATCGCGCGCGAAACCGGCGTACCGCTGGCGATGGGCGAAAATTTGCACACCATCCACGAATTTGAACATGCGTTCGCGCACTCCGCCCTGTCGTTTATCCAGCCGGACGCGTCCAACTGCGGCGGCGTCACCGGCTGGCTGCGGGTGGCGGAGTTGGCGCGAACGGCGGGAATTCCCGTGTGCAGCCACGGGATGCAGGAATTGCACGTCAGTTTGGTGTCTTCGCAGTCGCGCGCCGGCTGGCTGGAAGTGCATAGTTTTCCGATTGATCAATACACCGCCCGCCCGCTGGTTTTGGAAGACGCGCTGGCGGTCGCGCCGCAAACGCCGGGGATCGGAGTGGAGTTTGATTGGGACAAATTGCGGCGCGCGCACGACGAGTAAAACCGCCGGAACGCGGCGGCGCGTCCGATTTGCGCCGCAATATATCGCATAAAATGCCAAGAAACAATTTTTATTTATTGAAAAAACGATAAAGTTATACTATTGAAAAAAGAAAAAAAAAAAATAAAAAGACATTTTGCGTTGTTTTTTGTTATAATAAAAGTCGGCGGTGCGATACGGCATCGGGTTTTTGACACCCGAAAAGGGAAGAGGGGAGAGAAAATGGAAGAGGTGTTTTACGGATTTTCCAAGGGGCGCGTTCCCCGCGGCGCGGTTGCCGGGCCGGTTTTGCGGTAATATCCGGGGCGGACATGCTTACCGAATCTCAACTGCGGACGTTTGCGCGCGACGGCTGTCTCGTCGTGCGCGGGGTGCTGGACGGCGACGCGTTGGGCAATTTGCGCGCCGAATTCGCCGCGCGCACCGATGATATTTTGCGCCGCGCCGAAGCCGCCGGCAAAATATCCCGCATAAACGGCGATCTTTCCGGGCGGTTGTCGCGTCTGATTTGCGCCGTTCCGGAGTTGTATCAGCATTTGGACATTTCGCTGCCGATGGACGACAATCTGGCGGCGCGCGTACCGGCGTGGCGCGAGATTTTCGGCGACGATTGGCGCGAAGAAGCGGGCGTGTTCGCCGGCGAATCCGTCCACGGATTGCTGACGCACCCCAATCTCGCCGCCGTCGCGCGGCAGTTGACCGGCGACGATCCCGTCGCCAGTCCGGTGCAGCACATCCGCGTCAAGCCGCCGCAGCATTTGTTGCCGCAAGATTCCGTTAACGACGCCACTTACGCCCGCACGATGTGGCATCAGGATGAGGCGGTCGTGCATGAGGGCGCGCGCGGCGTTAATATTCTGACGGTGTGGGCGGCGGTTACCGATGCGACCGTGGAAAACGGCTGTATGTTCTGCGTCCCCGGCAGCCATTTGGAGGCGGACGACCCGCGCCGGCCGGATTTCGGATTGAAAACCCACTGCCCGGGGCGCAAGTTTGTGGGCGACATTTACATTCCCGACGAACTCGTTCCCGCCGAGGCGCGCCGCCCGTTGGAGGCGAAGGCGGGCGACATTGTTTTGCTGCATCGCCGGACGATGCATAGCGCGGGCGAAAACCGTTCGGACGGCATTCGTTGGAGTTTTGATTTGCGTTTTCAGCAGGCCGGCACTCCGACGGGGCGCGAGTGTTTTCCCGCCTTTCCGCTTTCGGAGACCGGCGCGGCGGGCGCGCAAAAATATCGCCGCCGCTGGCTGGACGCCCGCGACGCCATTTTGCGCGGCGACGCGCATCCCGATTTCAATGTTCGCTGGAACAAATACCGTTCGGCGCCGCTTTGCGCGTAATGCCGAACGCCGGTTTTAATCAACACCAACACAAGGAGAAAAACCCATGAAAACGAAAACCCTGTTGCGCGCGGCGACTTTGACCGCCGCGTTGTCGCTGTCGGCTTCGCCGCTGGCGCAGGAGCACTCGCTTCGCATCCAAACCCACTGGGCGCCGGAGACGGTCAACGGCAAAAACGCGGGGCAGTTCGCCAAAGACATAGAGGAGATGTCCAACGGCCGCCTGAAAGTGGAGATGTTCCATTCGGCGGCGGTGGTCAAGCCGGTGGAATCGTTCAGCGCCGTTCAGGACGGCATTTTGGACGTGGAAATGACCGGCGCGTCGTACCAGGTCGGCAAGGACAAGGCGTTCCAGTTCGCCGGCGATTTGCTCGGCGGCTATCCTTCGCCGTGGGAGCAAACCGCGTGGCTCAAAGTCGGCGGCGGACGCGAACTTCTCGATGAGTTGTATCATCCCTACGGCATGCATTTGGTGTGCTGGTGGTGGTCGGGTCCCGAAACGCTGTCATCCACGCGCCCCCTCGGCGGGCTGTCCGATCTTAAAGATTGGAAATTTCGCGCGCCGCCGGGGTTGATAACGGACGTCTTCACCGAACTCGGCGCCAAGCCGGTGGTGATGCCGTTCACCGAAGTGTACAACGCGCTCAATACCGGCATCGTTGAAGGCGCCGACGCGGCGGGGCTGGCGACGAACAAAGATTTGGGGCTGTACGATGTCGCCAAACACGCGGCGTATCCGAATTTTGTCCACTCCATGCCGGCCGACCATGTCGCCATCAACAAGGCGAAGTGGGACGCGCTGCCGCCGGATTTGCAGACCGTGATGACCGCCGCCTGCGACAAGCTGACCGTCAACTCGGCGCTGCAAAACTTCGTGCGAAACTACGAAGTCGTCGGCCCGTTGGAGGCGGAAGGCGTCACGCTTTACCGGTGGTCGGACGAAGACCTGAAGAAATACCGCGCCGTTGTCACCAAGCACTGGGACATATACGCGGAAACGCCGATGGCGAAAAAACTCGTCGCCAGCCACAAGGCGTTTATGAAAAAACTCGGGCTGCTGTAAACCCGGTTTGGCGTTGCGGACTCGCGGCGCGCTCCTGCGCCGCGGGTTCTTTTTGTTTTCGGAGAGGAGAGTATTCCGATTGTGAAACGGTTCGCCGTCAGATTTTGCGCGTTTTGCGACCGCGCTTCGCTTGTCATCGGACATATCACGATGTGGCTGACCGCCGTTATCGTGGCGGCGATGATGTGCGAAGTGGTGCTGCGCTATGTTTTTGCAAGCCCGACTTTGTGGGCGAACGAATTGTCGCTGTGGCTGGCGGGAATTTTGTATCTCTTCGCCGGGCTTTACGCCATGCGCGAACGCGCGCATATTCGCGTCACCGTCGTCTACGACATGCTGCCGCGAAAGGCGAAACTTGCGCTGGACGGCGTCGGGACGCTGGTCGTCGTCGCGTTCGCCGTCGCCCTCATTGCCGGCGCGTGGATGGCGGTCTACAACACCGTCGCCCGCTGGGAAACTTTCGGCACAAAGTGGGATCCGCCAATTCCGTCGACGGTAAAGCCGCTGATTTTGATCGTCACCGCGCTCATCGCCGTGCAGGCGGTCAGCAATTTTATTTCCGACTTCATTAACAAAGACAACCCCCTCCCGCCGGAAGACGGCGGCGACAAGTATCGCGGCGCGGATTGACGGATGGATATCGCGACTCTTTCGCTGCTTTTGCTCGTCGGGATTTTATTTTTCCTGCTCATCGGCGCGCCGCTGGGTTTTGCCACGGGCGTACTCGGCGCGGCGATTATTTATCTGAAGTTCGGCATGCCCGGAGTGGGGGTGGTGATGCAGCGAATGTACGGTTTGTGCACGCAATACACCATTATTGCCGTGCCGCTTTTTATTTTTATGGCGTGTCTTTTGGAGCGTTCCGGCATCGCCCGGGATATGTATGATTCGCTGAATGTTTTTTTGCGGCGAATGCGCGGCGGCATCGCGGTGATTACCGCGATTATGGCGGTTATTATGGCGGCGATGAGCGGCATTATCGGCGGCGAAATTGTGCTGCTCGGGCTGATCGCGCTGCCGCAAATGCTGCGGCTGCGTTACGACCAAAACCTCGCCATAGGCACCATTTGCGCCAGCGGTTCGCTGGGATCGATGATACCGCCGTCCATCGTCCTCATTATTTACGGACTGGTGACAAGCACTTCCATACACAATCTTTTTATCGCCGCCGTTATTCCGGGCCTGCTGCTGGCAGCGCTCTATATCGCCTATATTATCGTCCGTGTGAATTTGAATCCGTCGCTGGCGCCGCCGGATCCGAATGTGCCGGAAGACATGCCGCTCAAAGAAAAACTGCGCTATTTGCGCGGCATTATTCCGCCCCTGCTGCTGGTCGTTGTCGTGCTGGGATCCATCTACGGCGGCGTCACCGGCATCACCGAAGCGGCGGGAATGGGTGTTTCCGGCGTGTTGTTAATTATCTTTTTTCGCGGCGAACTGACGCGCAAATTGTTCACCGACGCCTTGCGCCGCACTTTCAAATCCACGGGAATGATTGTCTGGATAATGTTCGGCGCCACGGTGCTCGCCGGCGCCTATACGCTTTCCGGCGGTCCCACTTATGTGGCGAACGCCATCGTCAGTTTGGATATTCCGCCGATCGGAATTTTGCTTACGATGATGCTCATCTTTCTGGTATTGGGAATGTTTTTGGACTGGGTCGGCATCGTGCTTTTGACGATGCCGGTGTTTTTGCCGATAGTGCTGGAACTCGGCTACGACCCGATATGGTTCGGCATTCTTTTTTGCATTAATATGCAGGTGTCGTTTTTGTCGCCGCCGTTCGGCGGCGCCGCGTTTTATCTTAAATCGGTGGCGCCGCCGCACATCCAGCTGATTGACATATACCGTTCGTTTTTGCCGTTTATGGCGATACAGATTTTTGTTCTGCTGCTGGTGCTGTTCTTCCCCGGCATCGCCACGGTGTTGCTTTAATCGAAAGGGGCGAAAGAGATGAATCGTTTGGCGGGAAAAACTTGCGTCGTCACCGCCGCCGCGCGGGGAATCGGGCGGGCGACGGCGGAAAGAATGGCGGCGGAAGGCGCGCGCGTGTTCGCGGCGGACATTGACGAAAATGCGCTTTCGGAAGTGCGGAGCGTCGAACGGCGGGCGTTGGACGTCGTCGATCCGCGGGCGATTTCGGCGTTCGCGCGGGAGACGGGACGCGTCGACGTGTTGTTTAATTGCGCCGGTTTTGTGCATAACGGAAACATTTTGGAATGCGAAGAAGAGGACTGGGATTTTTCGCTCGCGCTGAATGTCAAATCCATGTATCGGATGACGCGCGCCTTTTTGCCGGAAATGCTGGCGGCGGGGGGCGGCGCAATTATTAATATGTCGTCCGTGGCGTCAAGCATCAAAGGCGTGCTGGGGCGGTTCGTATATTCGGCGACCAAGGCCGCGGTCATCGGGCTCACCAAATCGGTGGCGGCGGATTTTGTCGCGCAAGGCGTTCGCTGCAACGCGATTTGTCCCGGCACGGTGGATTCGCCGTCTTTGCGCGACCGATTGCGCGCGACCGGCGATTACGACGCCGCGATGAAACAATTCATCGCGCGGCAGCCGATGGGGCGTTTGGGAAAGTGCGAAGAAATCGCCGCCTTGGCGGCGTATCTGGCGTCCGATGAAGCCAAGTTTGTCACCGGACAGACGTTTGTAATTGACGGCGGCTGGGCGAATTGATTTTTTACGCGACGAGGAAACGCCGCCGTTTTCGCCGCTAAAATTCGCGGACGGCTTCTATGCGAAGGACGTTGTCGTCCGCAAAATCGCCGAATTGCGCGCCGCGGAATTCGGCGGACGAGCGAATCGTCCAGCGATAACGGCGGAAGACGGCGTCCAGATGCAAAAAATGTTCCCGCGTTTCGGCGAAGCCGTCCGTCCGCAGATGCGCGCGCCAGCCATAACGGAATTCGCGCCCGCCGCCGCTTCGCCACGCGCCGCGCAAATGCAGGGAATGCCGCCAGAGCGATTGTTCGTCGTCCGCGCGCCAGCGCGTTTTGACGGCGGAATGCAACCCCCATTTTCCGCGATTCCAATCCAACGCGAAGGACGCGTCGCGGTCGGCGGAATCGCCCGCGATGATTTCCGAAAAGGCGAAAGTATACGGGGATTTCGTCCATTTTCCGCCGCCGCCGTAGATAAGTTCGCCGGGCGAACCGTTCGCGTACGTTTGTCGCGCCGTCCAATATAATCGCCAGTTGTTTCGCCGCCAGTCCAGCCGCCCGCCGTAGCGGTAGGAATAGGAATCTTCGCTCAGCGCGTAGCCGAAATCGGGCGCGAAATCAAAGGCGGCGGGGCCGCCGGCATAAAGCGCCATTGCGAAGGCGATCGCCGACGCCGCGCCGAATGCGGCGACGGCGGAATTCGTCCCCCCCCCCCCCCTTATCGTGATTGGCGGCGGCGTTTCCGGAGTCGTCGTTCCCGGCGACGGCGGCGCATCGCCGGCGCCGGTCGTCCTAAGAGTCGCAGTCACCGTCGTTGTCGTCGTCGCCGTCACCGTGGAAATCACCATCATTCCGGTATCGGTCGTTATTGTGATCGTCGTCGTCAGCGTGATCGGCCTTTCCGCCGTTACCACCGTGGTCATCGTTATCGCCGCCGCCGTCACCGTGGAGGTTAAAGTCGTCATTATCGTGGAGGTTACCGGCATTCCCGCCGCCGTCACCGTGGACGTCAGCGTGGTGGGTATTTCCGTGGTGATCATCGTCGTCACCGTGGAGGTTATCGCCGTCGTCACGGTGGAAGTCAGCGTCGTCGTCACGGTGGAAGTTTCCGTCGTTCCGGTATCCGTCGTTATCGTGAGAGTCGTCGTCAGCGTGACCGGCGTTTCCGTGGTGACCATTGTCGTCACCGTGGCGGTGGTCGCCGTCGTCACCGTGGAAGTTATCTCCGTCGTCACGGTGGCGGTCGTCGTCATATCCGTATTCGCCATTACCGTGACCGTCGTCGCCAGCGTGACGGTCGCCGTAATGACCGCCCCGCCCGGCGTCGTTATTGGCGGCGGCGGCGGATCCGTCCCGTCCGGGATGCAGCGGGTCCGGTCTTCGGTGCGCGTTTCGTCGGCGCCGCACAAAATTTGCGGCTGCGACCAGTACAAAAATCCCACGCCATACGCCGCCGGATCCGGGGCGACGTCAAAGAAAACGCGGGGATGCGCCTGCCTGAACGGAAACAACGTCAGTCCGTCGAATCCGAACCATGAAAAATCACTGAGAAACAATGTCGGCGCGTCATCCACCCGGGGCTGCAAATACAGCGTGTCGGAGGAGGTGGAATCATAAACGCCGGTGTTCACCGAAGCGTTGAAGATGAGCAGATTGATAAAATTCGGATCGGCGACGCCGGCGGGCGGCCGCCATGTAATGACGGTGATGCCCGTAATATCCGCCCCCGGCGCGTCGTTGTAAAAATTGCCGAAGTCGCGGGCGGGGTCTTGGTACTCGAGACAATATCTTCTGTTATTGTCGCCATGACTCAGATCGGCGGGATAGGAATCAAACTCGTTGGCGACGAAATCGCAGCGGATGTTCAAAACCCCGTTTGCGCCGGCAAACAGTTCATGATGCGCGTTCGCCGCCGCCGTCAAAACGCAGGCGAAGAAAATCGCCGCCGCCGCCGCGATGCGCGCCGTCGCCCGCGTTTTTTCTCCGCCGATCATAATCCCAACTATATCATAGTTTGCGAAATATGATTTTCCGCCCCCCAAAATCATGGTTGCGACGATTGCTAATTTTTGGGAGTTTTTGCAAAAATCCGCGAAACGGCAATTTTTTGCATTATAATGGATGCGCCTTTTTACACGACGAGGAAAAAACGATGAAACTTGCGCGGTATGGCGCGCCGGGAAACGAAAAGCCCGGCGTTTTGGACGCGGACGGAAATTTGCGCGACTTGTCCGGACATGTCGCGGACATAGCGCCGGCGCTGCTCGCCGACATGTCGCCGCTGCGCGGCATTGACGCGGAAAAACTGCCCCCGGCGCCCGGCGGGCAAAGAATCGCGCCGTGCGTGGGCGGGATCGGAAAATTGATCTGCATCGGACTGAACTATTCCGATCATGCGGCGGAGACGGGGCAGAATGTCCCGCCCGAACCGATTGTTTTTATGAAGGCGACATCCGCCGTCGCCGGCGCGTACGACAAAATCGTCATTCCGCGCGATTCGGTCAAAACCGACTGGGAGGTGGAGCTCGGCGTGGTAATCGGCAAACCCGCCAAATATGTCTCCGAAGAAAACGCGCCGCAGCATGTCGCCGGCTATTGCGTAATCAACGATTTGTCCGAACGGGAATTTCAGACCGAACGCGCGGGGCAGTGGACGAAGGGAAAATCCTGCGATACTTTCGCGCCGGTCGGCCCGTATCTGGCGACGGCGGACGAAATCCCCGACCCGCAAAATTTGCGGATGTGGCTGGATGTCAACGGCGATCGGATGCAGGACGGCTCCACCGCCACGATGGTCTATGGCGCGGCGTTTTTGGTGTCTTATTTGAGCCGCTTTATGACGCTGCATTCCGGCGACATTATTTCCACCGGCACCCCGCCGGGGGTGGGAATGGGAATGAAACCGCCGCGTTTTTTGCGGCACGGCGATTCGGTCGTCTGCGGAATTGAAAATCTCGGCGAACAACGGCAGGAAGTCGTCAATGACAATTAACCCGCCGGAATCGCCGGTTAATTTTTCGCCGCCCGGCGGCGGCAACGGCGGCGGCGGAATCGGCGGCGCGGTGCGGCTGCACGACGGCGACAATATCGTCGTCGTGCTGGATCATCTGGCGCGCGGCGAAACCATTTCCCCTTTCGGAGTGCGGGCGGCGGACGCGATTCCGCGGGGCCACAAGGCGGCGATTCGCCCGATACGGGCCGGCGACGGAGTGGTCAAATACGGGCAAATTATCGGCGTCGCCGGGCGGGACATCGCGCCCGGCGAACACGCGCATATTCATAATATGTCCATGGCCGATTTTGACCGGGAATACGCCTTCGGCGAACATGCGTCGCCCGTGGAAATGATCGCCGACGCGGAAAGGGCGACTTTTCGCGGATACGCGCGTCCGGACGGGCGTTTCGGCAC
>JBPCXA010000193.1:0-2670 GCA_051008975.1 Gammaproteobacteria bacterium
ACGGACGAGGAATGCCAAACGGCGTTTGACAACACCGCATACATGTATGTTGATTACCGCGAGGGTAGCGAGCATTGCGATGATAATGTCGTGGCATCGGATTGTCCGGAGGCGTTTCGTTTTGTAGCGGCGGTAGCGGGGAAACCGGCGACTTGCGTAGCGCGTGTGGCAACGGATTGCGGGACGGGCGAGGAATTTGACGCGGCATCGGACGGCGTGGGCGGGGTATGCCGCGGGCAGTTGGCGGACGATTGCGAAGCGCCGGATAGTTATTATGTTGTAGCGACGCAAAGTTGCCGCAACCCGAGGACGGCGCGCGAATGTCAAGAGTTGGGGGAAAGGGAGGAGCCGCCGGAGGTCTGGGTATTGATTACGCCGGCGGATGCGGCGGATCCGAATGTATGCCGTCTTCCGGTGGATGAGACCGAATGCGGTCTTGCGTTGGGGAATTTATATTGGGAGG
This sequence comes from Gammaproteobacteria bacterium, assembly GCA_051008975.1. GTDB lineage: Bacteria > Pseudomonadota > Gammaproteobacteria > Tethybacterales > Persebacteraceae > Persebacter. The sequence continues at coordinate 464 of JBPCXA010000193.1, forward strand.
CAACGGGCGGACCTTCGGGGACGGGGGAATGCCGCCCGCGGGTATTGGCGGATTGCACGAGCGAGAGGCGGGTATTGTTGGGAAGCGGCGCATGCGGTTTGGCGGACCGCAATTCGGGTTGCGCGTTGATTGGCGCGGAATTGAACGAAGATTTAGTTTTTGAATTAGAGGCGGAACAGGAGGATGCGGCGGAAAGGGACGGCGACAATTGCCGATTGCGGGTGCAGGCGGATTGCACGCCGCTGGGATTGATAAAGGGCAATTTGGGTTGCCGCGCGCCGGTGAGCCAAACGGAATGCGATGCGATACCGGACGCGGATTTTGGGGGATATGCGTTTAATCAGGGGAATAATCCGGGAGCGGCTGATGATAGTTGCCGTCGTCCGGAGACGGATGCGGATTGTCAAGCGCGGGGGAGAAGCGAAGCGCAAGTATTTGACGGCGATGTGTCTACGCTGTGCCGGGCGCGGGTGCAGGGGGATTGTTCTTTGCAGCGGATGGTGTTGCTTGCGGGCGGAGAGGGTTGCCGTTTTCCGCGAGACCGGGATGATTGCACTTTGGTGGAAGCGGGTTCGTTTTTTGTAGAGAATGCGGCGGGAATAGACGCGGACAACGAATGCACGGTGCCGCAAGATAACGCGGATTGCGCGGCGATACACGGGGCGGGTTATATTTATGACGATGATGTGACGGAGGCGGACAGTGTGGATTGCCGCTTATTGACGGCGGTAGATTGCGCGTTTGAGTTGCGGTCATTGTCGGGGACGGCATGCGCGAATGCGGGGGGGCAGGGGGAGTGCAATACGATAGGGACGGTATTGCGCACGGCGATTGCGACTGATAGCAGGGGTTATACGGGTTCCGGGCAATTGGTTTATGATGCGGCGGAAGATCCGACATGCCGCGAGATGAATGCGGGCGATTGCGCTTCCGGGCAAGTATTCAAAGACGGGACATGCACGGTGCCGACAGTGCAGGCGGATTGCACGCCGTTTGGTTTGTTTTTTGACAACACAACCGACCCCGATGAGTGCCGCTTGCCGGGGGGCGACGGCGAATGTAATACGGTATTCGGGAATGCGCAGCCGATATTTGACGAAAATGAAGACGACAGATGCCGTCCGTTTGGACAGGCGGAATGCACGGCGATGACGCCGGCGCAGGTGTATGACCCGACAACGGGGACATGCGAAAAGCCGGGCGCCGCCCAGTGTTCGTTATTAAACATGGTGGCGCGCGAAGTGGCGGGTCCGGAGGGGGAGGTATGCCGTCCTCCGGGAAATACGGAGGAGTGCAGGAGGGCGTTTAGTTTTCAGTATGTATTTGACGACACGACCCCGCCCGGCATGTGCCGGCAGGTGACATCGCAGATATGTTATACGATGGGGGGATTAATAACATCGCGGTTTGCGGGTTGCGTGCATCCGGACGGGGGAGACGAAGGGGATACGCAGTGCCGCAATGTGGGGTTGGGCTTAAACCCGGTATTGGATTTAGTGCGCCATTCGGGTTTGGGAATATGCACGGAAGTAACGGAGCAAGATTGCATAGAGCGGGGGCAGGTCATCGGGATGAGTGCTTCCACCGTAGGCGAAGAAAGGGTAATGCGGGTAGCGTGCGTTCCGCCTTCGGAGGAAACATGCCGGGCGGTGGGCTTGGTATTATTGGTATTAGACGAGACGGCGGTAAGATGCGTGGAATACGAGAACGATGCCGCCTGCAAGACTGCGCTGGGGAGTAATTACGGGTTGGTGGGCGTAACCCGCGGCGGGCGGACATTAGACATTTGTTTGGAAGACTGCGCGACGGGCGAAGTGCGGATAGGTGCTTTTGCGGCATGCGGATTACCGGAGAGTCCGGCGGGTTGCCGGGCAGCGCATGACGCGAGATATACATATGACCCGGAAGTAGGTTGCCGTTTATTGAGAAAAGCAGATTGCGATGCGCAGTTGTTATTTTTTGATACGACGACGGGTTTATGCCGTTCGTCAAATGCGCCGGACCCCGATGCGGTTCCGCCGGATGAATGCAAGACGATACAGGAAGATTTGATATACGACCCGTTTGAGCCGGGGAATTGCCGGACGCCGGGGAATACGCAAACATGCCGCTTGCAGGGACAGGTGTATAACGAAGATAACGGGATGTGCCGAAATCCGTTGAATACGATGGAATGCCAGTTGGGGCGGACGGATCCGCTGTTTCGG
>JBPCXA010000194.1:0-5844 GCA_051008975.1 Gammaproteobacteria bacterium
TCGTTCCGGTCGTCGTTCGCTTCGGAGCCGGGCATCATCGTATTACACATCGCATCGGTCAGCGGATCCATGCACATAGTGGCGTCCGTATTTTCAACCTCATCCGACGGGCAATCCAGTTCGCACATTACACGCGCATCGTCCACGAACAAATCCGCCGCATTGTCGCAAGTCGGCTCTCCGGCATAACCGATATTCGTCGCGGCGGGAGTCGCCGTCGTGATGCCGTTTTCGTTAATGAAAAATTGCCCCGCCGCAAGTTCGGATGCCGTCCCGATGCCCACGCTGACGTACAAAAACAAATCCGGCGGATTGCCGTTGACATAGCCCTGCGCGACGGCTACCGGAGAGGTGTCTATGAAAGAGTCAACAATGCGCAGCAGATCGCCCACCGCAAGTGTTGAAGCGGCCGCCCCCGAATTGAATACGGGCAGTCCGTCGGAGTTTATGCTCTGCGCCTGAAATCTCTCAGTTCCGTCCGGATTGAGCAGACGAAAGTAAATATAAGGAATACCGGCGGCCACATTCGTCCGCACCCGGCTGACAATCGTGCTGATATTGCCGTCCAGATTCACCTGTTGCGGAGTGGCGGTCACGTCATCAATATCCACCACGCCGGAGGACGGGGCGAAAATCGCCATCGTCGCCTGTTGCGCATTGGCGGGAATTATCGCCGTTCCCGCCGCCAACAAAACGGCGGACAAGACGGCGAGACGGGCGGTTATCCGCCGAAAATTGCCCGACGGCGAGAGGGGGTCATCGCCCCCCCCCCCCCCTCGAGATTGCGCAAAAACCGCCCCGTACGGACGAATCAGAGAAAAAATGAAGTTTTTCATATCAAAATCCCTTTCGTTGCAAAAACGCCCCTCCACGGACGCTTTCGGAATTATAACACGGAATCGCCCGAAAAGTACACTTTTTTTACATTTTTTTTCGCTCCGCCGCCGGAATTTCCGCCGCCCGCCGCTGAATTCGCCGCCGCCCGCCGAATTTCCGCTCCGCCCCGCAATTCCCGCCTCTCCCCCCGTCTCATTCCTGCGAAGGCAGGAATCTCCGCCGCCGCAAAGCGGCGGGTAATTGTACGCTTGTACGCCTTCGGCGACAGTTTGCGCCTTTCGGCGCGGAGATTCCTGCCTTCGCAGGAATGGGACGGGTGGTTAAGGCGAAAAATCAAAGTGAACAAAGAGATTCCGGCTTTCGCCGGAATGGCGGTGTTTTTTAACATATAGCGGCACTTTTAATCTCTTAATTAAAATACACCATTCCGGCGAAAGCCGGAATCTCTTTCGCCGAAGGCGAATCCGCCGTTTGCGCTGCCGCGCAAAGAGATTCCCGCGTTCGCGGGAATGGAAAAAAGGGAGGCGGCGGGAAATTTCGCGCCTACGGCGCGGAGATTCCGGCTTTCGCCGGAATGGTGTATTTTAATTAAGAGATTAAAAGTGCCGCCATTCCGGCGAAAGCCGGAATCTCATTTGCCGATGCAGAAGCGGGAGAAGATTTCGCCCAAGAGTTTTTCGTCGTCCGTGCCGCCGGTCAAGGACGCGATATGCCCGTGCGCGGACGACAGCCACGCGGCGGCGATTTCCGCGTGCATTCCGGCGTTTTGCGCTTCGGCGAAACAGCGCAAACTTTCGTCGAGTGCCGCCAAATGCCGCGCCCGCGCCGTAAAAGACGGGATAATTCCGCCGTCCGCGCCGGAAACGCCGCCGCCGAAATCCGCACCGCCGCCCGCCGCCGCGGTAATTGCGATGCGCAAATCGTCAATGCCCGCCCCGGTTTTGGCGGAGACGTAAACGAAACCGTCGCGGACGCCGGGCGCGATGTTGTGCAAATCAATTTTATTTCGGATGTGCAGCACCGCGGACGAAGTGTCGATTTGCGGCGCGTCTTCGCCGTCCCGCACCGCCAAAACGAGATCGGCGTTTTGCGCCGCCCGCACGGCGCGGGCGATTCCTTCTTGTTCAATTTCTCCGGCGGTTTCGCGCAAACCGGCGGTGTCCAGCAGACGCGCGGGAACGCCGCCGAACGCGATGTCGCGGACGATTAAATCGCGCGTCGTGCCGGCGGCGGCGGCGACAATCGCCGCGTCTTCGCCGCACAGCGTATTTAACAGCGAGGATTTTCCCGTATTCGGCGCGCCGACAATGGCGACCGTGATTCCCTCCGCCAACTTCGCGCCTTGTCTGCATTGCGCCAAAAACTTTTCCGTTTCGCGCGACAAAACGCCGATGCGGGCGGAAAAATCGGCGGGCGCGCCGGTGTCTTCGTCGGCGAAATCCAACGCCGCCTCCAACTCCGCGCGAAGTTTCGTCAATTCCGCCGCCAGCGTTTGCGCGCGCCGCGAAAATGCGCCGTCCAAAGAATTCGCCGCGGCGCGGGCGGCGGACGCGCTTCCGGCGTTAATTAAATCGGCGACCGCCTCGGCCTGCGCGAGATCCATTTTGCCGTTGCAATAGGCGCGCATCGTAAATTCGCCGGCCTCCGCCGCGCGCGCGCCGAGTTGAAAACAGCGTTCCAAAACGCCGCGCAACACCGCGCCGCCGCCGTGTCCGTGCAATTCCAAAACATCCTGTCCGGTGAAGGAATGCGGCGCGCGAAAATACAAGCAGACGCCGTCGTCCAAAATCGCGCCGTCCGCCGCGACGAATTTTTCGCGCTTCGCATGACGCGGCGGCGGCAATTCGCCGGACGACAATATCCCGCGCGCGACCGCCGCGACATCGCCGCCGGAAACGCGGACAATTCCGATTCCGCCCGCGCCCGGCGGAGTCGCCGCCGCCGCAATCGGGTCAGCCGCCGCCTTTCGCACGGCCGATCGCGCGGGAAATATGCCACTGCTGCGCGATGGACAGCAGCGTATTCACCAGCCAATACAGCACCAGTCCCGCCGGGAAAAACAAACTGAACGCGGTAAAAAACAGCGGCATAATTTTAATAATCAACGCCTGCGTCGGGTCGGGCGGAGTCGGCGACATCCGCGTCTGCAAAAACATCGCCGCGCCCATCAAAAGCGGCAGCACAAAAAACGGATCGGACGCCGACAAGTCGTCAATCCACAAATAAAACGGCGCATGCCGCAGCTCCACGCTTCCCAAAATCACCCAATACAGCGCGATAAACACCGGAATTTGCAGCAACACCGGCAGACAGCCGCCGAGCGGATTGATTTTTTTCTCGCGATACAACGCCATCATCGCCTGCTGCAATTTTTGCTTGTCGCTCCCGTGGATTTCCTGCAAATTTTTGATGCGCGGCGACAATTCCTTCATCCGCGCGATGGAGCGATACGATACCGAAGACAGCGGATAAAACGCGAGTTTGATTAAAAAAGTCAGCAAAATCACCGACAATCCCCAGTTGCCCGCGTAAGTTTGGATGAACGCCAGCAACTTGAACAGCGGCACCGCGATAAACGTGAGCCAGCCGTAATCCACGACCAAATGCACGCCGGGCGCGATTTTTTCCTCGTTGAGAACATTCAAAACATTCTGCTCCTGCGCTCCGGCGAACAGGCGCATGGAAATCGTCTTTTGCGCGCCGGGTGAAATCTCGCCGAACGGCACGATGACCCCGATGCGGGCGTCGCCGCCGGACGCGCGCGCGCGCATATAATATTCGCGTTCGGCGTCGCCTTCGGGCAGCCACACCGCGGCGAAATAACGCTGGATAAATCCGATCCAGCCGTCCGCGCTTTTTTGCGGAAACGGTTCCGCTCCGATTTCGTCGTATTCTATCTTCTGAAATTTTTCGGCGTCTGTAAACACCGCCGCGCCGAAAAAAGACGGCAAAAAAGACGATTCCTGTTCGGAAAGCGCGCCGTTGTGAAACAATTGAAAATATCCCTTCGGAAACACCGCCGAATCGCCGATATTGCGCGCCTCCAATTCCAGCCGGATAATGTCGTCGCCGCGCCCGAAAATATACCGCTTAATCAAACGCACGCCGCCGCCTTCCGCCGCCAGCGCGACCGTCAGCAAATCCGCCCCCTCACCGAGACGGGAATTGGCGTCCGAATTTAACGGCGTAAACGACGCGCGATGATCGGGAAAATCGCCGCCGATGAGGCCGCTTTGCGCGCCGTGCCGCCGCCGCCCGTCTTCAAACAGGGCGAAATCCGCGCCTTCCGTATCCCGATGATTTTTCAGACGCAAACTGACGAGATTACCGCCGCCGCCGTCGATCGCCGCCAGCACTTGGTCGGTTTCCGCGGTAAAAACTTCGCCGCTTTCCGCCGCCGCGGGAATCGCGCGTACCTCGCCGCCGGCGCTCAGCGTCTGCGTCGGCACCGGCGGGGCGTCTTCGTCCGTCGCGTCGGGGCGGATTTCGCCGCCCGCCGATACGGTCGCGCCGCCGGTCGCGGAATTCGGCGGCCATTTCTCCCACCGCTGCCACAGAATCAGCAGCGAATACAACAGCACCCCGATGCATATCAGGCGCAAAATATCGTTCATATTTTTCGCATTTTGGACCGCATTTTGCCGCGCATTTTGACGGCGGCGGCGAGCACTTCCGCGCATTCGCGCCGCGCCGCAGTTTCATCTTCCGGCGGCGCGGCGAGGGCGACGATCATATCCATCGGCGGCAAATCGGCGCGCCACCGCTGGCGAAATTCCTCGCGGATGACGCGGCGCAAACGATTGCGGCGGACGGCGCGGCGGATAAAACGCTTGGAGACCGACACGGCGATTCGCGCCGCCGTCCGGCGGGAGGGCGTAAAACGCAGCAACCAGCATCCGCCGGTGATTTTTTTGCCGCGCCGCGCCGTCAGCAGGAAATCCCCCCGCCGCGAAAGAAAAACGTCGTCCTTCAAACGGCCAGCCGTTTGCGCCCCTTGCGGCGGCGGGCGTTGATGACCGCGCGTCCGCCGCGGGTCGCCATGCGGGCGCGAAATCCGTGTCGCCGTTTGCGGCGGATGTTGGAGGGCTGATAGGTTCTTTTCATAATGTCGCACCGGATGCAAAACCGATATTATATCCGAAACCGCGCGCGCGATGCAAATTCCGCAAATTTTTTTCGCAAAAACTTCCGGCGATTTCCGGCGATTTTCCCGCGAAATTTTCGTGCGGACGGGCGGGCGCCCCGGGGACGATTTGAACGTCCAATCTTTCCCTTAGGAGGGGAATGCTCTATCCGATTGAGCCACCGGGGCGGGCGTTTTGCATAATTATGCCGCAAACGGCGGCGGAGAAAACGCGGGCGGCGCGCCGCGAAATCCGCGCGCGAAATCCGCGGCGGCGACAATACCGCGTCCCGCCCGCTGCAGCCGCAGCAGCGACAACGCCCGCCCGCCGCAGGCGACGACAATGCCGTCTGCGTCCGCCGACAATATTTCGCCGGGCGCGCCGGACGCGCCGGGCGCGTCTACCGCGCGGGCGGCGGTTATTTTTATCATCTCGCCGTCCTTCCAAAACGCGCGCGCGCCGGGCGAAGGCGAAAATGCGCGCACCCGCCGCGCCAGCGTTTCCGCGGATTCGTTAAAATCCAAAATGCGCTCGGCGGGACGAATTTTGGCGGCATAACGCGCGCCGGTGTTTTCCTGCGGACGCGGCGGCGGATTTTCGCGCAACGCGCGCAGCAGCAGTTTCGCGCCCATTTCGGACAAAATATCGCCCAATTCGCCGCAGTCGGCGTCCGCCGGGACCGGCGTTTCTTCCCGCAACAAAATCGCGCCGGTGTCCAATCCGGAATCCATCTGCATAATTGTGACGCCGGTTTTTTCGTCGCCCGCCAATATCGTTCTGGGAATCGGCGCGGCGGCGCGCCACCGCGGCAAAAGGGAAGGACGAACCTTCACCCCTCCCCCCGGCGCAGAAAGCAAAACCTCCAACGACAAAAGTTTGCCAT
>JBPCXA010000195.1:0-16254 GCA_051008975.1 Gammaproteobacteria bacterium
GCAATCCCGAAATCGCCTTCAACGCGGTGGATTTGCCCGCGCCGTTCGCGCCCAGCAGCGCGGTGATTCCGCCGTCGCCGACCCGCAAACTCATGCCGCGCAGCACCGGCACGACCTTGTTATACACTACCTCAATGTTGTTGACCGACAACAGCGGCGGACGGGATTCGGCGGCGGTCATATTCCCATTATATCGGCGGCGGCGAATTCCGCGTACGCGCCGCCGCCAGCGCGCAAAACGAAACGCAACCGGATTCGCAAAAAACCGCCGTCAATTAACGGCGCGAACTTGTCCGTCATTCTTTCTCCGGAAAGGCGGCGGGGGAATCGTCCGGCGCGCGCGCAGTCGCGGAAATGTCCGCGGCGGTTTTTTGCCCTTTCTTTTTCTTCTTTTTGCGTTTCGCCGGATTCCATTCGCGCACGGTCTGGTTGCGCCACTCGCGCATTTTTTGCAGTCCGCGGTTGCGGCGGATTTGTCCGAGTTTGTTGACGCACCGCTTGCATTCCGCGCGAATTCGCCCGCGCCCGAAGTCAAACTCCGCGGACGGAAAATATACGCCGCATATCGCGCATTGTTTCGTTTCCGTCATCGCCGCGCCGCCGCCCGCAAAAAACGGTCCGCCGCGGGAAACCATAGCAGCATCAGCCACAGCGTATGCCACTCCGCGAAGTTTTCGGCGCGGTCCCAGTCGCCGAGTATCGCCGCGCCCAGCGGCAAAAGCGAAAGACAAATTAAAGGCAGCGCGCAGGTCGCGAAAAAGAACCGCCGCGCCGCGAAGTTTTGTTTCGCCGGCGCGCGGGCGAAAACGATCTGCGCGGCGATCGTCAGGAACAAAAAAACATAAATCGCAACGCGGCGGACGGGGCGCATGCCCGGCACTCCGAGCGCGAGCGCGTACATAAAAAATCCGGCGACGCCCGCGATTCCCAAAATCAAAACCGCGCGTTTGGCACTTCCCGCGAACGGGGACGCCGCCCGCCACCACAGCGCGCCGAAGATCGCGGCGGGAATTACCGTCGCGCGAAACAAATAAATCGCCGGCGGCTCGCGGCAGGCGCGGCTGACCGAAACCGATCCGTCCAGCGGCGGAAACACCGGCGGCAAACTTCCCGCCCGCACCGAAAGCCACAAACAACCGAAGACGCCTCCGAGCGCCAGCGCGGGAATCAGCGCCCCCGGGACGCGCCAAATTTCGCGGCGCCGCAATTGAAACATACCGCGGCCGTCACCGAATCACCAGCCGAGCCAGTCGTCGCGGCGGGGCAGGGCGGTTTCGCTCGCCTTGGTGATGATCACTTCGCCGCCCCTGTTTATGCCGTGATACACATTCACGGTCATCGTGCCGCGATGATCTTCCGCCGTCCAGGTGGAGGGAATGCAGACGCCCTCCAATCCGGCGGGCGTCCAGTTTTGGCGCGCATACATTCCTTGTTTGATCGCCGGGCCGGTGAGTTCGCCGCCGTTTTCCAGCGCCCATTCCATCGCCTCCTTCATATAAAACGCGCTGCAGACGCCGCGAATATAATGATGCGTGCGAAATTCGTCGTCGCCGGCGATTTCTTTGACGAAACGCATGCCGGGACTGTCGTCGTCCCAAAACGGAGTCGCGGCGACGAAATAATACTCCGCGCCGTCGCCGGACGACTGCAAAGTGAGTTTGTCGCCCGCCCAAATGTTGGCGATAAATTTCGCCCCCGCGCCGACCGTCGCGCACGATTTCAACAGCGACACGACCGACGGTCCGAGATTGGCGACATACACATACTCCGCGCCGTTTTCCTTTATCGTCAGACATTGCGCCTTGAAATCGCCGGGCTGCATTGAAACCACCACCGGCGCCAGCACTTCAAAGCCGAGCTCGGCGGCGTATTCGGCGCACGCCCGGCGCGGCGCCTCGGGATAGGGATGAATCGCGCCGACATGCGCGAACTTCGGCTTGCCGCCGCCCTTCCAGTCGTTTTTCGCCCACTGCGCCAGCGCGCGACAGCCGTCCGAATAGGAGGGGCCGTAGAAAAAGTTATACGGCGCGGGTTTTTTCGTCGCCGGATTTTTGCCGGTCGGATCGGTCAAATGCCCCGAATAGGACGCCGAAAAAGTCGGCACCTCGTCGCGGGCGACGAAGCCGATCAGCGCCTCGGTGTCGCCCGTCCCCCATCCCTGCATCGCGATCATGCCGCGTCCGGCGCGCCATTTTTTGTATTGCGCGATCGCCTGCGGCACCTTGTAGGAATAGTCCACGCTTTCGAACTCTATCGCGCGCCCCGCCGCGCCGCCCTCTTTTATGATGTAGTCCAGGGCGTCGGAAACGCCGGCGCCGTAATACTTGCCGACGAAGGCGGTGGGGCCGGTGTAGTCCACGAGATGCCCGACGAACGCCCGTTCCGCCGCATACGCCGGGACGGCGGACAGCGCGACCGTCGCGCCGAGAATAAAATTAATGATGTGTTTCATGGGAATGCTCCTTCGCGTTCGCGATTTGATTTTAACGGGAAAACGGATAATACTTCCAATACGCCTTGATCAGCAGCCAGCGGTGATGCAGCCCGTCCGGATCAAAAATTAGGAACAGCACGATCGCCAGACCGATCGCCATCTCCTTAAAATACGGCAGGGCGTCCACGACTCCCCAAACGGCGGCGGGCGGCCAGGCGGCGATCGCCGCCGACAGCGTCTCCATCGTCTCCGGCAAAAGCACGATAAACGCCGTCCCCAAAATCGCCCCCGCCACGCTTCCCATTCCGCCGATGACGATCATCGCCAAAAATTGCACCGATAAAAAGATCGTAAACGCCTCGGCCGAAACATATCCCAGATAATGCGCGTATAACGCGCCGCCGACTCCGGCGTAAAAGGACGACAATCCGAACGCCAGCAGCCGATAGTAATTTAGACGGATGCCGGCCATTTCGGCGGACAAATAATGATCGCGCACCGCCACCAGCGCCCGCCCGCAGCGCCCGCGCCGCAAATTCGCCGCCGCCAGCGACAACAGCAAAAACCATCCCAGCACCAGATAATAATAGCGCGCGTCCGTGTCCAAAACAAAACCGAAAAGCGAAACCGGATCGGCGGACGCCCCGTAGGCGCCGCCGGTAAACCACTCGGCGCGCACGAAAAAATCTTCCAAAATAAACTGCGCCGCCAGGGTGGCGATCGCCAGATACAATCCCTTGATGCGCGTCGCCGGCACGCCGAAAATCATCCCCGCCGCCGTCGTCATCAGCCCGGCGAGCGGAATGCAAAAAAACACCGGAATTCCCTTTCCCGCCAGCCACGCCGAGGCGAACGCCCCGAAACCGAACAGCGCGCCGTGTCCCATCGAAATCTGCCCGGACATTCCGACCAAAATTCCGAGACCGATCGCCGCGACGCCGTAATAGCCGATCTGCATCAACAGCGCGAGAATATACACGTCGGAAAACAGCGGCGCCGCCAGCGCCAGCGCAATCCCCGCCAAACAGGCGTACAACGAGCCGCGCGACGGAAACAACGCCATATCCGCCGCATAACTCTGGCGGAAATCGCCGCAGGCGCGCGGAATGACGATATGACTCACGGACGGGGCGGCGGGAAATCAGCCGCCGACGGAGAGCGCCTTCAGCACCACCAGCGCCTGGTCATATTGATAATCGTCTTGCGGAATAAACGGCGTTCCGGCGTCCGCCTCCGCGTCGCCGAAATCGCCGGTCCCGACGGCGTTTTGGGAGTTTTCGGAACCGCCGGAACGACCGGAATTTTCGGCGGGCGCGTTCTCGTTTTGCAAATGTCGCGCCAGATCGCTTTCGCGCAGAACCAGTCCGGCGTCCGGCTCCTCCACGCTGCGGGCGGCGAAGACGACGATGTCCGGCGCGATTCCGACCGCCTGAATCGAACGATTGTGCGGCGTAAAATAGCGCGCGGTGGTCAGTTTGACGGCGGTTTTACCGGCGGCGGACGGCAGCCGCAAAAACGACTGCACCGACGCCTTGCCGTAGGTGCGCTGTCCCATAATCACCGCCCGCCGATGATCCTGCAGCGCCCCGGCGACGATTTCGGACGCCGACGCGCTGCCGTTGTTGACCAGTACGACCATCCGCACCTGTTTAATTTCTTTCTCGTTTTCCAGCCCGTGATGAAGATTCGCCGCCGATACCAGATGATTTTCGCGCGTCCGTCCGCGATCGCTCACCACCGTCACCCCCGCCGGCAGAAAAATGGAGGCGACGCCGAGACTGGTATGCAAAAGTCCGCCGGGATTGTTGCGCAAATCCAAAACCAGCCCGCGCAGCGGACGGCCGTTTTCGGCGTACAATTTGTTGACCGCCTTGACCGTGTCGGCCACCGTCTCCACCTGAAACCGGTTGATGCGCAGATAGCCGTAATCCTTTTCCGCCAGAGACGCGATCGCCGTCGGCGCGGCGATAATTTCGCGCCGCAAAATCGCCGCCCGCGGCCCGTCGGCGCCCGGCGTCACCACATCCAGCGAAACGACGGTGTCCACCACGCCGCGCATCCGCCGCACCGCCTCGTCAATCGCCATTCCCTGCGTGGTCAGCCCGTCAATTTTGACGACGATGTCGCCGGGCAAAATACCGGCGCGCGACGCCGGCGTCTCGTCAATCGGCGACACCACCTCCACCCAGCCGCCTTTTTCGCCGATATACAATCCGACGCCGCCGTATTCCTCGGCGTGAATTTCCTTGGTAAACGATTCCAGATGCCGCGCGGTCAGATACGCCGAATGCGGATCCAGCCCGCCGATCATGCCGCGAATCGCCCGCTCCATCAATTCCTCGTCCGAAATTTCCTCCACATAGTTTTCCTTGACGATGCGGAACACTTCGGCGAACTCGCGCATTTTTTCCAGCGGAAAGGCGGCGGTCTTCGCGTCCTCCGCGCGCGCGAAGGCGGCGGAAAATCCGCCCGTCGCGGTCCAAAAACCGCCGCCGCACAGCAGCGCGGCGATCGCGAATATGGCGAAACGGCGCACGAAAATCAGCGCAAATCGCCGGACTGCGCCGCGAAATACGCCGCCAGATCCTGCAAATCCTGATCGGACATTCCGGTCTTCATTTGCGCGTTCATCACCGGATTGACGCGCGTCCCGTCGGCATATTCGCGCATCACCTGCAAAAGATATTTGCGCGACTGCCCGGCGAGTTTCGGATAATCGGCGATCGGAACGTTGCCGCCCGCGCCGTGGCAGGTGATGCACGTTGCCGCCTTCGTTTCGCCCGCCGCGACGTCGCCCGCCGCCGCCGACCCCGCAAAACCGGCGATACAAATCGCGCCCGAAAGCGCGGCAAATCGCGCCGAATGCATCCTTGTCAAAAACTTCATTTCGCGCCTCCGGCGTACCATTCGGCGAGTACGCGGATGTCTTCGTCCGACAATTGCGCGGCGATGCCGGTCATGGACGGATGCGTCCGCGTCCCGTCGCGGTAGGCGCGCAGAGCGGTTTCAATGTATTTCGCGCTCTGCCCGATGATTTTCGGCACCGGATACACTTCGGGAAAAACCGAACGATAGCCCGGAATGTTGTGGCAACCGACGCAGTGGTTGGCCTTGGCCGCGGCGCTTTCGCCGGGCTGCGCGGCGGCGGCGACGCCCGCCGGCAACGACAGCAGGAGCGGCAAAAAAACGCGGCAAAAAACAGTCATCGGGCGCGAATTATAACATGCGCCGCCGCAAATCCGCGAACTCCGCGCGCCGCCGGACGTAATTCCAATTCGCGGCGGCGCGGACGCGGGCGGTTTGCGGACGGGCGTTTATTCCTCCGGCGTCTGCATCGCGCCGGCGAGCGAAACGCGCATTTTCTCGCCGATCATGTGTTCGGATTTGCGCAGCGCGTCGGTGACCGCGGCGGCGACGAGATCCTGCAGCATTTCGCGGTCGCCGAGCAGCGACGGATCGATATGCATTTGCCGCGCGCGGCGTCCGCCGACGAGCAGTACGCGCACCATTCCGCCGCCGGATTCGCCGGTCACCTCGGCGGCGCTGAGCTCCTTTTGCGTCTTTTCCATCTGCTCCTGGACGCGGCGCGCGTTCTTGAAGAAATCGCCGAATTTGTTGAAATCCGTCATATTGTCGCTCATGGAGTTTCTCCGTCTTGTCGGTAAATTTGTACGCCGTTCCGCACTTCGGCTTCCGGAATCGCCGCCAGCACGTCGCGCACGAACGGCGTTTGCGCGGCGGCTTCGGACAATTCGCGGGCGCGCGCGGCGGCGGCGGAATCGTCTTCGCCGTCCGCCAGCGTCACGCGAAAGCCGGGGTGAAATATTTTTCGCAGCTGTTTCTCCAGTTCCGGCAGCATCAATCGCCCGCTGTGTTTTTGCGACTTGTCGGCGCGCAGCACCACGCCGTCCGCGGAAAATTCGCCCATAACGCACACTTCGGCGAGCGCCCGCGCGGTGCCGCTTAACTTGGAAATCGCCCGCCGCCACGCCGCTTCGCCGCCGCCAGAATCGGCGGAAACCGCGGCGGCGGGCGAAGTTTTCGCGGTTGCGGCACCGGCGCTGGCATTCGGAGAATCCGTTCCGGCGGCGCGCGGCGCAAAATACATCATCCGCAAAAGCGTCATTTCGAAACCGGTTTGTTCGTCCGGGGCGTACGGCAATTGCCGCCGTCCGCGCACCGCGATTTCGTACAACACCTGCACTTCCTCCCCGCCGAACAGCGGCGCGGCGGATTCAATCACTTCGCGCTCCTCGTCGCTTTCGGCGGCGGCGGCGGGCGCGACCCGGAACAGCGCGATCTTATACAAAAGCGCCGCCAGACGCGCCAGCGCGGCGTCAAATCCCGCCCCCTCGTTTTGCAGGCGGCGGGCGAAATCCGCCAGCGCGGCGGCGTCGGCGGCGGCGACGGCGCGCAAAATTTCGGCGAGCAATCCGTAATCCAAATCGCCGGTGATGCGGCGCACCGAATCCGCCTCCAATTTGCCGTCGTTGTGGGCGATCGCCTGCTCCAAAATGCTCAGCGCGTCGCGCATGCTGCCGCGCGCCAGACGGGCGACGGTCTGCACCGCCGCCTCGTCAAACTCGCGCTTTTCGGCGCGCAAAATCTCGCCCAGCCGCGCCGCGATTTGTCCCCGCTCCAAGGGGCGCAGCGCGAAACACAGACAGCGCGACAAAATTGTCGGCGGCAACTTCTGCGGGTCGGTCGTCGCCAGCACGAATTTAAGATAGCCGGGCGGCTCCTCCAAAGTTTTCAGCATCGCCGCGAACGCCGACTTGCTGAGCATGTGCGCCTCGTCTATGACGAAAACCTTGCATTTTCCCTGCGACGGCGGATAGTTCGCGCCTTCCAGCAGCGACCGCATTTCCTCCACTTTTGTGTGCGAGGCGGCGTCCAGTTCCACGACATCCAGCATCCGCCCGGCGGCGATTTGTTCGCACATGTCGCATTTGAGGCACGGCGCGCCGTCTTCGGCGTGCGGACAGTTGACCATTTTGGCGACGATGCGCGCCAGCGTCGTCTTGCCGACTCCGCGCGTACCGGTGAATAAAAAGGCGTGATGCATCCGCGACTCGCGCGCGGCGTTCTGCAGTACGCGGGCGGCGTATTCGTGTCCGACGAGTTCGGAAAAGGTCTGCGGACGCCACTTGCGGGCGAGCGACAAAAACGGGGGCGGCGCGGCGTTCATCAAATCGGATAATAATTCAAGGCGCGGGCCGGTTTGCCGGCACCGGCGGAGGGCAATTAGGGCTGCTTTCTTCCGAATCTGACCCGGTTTTCGCCACGCCGTGCGGGCCGACCCGCGAACGAAATTATACCCCCTCCCCTCCCGAAAACAAAATTTTCGCGCCCGCCTTTATCCCATTCCCGCCCCCCGTCCCATTCCTGCGAAGGCAGGAATCTCCGCGCCGAAGGCGCAAATTGTAAAAGGGGTACAATTACCCGCCGCTTTGCGGCGGCGGAGATTCCTGCCTTCGCAGGAATGGGACGGGGGGTTAAGGCGAAAAATCAAAGTGAACAAAGAGATTCCGGCTTTCGCCGGAATGGCGGTTTTTTTTATATTTTCGGATACCGCCGAATTCGGTATTGTCCGCAAAAACAAAAAGCACCGCCATTCCGGCGAAAGCCGGAATCTCTTTCCTGCGTAGCAGGAATCCTCCTAAAACCGCCGCACCGCCGACAAATTGAATCGGGCGTTGTCGCCGAACTCCTCCGCCGATTCCCAATGGAATCCGGCAGACGGAGAAATCGTCCAGTGATTGTAGCGGAGAACGCTTTCCAAATTCAGCGAATTCCGCGTTTCGGTTTCGTCCTCGTCCAAACGGGAATGCAGACGGTACGTCGGCGACAACCGCCAAATTCCGCCGTGATAATCCGCAGACAACGAAAAATCGTAATCGGCGGTTTCGCCTTGGACGGTTTCGGAGAACGCGGCGGTCCACAAATCGGCGGAGTATTCGCCGCCCGATTCGTAGCGGAAATCGCCGAATTCGCCGTTTGCGTTTGTTTGCCCGGCGGCGTAGTACAGATGCCATTCGTCTTTGCGGAAATTCAGCCGCCCGCCCGTGTTCACGGAATAGCCGCTTTCGGTCAGGGCGTAGCCGAAATCGGGGGCGAAATGGAACAGCGAAAAATCGCCGCCCGAAAGGTATGCCGCCATAAATCCGACAACGCCGACGCCCAAGCCGATAACCGCCAAATCCCGGGCGTTGCCGTCGCTGCTGCCGCCGCCGGGGACGGAATTATCGCCGTTCGTATTTTCGCCGCCGCCGCCCGTCGCAGCGACATAGCCCTGCGTACCTTCAACGGCATCGGTCGTCGGAGTCCAAGCCCCGCCGGTCGTCAGAAGAAAGAATTCGCCCGGCGCAAGGGCGGCGGTCATCGGCGTCGCTTCCCCGGCGGCGACCGCAAAATCCCCGGCCGCATTCACATATACGCGGAAAATTTCAGTTTCAGCATTGCCTACGTTTGCGGCCGAGAACGAGAGCAAATCGCCCGCTTTCAGCGGTTCGCGGGGGGAGTTGTCAAATGAAAGAGTCATGTCCCCCGCCGCTATGGGGTTCGCCCCCCGTCCAGTAGAATCTCCCGCATTTCTTCGCAAAAACCGCCCTCCCGCAGTGGTACCGGAGGGAATCACTGTACGGACGGCGACAACCATATCCGCAATAGAAGAGGACAAAGTGATTACGGTGCCGCTAAAAAAGTCAAAAGTTCCGCCCGGCACGGAATATACCTGCGCACGGGCGGGCTGGGCTTGTTGCGCGTTCGCCGCCGTCGTCGTTCCGAGAATCGCCGCAAAAAACACGGCGAAAGCACAAAAAACTCGTAAAATTAACGAGTCACGAGGGGGGGGGGGGGCAGTGATTTTCATCGTGGAACGCTCCTGTTGAGTGCAATAAAAATTTGATTTTATCAGAGAACGGGAGTAAAAAAGCCGAATTTTTTAACTTTTTTTGCGAATTTTTTTCGTCCCATTCCTGCGAAGGCAGGAATCTCCGCCGCCGCAAAGCGGCGGGTAATTGTACAATTACCGCCTACGGCGATGAGATTCCTGCCTTCGCAGGAATGGGACGGGTGGTTAAAGCGAAAAATACAAGTGAACAAAGAGATTCCGGCTTTCGCCGGAATGGCGGCACTTTTTGTCTTTGCGGACAATACCGAATTTGGCGGTATCCGAAAATGTAAAAAAACCGCCATTCCGGCGAAAGCCGGAATCTTTTTCGCCGATTCGCCGCAAAGCGGCGACAATTTGCGCCTTCGGCGGCGGAGATTCCGGCTTTCGCCGGAATGGGACGGGGGGCGGCGGCGGAAATATGTCGTCCGGAGGTTGTACAATGCGGATATTATGCCGCGCTCCCCGCCTTTGGACGCGCGCGACGGAGAATCGCCCGCGAAGCCGCCGGACGGCATTCCGCCGCTGCCCGGCGTGTATCGGTTTGTGGACGGCGGCGGCGCGGCGTTGTATGTGGGCAAGGCGGCGAATTTGAAAAAACGGGTCGCTTCGTATTTTCACCGCACCCGCCATTCGCCGCGCATCCGCCTGATGCTCGCCGCGATGCGCGACGTAGAAATTACCGTCGCCGCCTCCGAACACGCCGCGCTGCTTTTGGAAAACAGCGCGATCAAGGCGCTGCGTCCGCGCTACAACATTTTGTTCCGCGACGACAAGAGTTATCCCCGTTTGCGGCTGACCGCGCATTCGTATCCGCGCCTGATGTTCGCGCGCGGGGAGGCGCGGGACGGCGCGTCCTTTGGACCCTTTCCCGACAGCGGCGCGGTGCGGGAGACGATTAATATGCTGCAGCGGGTGTTTCGGCTGCGCACCTGCGCCGATTCGGTTTTCGCCAACCGCGCCCGTCCGTGTCTTTTGCACGGCATCGGGCGATGCAGCGCGCCCTGCGTCAACGCCGTGTCGCCTTCGCAATACGCCGCCGACGTGCGCGGCGCGAAAACGCTGCTGTGCGGCGACAGCCGCGGCGTGGAGGCGGACATGCGCGCGCGAATGGAGGACGCCGCCGGGCGTCTGGAATTTGAACGCGCCGCGGTGATGCGCGACCGTCTGCGCGCGCTGGCGGTGATGCGCGCGCGGCATTTTGTGGACGATCCGGACGCCGCGGACGCCGATTATGTCGGCGCGCACGTTGAGGGCGGCGACGCCTGCGTCAATGTGGTGATGGTGCGCGGCGGGCGGCGTCTGGGCGAACGGCGGTTTTTTCCGGACGGCGCGCCTTCCGCCACTGTCGCCGAAATACTGGCGGCGTTCATCGGACAGCATTACGGCGGGATGGAAAATCCGCCGATAATTGTCGCCGCCGCGCGCCCCGACCCGCCGCCGCCGAAATCTTTGCCGGTAGTGTCGTCGCCGCGCGGCGCGCAAAAACGCCGCGCCGAAGAAGCCGCGCGCAACGCCGCCGTCGCCCTTTCTTTGCGGCGGGCGAAACGCGGCGCGGCGGCGGAAAAGTTGCGGGCGCTGGGCGCGCATTTGCGCGTTCCGCCGCCGGCGCGGATTGAATGTTTTGACATCAGCCACAGCGCCGGCGAATTACCGACCGCCGCGCGCGCGGTGTTTATCGACGGCGCGGCGCAAACTTCGCAATACCGCCGCTACGCGATTTCCGCAAAGGGCGGCGACGACGCCGCGGCGATCGGCGAAGCGGCGGGACGGTGCTACCGCCGCGCCGTTTCCGAAAAATCGCCGCTGCCGGATTTGCTGCTGATTGACGGCGGAATTGCGCAGCTGCGGGCGGCGAAGGCGGCGTTGCCGGAGGCGGCGAAGTTTCCCGTTCTCGCCGTCGCCAAAGGAGAAGGGCGGAAACCGGGGCGCGAAACGTTGATCGCCGGGGACGGCGAAATTCTGCGTCTGAGCGAAACCGACCCGGCGTTTCATTTAATTTTAGAAGTGCGCGACGAGGCGCATCGTTTCGCCGCGGACGGGCATCGCCGCCGCCGCGACAAAAAACGGCGGACTTCCGTTTTGGAGGAGATAGACGGCGTCGGACCGAAACTGCGGCGGGCGTTAATCGGATATTTCGGCGGACTGCGCGGATTGCGCGCGGCGGGCGAGGAAGAATTGATTAAAATTAGGGGCGTCAGCCCGCGGCTGGCGAAACGCATTTACGATTCCCTTCACGAATGAACGCATTTTCTTTTCCCAATATATTGTCGGCGGCGCGGCTGGCGGCGGCGCCGCTTTTGGCGGCGGTGTTTTGGCTGCCGCGATGGACGGACGCGCCGCAAGCCGCCGCCGATGTCGCCGCCGCGGCGGTGTTCGCCGCCGCCGCCCTGACCGATTTCGCGGACGGCTACTGGGCGCGCCGCCACCGGCAACAGACGCCGCTGGGCGCGTTTTTGGATCCGCTGGCGGATAAAATTCTCGTGGCGACCGCGCTACTGCTTTTGGTGGACGCCGGGCGCGCGCCCGCCGCCGCCGTTTTGCTGATTGTCGCGCGCGAAATTTTTGTGTCGGCGTTGCGCGAATGGGCGGCGCTCGCCGGAACAAGCGGCGCGGTGCGGGTGTCCGCCGCCGGCAAATGGAAAACCGCGATGCAAATGATCGCCGCGCCGCTGTTGTTTCTCGGCGGCGCGTTGTGGAATCCGCATCTCGCCGAAATCGGCGCGGTTTTGCTGTGGGCGGCGGCGGCGCTGGCGGTATGGTCAATGGCGGAATATTGCCGCGCCGCGTGGCGGACGCGGGGATTTCACGGACGCGAATAATGGCGCGGGCGTTCAAAATTTTGTTTTGGGGCGGCGTATTTGTCGCGCTGAACGCCGCATTTTTCTCGCTGCTGGCGTTGGCGGTGCTGTATCAGAAACTGCCGCGTCTGGACGCGCTCGCCGATTATCGCCCGCGTCTGCCGATGCGGATTTACACCAGCGAGGGCGATTTGATCGGCGAATTCGGCAAGGAAAAGCGCGCCTATCGCGCCTACCGCGAATTTCCGCGCCTGCTGGTGGACTCGTTGCTGGCGACCGAGGACGCGCGTTTTTTCACCCATCGCGGGGTGGATTTTTACGGCGTGGCGCGCGCCGCGCTGGGGTATTTTGAGGGACGCCGGGAAGGCGCCAGCACGATCACGATGCAGGTGGCGCGCAACTTTTATCTGACCCGCGAACGAACGTTGACGCGCAAGGTCGCCGAAATATTGCTGGCGTTGGAAATTGAACGGCGTTTCGGCAAGCGCGCAATTTTGGAGCGGTATATGAACCAGATTTATCTGGGGCGCGGGGCGTTCGGTTTCGCCGCCGCCGCCCGCGCCTATTACGACAAATCTTTGAGCGAGTTGACCGCCGCCGAAATCGCCCTGCTCGCCGGACTGCCGAAGGCGCCGAGTACCTACGACCCGCGCCGCCGTCCCGCCGCGGCGAAGGCGCGGCAGGCGCATGTGTTGCGGCGGATGCTGAACGGCGGATTAATTGACGAAACTTTGTATTTGGAACTGGCGTCCGCCGGGCTGCCGCCGCTGCGGCCGGCGCGGCGGCGTTTCAGCGTGGAGGCGTCCTTCGTCGCCGAGGAAGTGCGGCGGCTGGTGTTCGCGCATTTCGGCGAGGAGGCGTACGAGCGCGGCTTGAACATTTACACGACAATTCAGACGCGGATGCAAAACGCCGCCGTGAACGCGCTGCGGCGCGGGCTGCTGGCGCACGAATCGCGCCGCGAATATGCCGGCCCGGAAAATTTTTTGGACGCGGGCGGAATGTCGCGCGACGAAATCGCCGCCGCGCTGCGTTCCGCGCCGTCCGCGGGCGGACTGATGCCGGCGGTCGTCGTCGCGGCGGACGCGAAAATACTGTCAATGGTCGGCGCGGACGGCGAGCGATACGATGTCGCCGCCAAATCGCTGGGGCGGTTGCGCCGCCATTTGCCCGGCGGCGGACGCGCACCCGAAATCGTCCGCGGCGCGGTGGTGCGTCTTGCGGGCGGCGGCGACCGCGTTTCGGTGGTCGCGATTCCCGCCGCGGAGGCGGCGTTGGTGGCGCTGGCGCCCGAAGACGGGGCGGTGCTGGCGCTCGCCGGCGGCTTTGATTTCGCGCGCAGCCAGTTCAATCATGCGACGCAGGCGCGGCGGCAGCCCGGTTCCAGCATCAAGCCGTTCATTTATTCCGCGGCGTTGGAGAAGGGATTCACCCCCGCCAGCGTGCTTCCCGATACGCCGATTTTTTTGTCCGCCGAAGAAACCGGCAGCGGCGAGAGTTGGGAGCCGCGAAACTACGACGGCAAGGCGACCGGACCGATTTTGCTGCGGCGCGCGCTGGCGTTGTCCAAAAATCTGGCGACCGTGCATTTGCTGAAATTTATCGGCATTCCCTACGCGCGCGATTATCTGGCGCGGTTCGGATTTCGGCGGCGCGATCATCCGCCGTATTTGACGACCGGGCTGGGGGCGGGCGCGACTTCGCCGATGGAACTCGCGCTGGGATACGCGGTTTTCGCCAACGGCGGCTTTCGCGTGAACGACTATCTGATTTCGCGGGTGGAGGATTACGACGGCAATGTCGTCGTCAACGAACTGGATTTTGAATCGCGGCGGCGGGCGGTGGACGCGCGCAACGCGTTTATTATGACCTCGCTTTTGCAAAGCGCGGTGCGCGAAGGCACCGGGCGGAGCGTACTGGCGACGATTAACCGCCGCGACCTGGCGGGAAAAACCGGCACGACCAACGAATTTCGCGACGCGTGGTTCGGCGGCTTCGCCGGCGACGTCGTCGCCGTATCGTGGATCGGCTACGACCAGCTCCGTCCGCTCGGCAAACGCGAAACCGGCGGGCGGGCGGCGCTGCCGATTTGGGGCGATTTTATGGCCGCCGCCCTGTCCGGGCGCGCCGAAATTGAGTATTTGCCGCCGCCGGGAATTGTCGCCGCCGACATTGACGGCGAAAGCGGGCGGCTGCTTTCGGCGGGCGACGCCGCCGCCGGACGGCGCGAATATTTTTATCAGGAACTGCTGCCGGCGGCGGACGAATCGCCGGGCGACACCGGAGAATTGTTTTGACCGCGACGGCGTTTTTTCTGCTGAAAATTTTGGGGCGGCTGCCGCTGCGGACGCGCCGCCGTCTCGGCGCATGTTTAGGCGATTTGGCGCGTTTGATTTTGCGCGGACGGCGGCGGGTGGCGGCGCGCAATCTGTCGCTGGCGTTGCCGGAGATTTCCGCCGCCGAGCGGCGGGCGGTGTTGCGGCGGCATTTTCAACTTTTGGGCGCGGTGTTTTTGGACGAATGCGCGCTGCTCGGAATGTCCGCGTCGGAAGTGCGGGAATGGCTGCATTTGGACGACGAAGACGCGTCGCGGGAGGGGCCGGTGATTTTTTGCGCGCCGCATTTTGTCGCCGCCGGAATCGGCGGACTGCGGCTGTCGGCGCCGCTGGGCGGGCGCGTGATGTTTCATTACCGCCCCTTGCACAGCCGGTTTTGGGATTGTTTTTACCGCCGTCTGCGCGGCAAATTCGGCGCCGCCGGAATATCCGCCGCTTCGGCCGGGGCGATGCGGCTTTGCGCGCGCAATTTACGGCGGGGCGGGGCGGTGTTTTATCTGCCCGACACGGACGGCGGACGGCGCAAGAGCGCGGTATTCGCGCCGTTTTTGGGGGTCGCGGCGGCGGCGACGACGACCGCGCCTTCGCGTCTGGCTTCGCTCGGCGGCGCGCGGGTGCGGTTGTTTACTTCTTTTTTGACGGACGATGGTTATGAAATCCAAATGTCGCCGCCGTTGGAAGATTTTCCGGGCGCGGACGCCGCCGCCGACACGCGCCGCCTCAACGCCCTCATCGGAGAGCAAATTCGCCGCGACCCGGCGCAGTATTACTGGCTGCATCGCCGGTTCAAAACCCGTCCCGAGGGAGAATCGCCGCGTTATGCGTGAGTTGCGTTTTTCTAAAATGCACAGTTGCGGCAACGATTTCGTGGTCATTGACGCGGTGCGGCAGACGCTGCCGTCGGAGTTTCCGGCGGCGGAAATCGCCTCGCGGCGGCGCGGAGTCGGCTGCGACCAGATTTTGATTTTGGAGCGGGCGCGCGGCGGCGGCGCGGATTTCAACTATCGCATTCTCAACGCGGACGGCGGCGAAGTCGGACAATGCGGCAACGGCGCGCGCTGCGTCCACGCCTTTTTGCGGCGGCGCAAACTGACGCGCAGCCGGCGCCTGCGGTTGCGCACGAAAACCGCCGAAATCGTCACCGAGGACGCCGGCAAAAAGGGCGTCCGCGCCTATCTGGGAACGCCGGTGTTCGCGCCCGCCAAAATTCCGCTGCGGCGCAAAAAAGAGCAACTCTGGTATTCGGCTTCGGCGGCGGAGGGCGGGATGTGTTTGCCGGGGCGGTTTGCGGCGTTGTCGCTGGGAAATCCGCACGCGATATTCGCCGCCGAGGCGGAGGACATCGTCGCGGCGGGCGAGGCGTTGAACGACCGGCGGAAACTATTTCCGGAGGGCGTCAACGCCGGATTTTGCCGCCGCACGGAAAACGGCATATTCGTGCGCGTCTACGAGCGCGGGGCGGGCGAAACGCCGTCCTGCGGCAGCGGCGCGGCGGCGGCGGCGGCGGTGTTTATCCGCGGCGGCGCGTGCCGCAGTCCGCTGCGGGTAACAATGCGCGGCGGCGAATTGCTGTGCGGCTGGCGCGGCGAAGGACATCCGGCGTGGCTGCAGGGCGGCGTCCATTTCGTCTTTGACGGCGCGCTGCGGATATAGCGATGCGGTACAATACGGCATTCCGGGCGCTTAGCTCAGCGGGAGAGCGCCGCCTTCACACGGCGGAGGTCACTGGTTCAATCCCAGTAGCGCCCACCGGTTTTGCATTAAATTAATTGCGGCGTTTTTTTTGGAACG
>JBPCXA010000196.1:0-2814 GCA_051008975.1 Gammaproteobacteria bacterium
CCCATTCCTATACCCCGTTCCATTCCTGCGAAGGCAGGAATCTCCGCCGCCGCAAAGCGGCGGGTAATTGTACCCCTTTTACAATTTGCGCCTTCGGCGCGGAGATTCCTGCCTTCGCAGGAATGGAAATGAGATTCCGGCTTTCGCCGGAATGGCGGTGTTTTTTATATTTTCGGATACCGCCAGATTTGGTATTGTCCGCAAAGACAAAAAGAACCCGCCATTCCGGCGAAAGCCGGAATCTCATTCGCCGAAGGCGAATCGTTATCGGCAGGCATGTTCGCCCGGAAACTGCTTATAATCGCCCAAGCAGAAATGCACCGGCTGCAGCTCCGGCGACAACACCGGCTGTATTACATCCGGCGCAAACGCGGGCGTCTGGTAAGCCGCGAAATCGTTCCCGGCGTTGTCCTTAATTAGCAAACTCGCCCCGGCTTTGAACAATACCTCTGTAATTTCGTAGTGACCGGCGGAGACCGCGATCATCAGCGCGGTGCGTCCGTTAAAGTCGCGCTGATTCACAATCCCGCCCGCCTCCTCTATCAGCACCTCCGCCACTTCCAAACGGCCGTAATACGCGGCGAACATCAGCGCCGTCGTGCCGAAATTGTTCGTCAGAAAGGCGCGGTTGTATCTCTGCAGAATCATTCTCATTATCCCGGGGTCGCCCCGGATCGCCGCCATATCCAGCACGGTCGCGGCGAAGGGGCCTCTTCTGTCCAAACGCAAAGACGGCGCCTCCAGCATCACGCTCAGGACGGTTGTCAGCCCGTATCGCGCCGCAAATGTGAGCGGCGTCCAGTCGTTCTTCGCCTGCACATTAATATCGGCGCCGTGCAATTTGAGAATGATCGCTATGCCCTCGCGCTGCGCGAGAACGGAGACGAAAAAAGGCGTAAGCCCCCGGCTGTCCTTCGCCTCCACATCCGCCCCGTGGCCCAAAAGCAGCTGGGTGATGTTGCCGGCGCCGGCGCGCGCCGCATAATGCAAAGGCGTCGCGTCGTAATACGTCCGCATATTCGGATCCGCGCCCTCATTTAGCAGCCGATTCGCCTCGTTGATATTGAAGGTGGCGGCGGCGACGCACAACTCGCACGAACGCGCCTCCTGCGCCTTCGCCGCGAACGGCAAAAACGCCGCCACAAACAGGACGAAAACAAATGTACCCCGGACAACATCTTTCATAACAACCCTCTTTTCGGACAGGCAAAATCCGGCGTTCCCGCCGGGCGTTGTAAAGATGCCAAACGATCATGAAGACATTGCCGCCCCTTTCCCGGAGGTGTTCTATCGGACTGCACCCCCGGCAAAGAGGGAATCGTTTACATCTTTACGGACGAAATCTTATCGCAAAAGAAACCGCTTGTCAACCCTTTCCCGCAACTTTTTCGCGCGACAATCGTCCGGGCGGGCGAATTGGGGCGGATTTAATGCGATAATGGCGCGTATGACGCAGGCGGAGGGCAATATCCGGCCGGCGGCGGACGCCGAAATCGTCCGCATCGCCGACTATGTGCGGGAGTTTTCGCCGTCCCCGGCGGCGTTGCGGGCGGCGGAATTGTGCCTTTCCGACAGCATCGGCTGCGCGTTGTTGGCGTTAAAATATCCCGCCTGCACCCGTCATTTGGGGGCGTTCGCGGCGGGGGCGGAAACGGCGAAGGGGGCGGCGACAATCGGCGGCGGCGGCGTTTTGGACCCGGTCAAGGCGGCTTTTGACACCGGAATTCTCGTCCGCTGGCTGGATTTTAACGACACCTGGCTGGCGGCGGAATGGGGACATCCGTCCGACAATTTGGGCGGAATTTGGGCGGCGGCGGATTTTCTTTCCCGCAGCGGCGACGATTCGGTATCAGTGCGGACGGCGCTGGAAATGATGGTGAAGGCGCACGAAATCCAGGGCGTGCTGGCGTTGGAAAACAGTTTTAATCGGGCGGGGCTGGATCATGTCGCGCTGGTAAAAGTCGCCTCCGCCGCTGTGTGCGCGAAACTTTTGGGCGGGACGAGAGAGCAAATTATTTCCGCCGTATCGCACGCCTTTGCGGACGGGCAATCGTTGCGGGTGTATCGCCACGCCCCGAATACCGGCAGCCGCAAATCGTGGGCGGCGGGCGACGCGACTTCCCGGGGGCTGCGTTTGGCGATGCTCGCCCTCGCCGGCGAAGACGCGATTCCGACCGCCCTGACCGCCCCGAAATGGGGTTTATACGACGTTTCGTTCGGCGGCAAACCGTTCCGGGTGAACCGGGAGTACGGTTCGTATGTGATGGAGAATATTCTGTACAAAGTCCGTTTTCCCGCCGAGTTTCACGCCCAGACCGCCGTGGAATGCGCGATCCAATTGCATCCGCGGGTCGCCGGGCGCATCGGCGAGATCGCCAAAATTTGCATTGACACGCAGGAATCGGCGGTGCGCATCATCAGCAAAACCGGACCTTTGCACAATCCCGCCGACCGCGATCATTGTCTGCAGTATATGACCGCCGCCGCCCTTGTTTTCGGCGAACTTTCCGCCGCGCATTACGAGGACGCCGTCGCCCTCGCCGCCGATTCGCCGATAGACGCGCTGCGCGAAAAAACGGAGGTCGCCGAAAATCCGCGATACAGCCGCGATTATTTGGACCCCGAAAAACGCTCCATCGCCAACGCGGTGCGGGTGTTTTTCGCGGACGGTACCGCGACCGAAAAGGCGGAAATTGAATATCCGCTCGGACACCGCCGCCGCCGCGAGGAAAGCCTGCCGTTTTTGCGCGCGAAATTTGACGGCGCGGCGGCGGACGTGTTTTCGCCGCGCCGCCGCGAACAAATCGCCGCCCT
>JBPCXA010000197.1:0-15844 GCA_051008975.1 Gammaproteobacteria bacterium
GAATCAAAATTTCGTCCCGGTCGGGCGCGGTTTCGTACACCCTGTATCCCGATTCGCTCAAAATACCGGCGATTTTTTCCGCCGCCTCCTCGATATTTTCCACCCCCTCCGGCAGATGATCGCTGATCAGTAGCGGCGTGACATAACCGCGCTCGGCGGCGTCCTTCATCAACTGCTTGATGCCGTCCACCTCCTCGTCCATGTCGCGGCGCGAGGCGCGACGCCGCCCGAATGTTCTGTGGATGGCGGAGACAATCCGGCTTTCGCGCGAATCGCCCGCCCGCCCCGCATTGTCGCGCCCGGCGGATTCGGACGGGGTGTTCGCCGCCGCGTTTTCGCCGGACTGTTTCGCCCCGCCGGATTCCGTTTTGACGGGCGTCGCCGCGGTTTTCGCGGCGGACGGTTCGGAATATTTCGCCGGTGCGGCGGCTTTCGCGGCGGGCGCGCGCGTCCGGGCGGCGGCGGACGGACGGGAACGCTTCTTGGAATCGGGGGCGGCTTTGTCGGGCATGGAATATTCTCCTTGTTCTCCTGTTCTCCGGGTGCGAACAAAAAAAGTTCCGTATTTTATCACAATATTTCGCCGCCCGCCGCCCTTCCAAAACAAAAACCGGGATTTATCGCATCACGAACGGATTCGCCATCGGCGCGCCGGAAGTGTCAATCCACACCGTTTTGGTGCGGGTGTAGTCGGAAACCGCCTCCCGTCCGCCCTCGCGCCCGTAGCCGGAGCGGTTGTAGCCGCCGAACGGCGCGAGCGGCGAAATCGCCCGATAGGTGTTGATCCAGCATATTCCGGCGCGAATTTTGCGCGAAACACGGTGGGCGCGCGCCAAATTTTCGGTGAATACGCCCGCGCCGAGACCGAATTCGCCCTCGTTCGCCATCGCCACCGCCTGTTCTTCGGTGTCAAACGGCGCGAGCGACATCACCGGCCCGAACATTTCCACCCGCATCGTTTCGGTTTTCATGTCCGCGCATTCCACCAAAGTCGGCGGGAAATAGTTGCCGCGCATCGGCGAACGCGCGCCGCCGAAATGAATTTTCGCCCCCTGCGCCCGCGCGGCGGCGAGCGTTTTTTCGATCCGTTCCACCTGCGCGGCGGTGCAAAGCGGACCCATTTGCACGCCCGCCGCCGCCGGATCGCCGACGACAATGTCGCGCGCCTTGTCCGAAATCCGCGCGATCAATTCCGCCATCACCGTCCGCCGGACAATTCCGCGCGAACCCGCCACGCACGACTGCCCCGACGCGCCGAAGTTGCCGGCGATCAGCCCGTTGGCGGCGCCCTCCAAATCGGCGTCCGCAAAAACGACGACCGGCGACTTGCCCCCCAATTCCAGCGTCGTGACGGCGAAATTTTCCGCCGAATTGCGCACCACCCGCCGCGCCGTTTCCGGCCCGCCGGTGAACGCGATGCGGTCTATGTCCGGATGCGAAGTGAGCGGCGCGGCGCAATTTTCGGGATCGCCGGTCAGCACCGACACGACGCCGGGCGGAAATCCCGCCGCGTCAATTAATTTCGCAAACTCCAAAATCGCGCAGGGCGCAATTTCGGACGCCTTGAGAACGACGCAGCATCCCGCCGCCAGCGCCGGCCCGAGTTTGGCGGCGGCCAAAAACATTTGCGCGTTCCACGGCACCACCGCCGCGACAATTCCGATCGGCTCCCGCAGGGTGAACACCTGCATCTCCGGCTTGTCCATCGGCAGGGTCGCGCCCTCAATTTTGTCGGCGCAGCCCGCGTAATAGCGGTAATATTCCGCGA
Source organism: Gammaproteobacteria bacterium (assembly GCA_051008975.1). GTDB lineage: Bacteria > Pseudomonadota > Gammaproteobacteria > Tethybacterales > Persebacteraceae > Persebacter. Next base: position 1,769 of record JBPCXA010000197.1, read on the forward strand.
CATACCGCGTCTGCGCGACCGTTTCGGCGGCGAGTTTGCCGCTGTCGGCGGTTTCAATTTTTCCCAGATGTTCGGCGTTTTCCGCCACCAAGTCCGCCAGTCGGAACAGCAGTTTGCCGCGCGCCCCGGCGTGCATCGCCGCCCATTCCCCCTCGCAAAGGGCGCGGCGGGCGGCGGCGACGGCGCGCAAAACGTCTTCGCGTCCGGCGCAGGCGAAACGCGCCCACGGCGCGCCGGTCGCGGGATTCTCGCTCGTCCGCGCGGACGCCCCGCCGTCGCAAAATTCGCCGTCTACGTACAAACGATAAAACGGCATGGCGGATTCGGGCGCGGTCAAAACGCCGCCGCCACTTCGTCTATAAAGCGGCGAAGCGACGCCCGTTTTTGTTCGCCGTCCATTCCGCAGTCCGCCCAATAGGCATATTCGTCGTATCCCATTTCTTCATACCGCCGCAGACGGTCAATCACCTCCGGCGCGCGTCCGATATTCAGATTTTCGCGCATTCGGGCGGGCGCATATTCGGTCGTCGCCGCCATTTCCGCCTCGCTCGGCGGCAAAATATCGCCGCCGCGCACCGGACGCTCGTTCTTGAACCACGCGGCGAAATGACAGTAAAACCGGCTCATCGCGCGCGCCGCCGCTTCGTTTTCTTTCTCGTCCGCGCCGACAAACGTGTGCTGCAGCAGCATAATTTTCGGACGGCGCGCATGTGCGGCGCAAGCGGCGTTAAATCGCCCCGCCAGCAGCGACACTTCTTCCGCGCCCCGCCACAGCGGCGTCACCTGCACGTTGCAGCCGCCGGCGACCGCGAATTCGTGGGTCGCCGCATCGCGCGCGGCGATCCAAATCGGCGGCGGACGCGACGGACGGGGCGCGCACGTCGTCGACGGAAACCGGTAAAACTCGCCCTCGTGCGCGTAGTCGCCCTCCCACAATTTCCGCACCGCCGGGACAATTTCGCGCAGCCGCCGCCCGGCGGACGCCGCGTCCGTCCCCGGCGCCAGTCGTTCGTATTCGTAGTTGTACGCGCCGCGCGCGATTCCCAACTCCAACCGCCCGCCGGAAACCAAATCGGCGAACGCCGCCTCGCCGGCCAATTTAATCGGATGCCAGAACGGCGCGACAATCGTGCCGGTGCCGAGACGGATATTTTTCGTCCGCCGCGATAAATCGGCGATCGAAATGAACGGATTCGGCGTGATCGTAAAATTCATCGCATGATGCTCGCCGGTCCAAATCGCGCGCATTCCGCCCTCCTCGGCGATTTTGCACAGCGAAAGAAAATCCTCGTACAAGACGTCGGGCGGCGGGCCGGCGGAAGTCCGTTCCATGTGCGCGAACAACGAAAACTTCATACCGCGACCGCGCCGCCGGCGGGATGGACGTCGCCGCGCGTTTCGTCGCCGACATACATTCCGAACTCGCCGCCGCGCCGTTCCCGGCGATAGCGGCGCATCATCTCTGACAGCGCCGGAGAAGTAAAAGACATCCCGGCGAGATCGTCCGCCGGATAGTACGCCCCCAATCCGCGCGCGTTCCCGTCCGCCGCGGTCGCGCGGTAATACACCGCATATTCGCCGCTCCGCCGATCGGCGAAAACCGAATATACCGCGCCGCACTCCGCCCGCACGCCGGCGGCGGACAATTTCGCGGCGATCGCCGCCCGCGGTCCCGCGCCGTCCGCCGCGGCGTGCGGCAGACTCATTCCCCGCGGCGTCCGCGAAAGCAAAACCCGCCCTTCATATTCCACGATCGCCCCCGCCACCGGCGCGGACGAGCACGCCGCCCGCCGTTCCAGCGCGAGCGTAAAATATCCCCCGTCCGCATATCCCAGCCCGGCGCGCGCCTCGCGGCCGAAATCGGTAATTTCGCCGATTAAAATTAAATGATCCCCGGCTTCCACGCGCCGATGCGCGCGGCACGAAAAGAACGCCGCCGCCCCTTCCATCAGCGGACATCCCGCCGCGTCCGCGCGCCACGCCGCCCGCGAAAACCGGTCGGAATGCGGCGACGCGAAAAACTCCGCGATTTCGCGCTGGTCGTCCGCCAATATGCTCACCGCGAAATTATCGCAGGAACTAAACACCGCAAAAGACGACAGCCGCCGCGCCGGACATACCAGCAAAAGCGGCGGATTTAACGACACCGAAGTATACGAATTCGCGGTGAAACCGGCCGGCGCGCCGTCCGCCGCCCGCGCCGTCACGACCGATACGCCGGTCATAAACGCGCCGAACGCGGCGCGCAGCGCGGCGGAATCAAACGCGCCCATCACGGCTACGCGCCCCCGCCGCATTCGCCGGCGAACTCCCGCAGCGCGGCGTTGACTTCCGCCGGATGCGTGAGTTGCGCCAGATGCCCCGCCCCGCGCACCACGACGGCGCGCCCGCGCGGGGCGATTTTCGCCATCGCGGCGGACATCGCGGGCGTGGAATTCGCGTCCTTTTCGCCGGTCAAAAATAGCGCCGGAACGCGCAACGCCGACAGCGCGCCGTCCGCCGCCCGTTCTTCTTCGGCGAAAACCCGATACAGCGCGGCGTATCCATGGCAATCGGCGGAATCCAGCCAGCGACGGCACAAAACCGCCATTTTTGCGGCGCGTCCGGACGGATATTCGCCGAACCAGCGGGCGACGGTCGGCGCGGAATCCGCGTTTGCGTTCTGCAGGGCGGCGGCGCGTTCTCGCACGGCGGCGCGGGCGGCGGGAGTCCGCCGATACACCGCGTTCAACGCCGCGACGCCGCGGCATCGTTCGGGAAAACGCGCCGCCAAAGACAGCGCGATCAACGCGCCCGCCGAATGTCCGACCAAAAACGCCCGCCCCTTCGCCGCCGTTTTGACGAAACCGCCGATTTTGTCGACAAAATCCGCCAGCGCGGGCTTGGGCGCAGACAGACGCGCGCTTTCGCCGTGCCCCGGCAAATCCGCCGCAATAACCAGATGCGTCCGCCGCAGCGCGCGAATTTGCGGAAACCAGCATTCCGCCCGCAAACCGACTCCGTGCAGCAGCACCATCGGCGCGCCGCCCCCCGCCCGCAAAAACGCCACGCCTCCCGGCGAACGAAAACGCGAAAAAACGGACGGATGCATTCTTTTATATTACTATAAATCCGCCGCCCGCGCGAAAGGAATTTTAATATCCGGGAAAAGCGGAACATAAAAATTAACAAAACCGTCATTTAATGAAATTTTTTGTTTACTTTTATTTTTCACATTAACCACCCGTCCCATTCCTGCGAAGGCAGGAATCTCCGCGCCGAAGGCGCAAATTGTAAAGAGAGTACAATTACCCGCCGCTTTGAGACGGCGGAGATTCCTGCCTTCGCAGGAATGGGACAAAGGGGCAGGAATGAGATTCCGGCTTTCGCCGGAATGGCATATTTTTTCGCCGGAATGGCGTATTTTAATTAAGAAATTAAAAGTACCGCCATTCCGGCGAAAGCCGGAATCTCTTCGCGCGAAAGCGCAAACTTATGTTTCGGAATTTCCGGAAATAAATTTCGCGGTGAAGACAAAAACAAGCAGGGACGCAAACAACTCCATAAACTCCTCCGCCAACGCCGCGGAAACACCCGCCATAAATCGCACAAAAAAAGGAACAACGCCGGCGCCGCCGTCCGCGTTCATTTCTCCGCCTTCAACTCCGCGAGAAATTGCGGGACGCGGTCGGCGGTGATTTGGGAATGCATTGTTTCGTTGTTGAGAATGATCGCCGGGGCGTCCGCGCAGGCGCCGAAGCATTCGCCCTCCTTCAAAGTCCATTCGCCGTCCGCGGTCGTTTCGCCGCAGGAAATTCCCAGTGTATTTTCCAGCGCGGTCTTGGTTTTCATCGCGCCGCGCAGCGCGCAGGGCAGATTCGTGCAGACGCACAATTTGCGCCGCCCGACCGGTTTCATGTCGTACATATTGTAGAAGGTCGCCACTTCCAGCGCGCGTATCGCCGGGATTTGCAGATATTCCGCGACGAACGCGACGGTCTCCCGCCGCAGCCATCCCTGTTCCTTTTGCGCGATTCGCAGCGCGCTCATCACCGCCGACGCCCGCCGCCCCGCCGGATATTTGGCGATCTCGCGGTCTATCGCCGCCAGCGATTCGGCGGAAAGCGGCGGCGCGGAATCAGACACGGGTTTCTCCTTTCATCCACGCAATCGCGAAAAATATCGCGCGGAAAAACAGCCACACCGCCAGCAAAACACCGGCGACCGCCGCCGCCGAAGCCGCCGCCGCATTCGGCGCGACATCGTACGCGAACCGGAACAACGCCATAAAAACGTCGTCGTGCAAAAAATTGACGATCCCGTCAAAATACGGCATTCATACCCCCCCCCCCCCTGTTTTGCCGGAATACGCGGCGGCGGCGGAAATTGAAATTGCGAACGCGAAAAGAAAATCCATCAACGATCTATCTCCCCGAAGACGACGTCCATCGTGCCGATGACCGACACGACGTCGGCGATCATGTGGCCGCGGATCATTTCGTCCATCGCCGCCAGATGCGGAAAACCGGGCGCGCGAATTTTCAGGCGATAGGGTTTGTTGGCGCCGTCCGAAGCCAGATACACGCCGAACTCGCCCTTCGGATGCTCCACCGCGCAATAGGTTTCGCCGGCGGGAACATGCATTCCTTCGGTGAACAATTTGAAATGGTGGATTAATTCCTCCATATTTTCCTTCATCGCCGCGCGCGACGGCGGCGCGATTTTGTGATCCACCACGACGACCGGTCCGGGATTGTCGCGCAGCCACGCCGCGCACTGCCGCACGATGCGGTTGGACTCCCGCATCTCCGCCATCCGCACCAGATAGCGGTCGTAGCAGTCGCCGTTCGCGCCGACCGGCACGTCAAACTCCATTTTGTCATACACTTCGTACGGTTGCTTTTTGCGCAAATCCCATTCCACGCCGCTGCCGCGCAGCATCGGGCCGGTGAATCCCAGCGCCTTGGCGCGCTCCGGAGAGACGACGCCGATTCCCACCGTCCGCTGTTTCCAAATGCGGTTGTCGGTCAGCAGCGTTTCATATTCGTCCACCCGCGACGGAAACCGCGCGCAAAAATCGTCGATAAAATCCAGCAGCCCGCCGCGGCGGCTTTCGTTCAATTCGCGCGCCTCGCGTTCGCTCTTGAAGCGGGACGGCTGATACTGCGGCATCGTGTCCGGCAAATCGCGATAGACGCCGCCGGGACGGTAATAGGCGGCGTGCATCCGCGCGCCCGACACCGCCTCGTAGCAGTCCATCAAATCCTCGCGTTCGCGGAAGGCGTACAAAAACATGCTCATCGCGCCGATGTCCAAAGCGTGCGCGCCCAGCCACAAAAGATGATTCAATATGCGCGTAATTTCGTCGAACATCACGCGGATATACCGCGCGCGAATCGGCGGCGAAACCCCGCACAATTTTTCAATCGCCATCACATACGCGTGCTCGTTGACCATCATGGAAACGTAATCCAGACGGTCCATATACGGCAGCGCCTGCAAAAATGTCTTTTGTTCGGCGAGTTTTTCGGTCGCGCGGTGCAAAAGCCCGATGTGCGGGTCGGCGCGCTCGATCACTTCGCCGTCCAGTTCCAGCACCAGCCGCAGTACGCCGTGCGCCGCCGGATGCTGCGGCCCGAAATTCATCGTATAGTTGCGGATTTCAGCCATCGTCGCGCCCCCGCGCGAACGATTCCTCGCGCACGATGCGCGGCGTCACCTCGCGCGGCGGAATGCTCACCGGGACATACACTACCCGCCGCTTCGCCGCGTCGTAGCGCATCTCCACATGTCCGGACACCGGAAAATCCTTGCGAAACGGATGCCCGACAAAACCGTAGTCGGTGAGCAGCCGGCGCAAATCGCGGTGGCCATGAAAGACAATTCCGAACAAATCAAACGCCTCGCGTTCGAACCAGTCCGCCGCCGGCCACACGTCGCACGCCGAATCCAGCGCCGGAAAATCGTCGTCCGGACAAAACACCCGCAGACGTAGGCGGCGGTTGTAGCGCAGCGACAAAAAATGATACACCGCGGCGAAACGCGCCCCGTCGCCGCCGCGACCGGCGTATTGCGAATAGTCCATTCCCGCGATGTCCATCAATTGCTCGAAACAAAGCGCGTCGTCGTCGCGCAACGTCCGCAAAACGGCGGGCAACGCGGCGGCGGCGGCGGCGGCGATTTCCAGCGTCGTCTCGCCCCCCGCCGCGGAGACGGAAACGCCGTCGCGTCCGCACCGTTCGCGCAAAAGATCCGCCAGACCGGTCATGGCGGCTATTGTATCATTTAACCGCCCGCGCGGGATTCGTCGCACCGTCCGACGTCGCGCGCGCGCCGCAACGCCTGCAGACGCGCCCGCGGAATTTCGGTCGCGTCCGGATACAACTCGTCCATCAGCGCGATGAAGTCGCAGTGCCGCCCGTCCCGTTCGTACATCGCCAGCAACTCGGCCGAGGCGGGATTGTCGGGCGATTCGTTCTCGCGTTTTCCGAGCAACAGCGTCTCCTCCGCCGGCGCCTCTTCGTCGTTTAACAGCCGCCCCAGACGCGCCTTCTGCCAGTAAAAATTCGCGCGCAGCTGCCGCCCCAGCAGCGGCTCCTCGTCCGGATGAAACCGCTTCATCCAGTCCAATTCGCGCCGCATCTCCTCTTCGCTCATGCGCCCGAAGGAAATTTTCTGCGCGTTGGAGGACAGCCGCGCCAGCGCGTTCTTTTCCAGCGCGCGGTCGATCAACTCGGTCCATTCGTCGCTCAATGCCAGCCCGTGAAAGGACGCGAGCTGCACCGCGTTCACCACCTGCGACACCGACGTAAAATGCTGCTGCCGCGTCCACAAGTCCACGATTTCGCCGTCCCCGCCCGGCGCATAAAAACGCGGACGGCGGAACACGTCGGCCCACGCGCCGGGCGCGCTCCGCGGCGGATGCAGCCCGACATTGTCGCCCATCCACAAACGCAAAAAGTCCGACAAAATAATCCGCTGCTCCGCGCCGTCGCGATTGACGCGGCGGAAAAATCCCATAAAATCGGAACCGAAACGCGGATGCGAATACAACTTCGCGCGCGCCGTGTGATAATAAATCGGACGCCCCGTCGACTCGGTAAACCGCCGCAGCACGTCCTGTTTGTTGTGCGCCTGCGGCGCGTGCGGCGGCGCATGATCGGGCGTCAGCGGCGAATACAAGCGGTCGCCATACACCAGCGCCTGGTCGTTATACACCTTCAAATCGGGGCGCAGCCCCTCCACAAAATGCAGATAGCCGACCGGCAAATCCAAATCGTCAAAAGTAAACAGCACCGCGTCCGGCTCCACGCTGTTGAGTTTCGCCACCGCCAAATCGTGCGCCCAGCGATAGTCGCGGCGGTTGTTTTTGTTCCAATGCGCCGCCGCCGAAAGCCCGACGACGGACGCCAAAATCAATCCCGCCGCCGTCCGCCGCGCCGCCGGCGAAATCCGCCCGGCCCAATCCGCCGCCCGCGCCGCGCCGACCGCCAGCCAAATCGCCATAATCCCGAACGCCAAAAGATGATACACGCGGAACGCCGCCAGCCAAATGTATTCCGCCTTGAAATCCAGCAAAAACACCAGCAAGACGCTGCTCATAAACCAGCTGACCGACAGCGACAGCCACAGCCACTGATAGCGCGAACGCATCATCGCAAAAAATCCCAGCGCGACAAGCGCAAAACCGATCGGCGTAAACTGCCACAGCATATCGTCCGCCAGCGCGCCGCCGAACGCGAGTTTGTCCTCCCACCCCACGCCCGACTGCTTGTCCACGCCGGAATAGCCGGAACGAAAAAAATAAAATCCGAAATCCACGACCTTGTCGCTCACGTCGTAGCGGTTCGGAGAATCGTCCGTCTCGTTGATTCCGAGCAATCCGATAGGCCCGTAAAAATTCGCCGGATTTTCCGCCGGATGCCAGCCGGAACGCAGCACCATCAGCAAATACGGCGGCGCCGCCCCCAGCAACACGCCCCCTATTCCCAAAAATATCCGGTTAAATGTGAGAATATTGCCGATCTGCGACAGCACCAGCATCCCGAGACCGATGCTGCCGAGCGCCAAAAGCGGATAGTGATTCGCCGCGCCGAGACCGTAAATAAACGTAATTGCGATAAAAATCCGCCGATGCGTTTTGCCGGAACGCCCCGCATGTCCGGCGTAGCGCAAACACAGGGCGAGGACGATAAAAAACAACGCCGCATTCAGCGTATACACCTCGGCGATGATCGCCTGCGACCAAAACGTATCGGACACCGCATACGCCAGCCCGCCCAAATAGGCGCAAATCCGCCCGCGCACCAGCATCGCGACAATCGCGTAAATCGCCGCGCAAGCCGCCGCCGCCGCAAAGCCGCTAAAAAAATGCCCCTTGAACGCCGGCGTCCCGAACGGCAGCAAATGATAAAAAATACTCCCCAGCAAGGTATGAATCGGATAGCCCGGCGGATGCGCGACGCCGAAAAAATGCAGATTGGAAATAAACAGCCCGTCGTCCTCCAAAGCCACGAGACGCGGCGCCGTATAGCCGTACAACAGCAGCGCGATAAAAAACACCGCCGCCAAATGCGGCAACTCGGCGCGCCACTTGCGCGGCACCAGCGAATACGGAGACATCGCCGCCGCCGCAAATTGCGACGGCCACAATCCGCGCGTTTCGGCGGAAAAATACCGTCCGGAATCGGAAGACGCGCGTCCGCCGTTCGCCGTCGGCGCGGCTTTCGCGGCGGAATTATCGCCCCCGACCGCCGCCGCAACGGCGGGACGGCGGGACGGCGGGGCGCGGCGACGTTTGCCCACTTAAGTGCGGGAAAACGTGCTGGTGCGGCGGATTTTCTTTTGCAACTGCACGATGCCGAACAGCAGCGCCTCCGCCGTCGGCGGACATCCCGGCACATACACATCCACCGGCACGATGCGGTCGCAGCCGCGCACCACCGAATAGGAATAATGATAATATCCGCCGCCGTTGGCGCACGAGCCCATGGAAATCACCCACCGCGGCTCGCTCATCTGATCATATACGCGGCGCAGCGCCGGGGCCATTTTGTTGCACAAAGTACCGGCGACGATCATCACGTCGCTCTGCCGCGGACTGGGACGAAAAATTACGCCGAAGCGGTCCAAATCGTAGCGCGACGCCCCGGCGTGCATCATTTCTACCGCGCAACACGCCAGCCCGAAAGTCATCGGCCACATCGAGCCGGTGCGCGCCCAGTTGACTAAACTGTCCACCGACGTCGTAAAATAGCCGCGCTGCGACAGCAGCGAACCGACATCCGCCGGGGGACGGGCGGACGGCGACAAAGTTGCAGACGGATCGGGCGAAGTTTGCGGTTTCATTCGCATTCCCCCGACCCGCCGCCGCACACGCCCGGCACGGCGACTTTTTTGAACAAATGCGGCGAAGCGGAAACGCCGGGCGGATAGTTTTCCAGCCGCGCGCGAAATTCCGGATGCGAAAACGCCGCGCGAAACGCCGCGACCGATTCCCATTCCGCGACATTGACGAATACGCCGCTGCCGCCGATTCCGCGGTGCAGTTGCGTGGAGACAAATCCGGGCCGCGCGCGCATAAACTCCGCGTCATGCGTCCACGCCGCCAAAAGCGCGTCCGCCGCTTCGGGCGGCGCGGTGAATTTATTAATCAGCACCACCGGCGCGTTTTCGGATTCCATCTGCGCGAAAACGGAAACCCGCGCGTCCATTTCTTCAATGTTCAATCCCATTCCATCGCCCCCTTTTTCCATTCGTAAACGAAGCCGACGACCAGCACCGCCAAAAACAGCATCACGCTCCAAAACCCCAGCGCGCCCAGCGAATCGTCTTTCAGCATGATCGCCCACGGCAGCAAAAACGCGATTTCCAAATCAAACAAAATAAACAAAATCGCCACCAGATAATAGCGCACGTCAAACTTCATCCGCGCGTCTTCAAACGCCTCGAAGCCGCACTCGTAGGGCGAGTTTTTGTGCGCGTCCGGACGGCGCGGACCGACGACCATCCCCAGCGCGATCGGCGCGACGCCGATGAACATCGCGACGCCGATGAACATCAGAATGGAAAAATACTCTTCAAGCATTCGCCGCGCACGCGTCCGTTTGTTCGCGCGTCTTGATTTGCACTTCCACCAGCGCGCGCGACTCGTCGTAAATTTTTCGCGTATCCGACATCGCCGCTTATCCGCCGAAAAAAGTTTTCAGAAACATCGGTACGAGCAACACGAGCGAAATGCCGAGCAAAATGTTGATTTTCGCATCCACCACATTGACGCGCCCCTCCAAACGGGCGATGTCGGTCGCTTGTCCGGACTCTTTTTGCGTCTGCAAACCGGCGATCGCGCGCGCCTGCGGCTCGGCAAAACCGACTTCGCACAATTCGTCCACGATTTTCATCGTATCCAACATAACGCGATTATATCACGCCGGAAGCCGCGGTGCCGATGGCCAGATTCGAACTGGCACGGAGTTTCCCCCACTGCCCCCTCAAGACAGCGTGTCTACCAATTCCACCACATCGGCGCGTTTCCGTCATTCGGGAATTTCTTCCGCCGCGTCCCGTTCCGTTTCGGCGGACGGCGCGATTTCCGCCGCGGATTCCGCGGACGGGCGGCGCAACTCTTCCAGCACCCCCGCCTCGCGCCCCAAATATAAACTGAGCCCGAGCGAGGACGCCAAAAAAATCGTCGCCAAAATGGAAGTCGCGCGGGTGAGAAAATTCGCCTTCCCCGCCGTCTCGTACAGCCCGCCGCGCGCGCCGCCGCCGAACGACGAGCCGAGACCGGCGCCCTTTCCCTGCTGCAGCAAAATCACGCCCACCATCAGCAGCGAGGAAACGACCGTGACCGACAACAAAAATATCTTCATTTTTATTCAGCGCCGCCCGCGCGGCAAATTTGTGCAAATTCCGCGGCATCAAGAGACGCCCCCCCGACCAAACCGCCGTCCATTCCGGCGCGTCCGAGCAGGGCGGCGTTTTCCGCCTTGATGCTGCCACCATACAACACCGGCATTGTACCGCCGAACGCCCCTTTTTGTACAATTATTTGACGGCGTATCGCCCCGCCCGCGCGCGAAATCGCCTCCGCCGGGGGCGTTTTGCCGCTGCCGATCGCCCACGACGGCTCGTACGCGACCGCAAACGGCGACCCGGCGGACAGGGATTCCAACGCCCGCAATTGCCGCAAAACCGCCGCTTCGGCGCGTTCCGGTTTCTCCGCGTCTTCCCCGGATTCGCCCGCGCACAGCACCGGAATAATTCCGGCGGCGGCGGCGGCGGCGAGTTGCGCGGCGCAATCGGAATCGGTTTCGCCCGCCGCCCGCCGCTCCGAATGCCCGACAATCGCATATTCGCATCCGACATCCGCGAGCATCCGCGCCGACACTTCGCCGGTATGCGCGCCGTCCCGCGCGCCGCGAAAAACCGCCTGCGCGCCGACCGCGACTTCGGACGGCAAAATCCGGCGGGCGGCGGCGAGATACGGAAACGGCGGACAGACGACAATGCGGCGTCCGCCCGGCGGCGAAAACCGCGACGCCCATTCCGCGAGAAACGCCGTCCCGCCGTGCATCTTCCAATTCGCAATAAACAATTTTTGCATCGGCGAAATTGTATCTTATCGCACGGCGGCGGACAATTTTTTCGCCGGCAAAGACGCGCCGCGCCGAATACGGAACCTCATTTTTTGTATTTTTTGACGATTTCCAGCGCGGCATAAACAATATACGCGAATCCAAGAATGCATATCGCCAGAGGAAACTCGCGCAGTTCGTCGGTCAGATCGGAGCGATACGATGTCAGCATCAGCAAAATTCCCACGGGAATGCTCGCGCCCAATACGCCCGTCGAAATGATGCCGCCCAGCTGCGATTGTCCGCGATGACGCGCCACATAACCGAGGGCGGACAGGACGCCGGCGGAAAGATAGATAATATTGAGATGCGCGACAAACGCCGCGATAACGGCGTCAATCACGGTGCGCGCGTTTTTCTTCCTCTTTTTGCGAAGCGATTCCCGCCCAAAGCCCGATAATGCCGCCGATAATCGCGCCCGGAATTCCGAATCCCATTCCGGCGCCGACCAGCGCCCCGCCGGTGGCGATAATAATCGGCGAAGAATCATTCCGCCCGTCGATGCGTTCGCTTTTCATGCCTCCATTATACCCCGTTTTTCCCAAATTCCGCAAATTTTTTCGCGCGAGGCGAAAAAAAATTTTACGGCAGCAGCACCGTGGAGCCGGCGGTTTTTCGCGCCTCCAAAGCGCGATGGGCTTCGGCGGCTTCGGCGAGCGGCATTGTACGTCCGATGACCGGACGCAGCCCGGCGCGCATCGCAAAAAACAGCGCGTCCGCCGAGGCGCGCATGTCCGCCGGGGGGGCGCAATACGCCGCCAAAGTCGGGCGGGTGAAAAACAACGATCCTTTTTGCGCCAGCACGGACGGCGCGAACGGCTCCACCGCCCCCGATGCGTTGCCGAAAGACACGAACATCCCGCGCGGCGCGAGCGAATTCAATGTCGCCGCAAACGTCGCCCGTCCCACCGAATCGAAGGCGACCGGCACGCCTTCGCCGCCGGTGATCTCGCGCACCCGCGCCGCGACGTCCTCCCGGTCGTACAAAATAATATGGTCGCAGCCGTGCGCCCGCGCGAGTTCCGCCTTTTTCTCGTCGCCGACGGTGCCGATCACCGTCGCATCCAGTTGTTTGAGCCATTGACAGGCGATCAATCCCACGCCGCCGGCCGCGGCGTGCAGCAAAACACATTCGCCGGCGCGCACCGGACGGACGCGGCGAATCAGATATTCCACCGTCATCCCTTTGAGCAGCACGGCGGCGGCTTGTTCGAACGACACATCGTCGGGCAGCGGAATGGCGGCGTCCGCGCGCAGCAGACGATGCCCCGAATATGCGCCGGTCCCGCCGACGCACCAGCCGACCCGCGCGCCGGGGGCGATTTCGGAGACGCCGTCGCCGACACTCTCCACGACGCCCGCGCCTTCCATTCCCAAAGTCGCGGGAAGTTGCAGCGGATACAATCCGGTGCGATGATACACATCGATAAAATTGACTCCCGCCGCATGCGTTTTGACCAGCACTTCGCCCGCCCCCGGCGGCGGCAAAGAGACGGTTTCATGGCGCATCACATCGGCGTCGCCGGTTTCATAAATGCGGACGGCGGTGGTTTCCAAATTCATCGGCGCGCTCCTTTCGCCCGTCGCGGGCGCGTTTATAATAGCATAATGCGAAAGAAAATCGCGGCGGCGGCGGAATATCCCGGCGCATCCGAAACGCCGTTTTTTCGCCGCGCGGCGGCGCGAAAATGAACGGGCGAGACGCCCTCCGCGCCCGCGTGCGCGGCTTGTATGCGATTACGCCGGAAACCGCCGGAGACGCGGAGTTGCGCCGCAAATGTGCGGCGGCGTTGCGCGGCGGCGCGGGCGTTTTGCAATACCGCGACAAAACCGCGGCGGCATCAACGAAAAGACGGCGGGCGTTCTTGCTGCGCGCGTTATGCGCGGATTTCGGCGCGCTGTTCGTCGTCAACGACGACCTCGCGCTGGCGGCGGAAACGGAAGCGGACGGCGTACATCTGGGAATCGCGGACGGCGACATTGCGCGCGCCCGCGAACAATGCGGGGCGAAAATGCTGCTCGGCGCGACCTGCCATGACGACCTCGCGCGGGCGGAAGAAGCGCGGCGGGCGGGCGCGGATTATTGCGCGTTCGGCGCGATATTTTCGTCGCAAACCAAGCCCGCCGCGCGGCGGTGCGGTTTGGAGAAAATTGCCGCCACAAAACAAAAATTCGATCTTCCGATAGTCGCGGTGGGCGGAATCACGGCGCAAAACGCGGGCGCGGTTTTCGCCGCCGGCGCGGACGCCGTCGCGGTATGCGCGGGACTTTTCGCCGCCGCCAACATAGAAGACGCCGCCCGCCAAATCGCCGCCCAAATTCAAACAGGGGCGGAAATTCAAGAATGAGATTCCGGTCCCCGCGTTCGCGAGGATAAACTTTCGCAGGAATGAGACGGGAGAGACGGGAATTTGCGGGGCGACGAAAGAGATTCCGGCTTTCGCCGGAATGGCGGTTTTTT
>JBPCXA010000198.1:0-22867 GCA_051008975.1 Gammaproteobacteria bacterium
GCAGGAATCTCCGCCGCCGCAAAGCGGCGGGTAATTGTAAACGCCTTCGGCGACAATTACCGCCTTCGGCGATGAGATTCCTGCCTTCGCAGGAATGGAATTAAAGAGATTCCGGCTTTCGCCGGAATGGCGGGTACTTTTTGTCTTTGCGGACAATACCAAATTTGGCGGTATCCGAAAATATAAAATACGCCATTCCGGCGAAAAAAAACCGCCATTCCGGCGAAAGCCGGAATCTCATTCCCATTCCTGCGAAGGCAGGAATCTCTGCGCCGAAGGCGCAAATTGTAAATTACAAGAATTACAATTACCCGCCGCTTTGCGGCGGCGGAGATTCCTGCTTTCGCAGGAATGGGACGTTGGGAAGCGGAGGAAAGGCGGCGGGGGCGGCGCGGGGTTATGTCGCGTCTTTCCAGATCATCGCCGCGATGCGCCCGCAGCGGACGCCATCGCGCCGGGCGGAAAAAAACTCGCGCGCGGTGGAATATGTGCATAAGCCGCTCGCCGTCGTTTCTACGTCCAAATCGCGCAGTCGGCGCGCCGCCAGACGCGGCAAATCCGCCAGCCATTTGCCGCCGCCGCGCGCGACAAAACATTCGTCGTCGCCGCCGTCCCGCCGTAGGGCGGCGCGTACTTTCGCGCCGATTTCGTAATGCGCGCCGCCGATCGCGGGGCCGATCCACGCCCGCAATTCGCCGCCGCCGTTCGCGCGCAGGACGGCGGCGGTGTTTTCCAGTACGCCCGCCGATAATCCGCGCCAGCCGGCGTGCGCCGCCGCCACGCCGCCGCCGTCCGCCGCGTAAAACAACACCGGCAAACAATCGGCGACGGTCACCGCGCATACGACGCCGGCGGCGAAAGTGTAGGCGGCGTCCGCCACGGTGGCGTCCGTTTCAATCTCTTCGGCGGACGCCGCGCGGGCGGTGTGCGCCTGCCGCAGCCATCGCGGCGCGGCGGGAAGAAACGTCCGCAGACGCATCCGGTTTTCGCCCACCGCGCCGGGGTCGTCTCCGACATGCGCCGAAAGATTCCAAGAATGAAAAGGCGGATCGCTGACGCCGCCGTCGCGGACGGTAAACCGCGCCCGCACCGTGTCCGGAATGTGCCATTCGGGACGCGAAAGAGTCATTCGTCCGCCGCCGCCCGCGCGTCCGTTTCGTCCAATATGCGCATCGCCGTTTGCATGTCATCGGGCGGCGGCGCGTTCCATTCGCGCATCTCGCCGTCCGTCGGATGCGACAAAATCAGCGTTTCGGCGTGCAACGCCTGCCGCGTCATCGCAAACGGCAGCGGGCGCGCGCGCCGCCGATAGTCGGGATCGCCGGCGACCGGATGCCCGGCATATTCCAAATGGGCGCGGATTTGATGCGTGCGTCCGGTTTCCAGACGGCAGCGCAAAAGCGAAAAACCGCGCCACCGCCGCAGCACCGAAAAACGCGTAATCGCCTCCTTGCCGCCGCGCCGCACCGCCATTTTGCCGGGTTTGCACGGCGCCAGCGGACGGTCAATTAATCCGGTGGCGTCGGGCGCGCCGTGGACAATCGCCAGATATTCGCGCCGCGCCGTACGCGATTGGAATTGCGCGGCGAGCGATTGGCGGGCGGCGGCGGTTTTGGCGGCGGCGAGCAGCCCGGTGGTGTTTTTGTCCAAACGATGGACGATGCCGGCGCGCGGCAGAACGGCGGCGGACGGACAGCGAAACAGCAACGCCGACTGCAAAGTACCGCCGCTGTTGCCGCGTCCGGGATGGACGACCATTCCGGCGGCTTTGTTGATGACGAGCATTTCGTCGTCTTCATACACGATTTCCAGCGGCAAATCTTCGGCGGCGCATCGCTCTTCGCGCGGCGCCGGCAACGCCGACAAATCCAGCGCGATTTCGCATCCGCGCGGGACCGAACGCGCCGGACGGACGACCGTTTCGCCGTCCACGCGCGCCGCCCCCCGTTCAATCGCGGCGCGCCAGACGGCGCGGGGATGCGCCGGAAAAAGCGCCGCCAAAGTTTTGTCCAGACGCGATTCTTCCGCGTACGGCGGCAGACAAAAACTGGTATACTGTCGCTCGTCCATGTCGTCCATAAGAGTGATTTTAATATTAATCGCCGCCGCCGTTTCCGGCTGCGCGACCGCGCCCGAAGAACTGCCCACCGACGTGGGATTGTACGACGAGGCGAAGGATTTGCAGGACAGCGCCGACTACGAGGGCGCGCGCGCGAAGTTTGACGAACTCGTCGCGACCTATCCGGCGTCCGCCTATTCGCAGCAGGGGATTTTGGATCTCGCCTATTTGCATTATCGCCGCGGCGAATACGAACGCTCGCGGGACGCCGCCGACCGGTTTATGCTCGCCTATCCCGACCACGACGGCGTCGGCTATGCGCTGTATTTGAAGGGGCTGGCGTATTTTCAGGAGGACCAAAACATCATAGACCGCCTCGGATTTCAGGACCCGTCCGAGCGCAATCCCGAATCGATGCGGCAGGCGTTTTCCGCGTTCAAGCAGCTCGTGGAGCGGCATCCGCAAAGCCGCTACGCCGAGGACGCGTCGCAGCGGATGCGCTATCTGATCAACGCCCTGTCGCGCGGCGAAGTCCACATTGCGAATTATTATCTGCGCCGCGGCGCGCCGCTCGCCGCCGTCGGACGCGCCAAGCGGGTGATGGAAAACTATCCCGACAGCGCCGCCGCCGAGGACGCGCTGGAAGTGCTGGTACGCGCCTACCGTTTTATGGGCGCGGAGACGGATATGCAAAAGGCGCGCCGGCTTCTGGAATTGAACTTCCCGCAAAATCCGCTGTCCGCCCCCTGATTTTCGCGGGAATTTTGCGGAAAGATAATTCGTAAAACAGAAAAAATTCGCGGCGAAACGCGGACGGAATAAAAAATAAAAATTCGCGTTCGCGAATCGCGAATTTATTCGTCCGTCAATTTTTCCGCCGGACGGAGTTGCGGGAATAAAATAACGTCGCGGATGGACGGCGAATCGGTGAATAACATCGCCAGCCGGTCAATGCCGATTCCGCCGCCGGCGTTGGGCGGGAGTCCGCACTGCAGGGCGTAAATATAATCCGCGTCGTAGTGCATCGCCTCGCCGTCTCCGGCCGCCTTTTTGCCGGCCTGTCGGCGGAAAATTTCCGCCTGCGCGTCCGGGTCGTTGAGTTCGGAAAAGCCGTTGGCGATTTCCCGCCCGGCGACGAACAATTCAAAACGCTCGGCGATGTCGGGATTGTCCGGACGGCGGCGCGCCAGCGGCGAGGCGGCGGCGGGATACTCCACGATAAAAGTCGGCTGAATCAAAGACGCCTCGGCGGTCTCTTCAAACAACGCGAATTGCATTTCGGCGACGGAGGCGTCGGGCGCGGGAATTCGTTCCAATTCGGCGAGGCGGGCGCGTAAAAATTCGCCGTCCCGCAGTTCCGTTTCGGAATATTGCGGGAAATTCCGCCGCACCGCCTCCGCCGGCGACATTCGCGCGAACGGCGGCGCGAACGACAAATCGCGCCCCTGATAGCGGACGATGTCGCCGCCGTGCAGCGCGCGCGCCAGGTCGCGCAGCAACTCCTCGGTGAGCGAAATAAAATCCTCGCATGTATGATAGGCGGCGTTGAATTCCAGCATCGTAAATTCCGGATTGTGGCGCGTGGAAACGCCCTCGTTGCGGAAGTTGCGGTTGAGTTCGAATACGCGGTTAAATCCGCCGACGAGCAGACGCTTGATGTACAATTCCTGCGCGATTCGCAGATAAAAATCGCAGTCCAGCGCGTTGCAGCGGGTGGTGAACGGACGCGCCGCCGCGCCGCCCGGAATCGGCTGCAATATCGGCGTCTCCGCCTCCAAATAATCGCGGGCGTGAAAAAAATCGCGGATGCGGCGGATCATTTCGGCGCGACGGACGAAAACTTCGCGTTCGCCGGAACCGGCGGCGAGCGAAACATAACGACGGCGGTGGCGCGTCTCCGCGTCGGCGACGCCGTGAAATTTTTCCGGCGGCGGCCGCAAAGATTTGACCAGCAGACGCAGTTTGCGCGCGCGCAAAGTCAATTCGCCGGTGTTGGTTTTGAACAATTCGCCCTCGCCGCCGACGATGTCGCCGATGTCCCAGCGGCCGATTTCGTCGTACAATTCGTCGCCGAGAACGGCGCGGGCGGCGTAAATTTGCAGACGCGCGCCGTCGTCCAATATCGTCAAAAATATCGCCTTTCCCATCGTCCGCCGCAGCAAAATGCGCCCGGCGACGGCGGCTTGCGGGTTTTCTTCGGCGAGAATTTCGCGCGTCTTTTCGCCGTGCGCGGCGCGCAGCCGCGCCGCCGAACTGGACGGCTTAAAGTCGTTCGGATATGCATCTCCTGCTTCGCGGAGGCGCGCCAGTTTTTGCCGGCGGACTTCGCGCAGATCGTCGCTCATCGTCTCATCGGCGGTGTCGCAGGACGGCGAAACCGCTCAAAAAAATTCCCCACCCCTTGTGATAACTGCATTCCTTGCCGCAAATGCGCAGCAAATCCGTCGTGCGCACATAGCGGGAATCGCCCGCGCCCACCACCGGCACTTCGTGCTCGGCGAGCATTTTTTCAATGTCCACGATTCCCTCGTCGTACGCGGTTTCGTACAGGTCGTCGTAGGAGATGACATTCGGCAGCTGATAGCCGCGCGATTGCAGATACCGTTCCAGCGGCGTCCGCGCGGCGGCTGGCGCGGCGGCGGACAAAACGACGGTGGCGGCGAGCGCGGTTTTGATTAATAAGGCGGAGGCGGTTTTCATCATGTTTTCTCCCGATGCGGCGCATCATTTTCATAAACAGGTGCGCGGATTATAACGCGTCCGCGCCTTTCCGGCAAACGGCGCGCCGTTTTTCATGTGCCGTTTTTCGTATAATTGCGAAATGTCCGGTTTTCCCGCAGATACCGATTTTCCCGCGGACGCCGGTTTTGCGATGCCCGCCGAATGGTCGCCGCACGCCGCCTGCTGGATGGGTTGGCCGTGCCGGGCGGAAGTATTCGGCGACTTTTGCTATGCGCGGACGGCGTTCGCCGCGGTCGCGCGCGCGATTTCCGAATTTGAACCGGTGCGGATGATCGCCCGCCCCGAAGACGCCGCGGACGCCCGCCGCCTTTTGGGCGGTGCGGCGGAAGTGCTGGAATGGCCGCTGGACGATTCCTGGCTGCGCGACACCGGGGCGACATTCGTCAAAAACGCGGCGGGCGAAATCGCCGGAGTGGACTGGCGTTTTAATGCGTGGGGGGAAAAATACGCGCCGTTCGACCGCGACGCCGCCGTCGCCGGGCGGATGCTGCGACACGTCGGCGCGCGCCGATTCGCCGCGCCGCTGGTGATGGAGGGCGGCGCGGTGCATTCCGACGGCGAGGGGACGATTCTGACCACCGAACAATGTCTTTTGCATCCGAACCGCAATCCGTCTTTGTCGCGCGAAGAAATTGAGGCGGCGTTAAAAAACTTTTTGGGCGCGAAAAAAATCATCTGGCTGTGCGGCGATTTGCGCGACGACGAAACCGACGGGCATATAGACGAAGTCGCATGTTTCGCCGCCCCCGGAGTCGCGCTGGCGATGGCGGACGACGGCGACGAAACGCTGTCGGAAAACATCCGCCGCCTGCGCGAAGCGAAAGACGCGCGCGGACGGCGAATGCAAATTATCGTTCTGCCGCGCCCGCGTCCGCGCGCGTGTGAAAGCGGACGCGAAAACGGGCGGGAATCGCTGGCGTCGTACATTAATTTTTATGTCGCCAACGGCGGAATTGTGATGCCGTCCTTCGGCGCGCCGGAAGACGCGGCGGCGCGGCGGACGCTGGCGGCGGCGTTTCCCGCGCGCAAAATCGTACAAATTCCGGCGTCCGCAATCGTCCGCGGCGGCGGCGGCATCCACTGCATCACGCAGCAGCAGCCGGCGTAAAACAAACGCCGCGCCGCGCGTTTTGGGGATATTCGGTATAATCGCGTTCGCATCCGAAATTTAAGAAAATGGAAAAAGGAGAATTTGCAATGCCGAAATCCGTCAAAACCGCGAAAGCCGCGAAAGCCGCCGGGGACGCCGAAAAGTTTCGTTTGGAATCCGATTCCATGGGACAACTGCGGGTGCCCGCCGACGCGCTGTACAAGGCGCAAACGCAGCGGGCGGTGGAAAATTTTCCGGTCAGCGGGCGGACGATGCCGCCGTCGTTTTTGCGCGCGCTGGCGCTCATTAAACGCTGCGCCGCCGAGACCAATGTGGAACTCGGCTTTCTCAACCGCCGCATCGGCGCGGCGATCGCGCGGGCGGCGCGGGAAGTGGAGGACGGCGCGCACGGCGCGCATTTTCCGGTGGATGTATTCCAGACCGGCTCCGGCACCAGCACGAACATGAACATGAACGAAGTACTGGCGACGCTCGCCGCCGCGCACGGCGGAATGGAAATCAGCCCGAACGACCATGTCAATATGGGGCAGTCCAGCAACGACGTGATTCCCACCGCCATTCATGTTTCGGCGACGCTGGAAATTGACCGCGCGCTTTTGCCGGCGCTGTCGCATCTGGAAAATACCATCCGCAAAAAGGCGAAGGCGACCGACAAATATGTCAAGACCGGACGGACGCATTTGATGGACGCGATGCCGGTGCGGATGGGGCAGGAACTCGGCGCGTGGGCTTCGCAGATCGCCCACGGCGCGGCGCGCGTCCGCGATTCGCGGCGGCGGCTGCTGGCGCTGGGGCAGGGCGGCACCGCCGTCGGCACCGGCATAAACGCCGACAAACGATTCGCCGCCGCCTTCGCGCGCAAAATAAAAAAGGCGTCCGGCGCGCCGTTCTTTTGCGCCGCCTCCTTTTTCGAGAGTTTGAGCGCGCAGGACGCGGCGGTGGAAATGTCCGGACAATTAAAAACGGTCGCGGTGTCGCTGATGAAAATCTCCAACGATTTGCGCTGGATGAACAGCGGTCCGCTGGCGGGGCTGGGCGAAATCGCGCTGCCCGCGCTGCAGCCCGGCAGCTCCATCATGCCCGGCAAGGTCAATCCGGTCATTCCCGAAGCCGCCTGTATGGTCGCCGCGCGGGTTATCGGCAACGACGCGGCGATCACCGTCGCCGGACAGTCCGGCAATTTTCAATTGAATGTGATGCTGCCGCTGATCGCCGAATCGCTTTTGGATTCGGTCGCGCTGCTGTCGTCCGTCTGCCGTCTTTTGGCGGACAAGGCGATCGCCGGATTTACGCCGCGTCCGGAAAAATTGGCGGCGTCTCTGGCGCAAAATCCGATTTTGGTCACCGCGCTCAATCCGGTCATCGGCTATTTGAAGGCGGCGGCGGTCGCCAAGCGCGCCTACGCGGAGGGGCGTCCGATTTTGGACGTCGCGGCGGAGGACACCGGATTGCCGCGCGCGGAATTGAAAAAACTGCTGAATCCCGCGAAACTTACGAAAGGCGGAATTCCGGGATGACGGCGGCGGCGTGCGCGCGAATACATGCCGCTTGAAAATCTCATTCCGCTGCTCGTATTCGCCGGCGTGCTGGTGAGTACGCCCGGACCGGCGAATATGTTGATGCTGGCGGCGGGCGCGCGGGACGGCGTCCGGCGAAGTTTGCCGCTGCTGGCGGGCACGATTTTCGGCAAAACTTTCGTACATTTGGGTTTGGCGGCGGGATTGTGGGGTGTCATTGACAAATTTCCGTCCGTATTGTCGGCGATGAAAATCGCCGGGGCGGTTTATGTATTGTGGCTGGCGCGGCAGATTTTACGAATCAAAATACAAGGGCAAACGGACGCGTCGCGCATCGGATTTTGGCGCGGATTGCTTGTGCATCCGCTGAATCCGAAGGCGTGGGCGATGGTGGTGTCCGCCTACGGGCAGTTTATCGACGCGCGCGGCGACTGGTGGACGCAGGTGTTTGTCGTCTGGCTGGCGTTTTTCGGCTGGCAGTGTTTGGCGCAAACTTTTTGGTGCTGGTGCGGCGCGCGGGCGGCGCAATTTTTGTCCGGCGCGCGCGCGGAGAAATTCTTAATGCATTTTCTGGCGGCGCTGATGGTCGGCGCGGTGCTGTGGGCGCTGATTAATTGACGACTTTCCGCGGCGATTCCGCCGCAACGCGGTTTTTCCCGCAAAATCCGAAAATCCGCGTCGGCGCGTTGGCGAATTGCGCCCGAAAAAAAAATGCGCGGTTTCGCCGTCTTCGCGGTTTTGTGATACAATCTTTTCGTCAAGGACAGAAAGTTCCCCCGTTGCCGGGGGTGCCGTGTTTATAGAAGACCCTCGGGGAAGGGCGGCAGTATCTTGTATGACTTTCTGATACCTTGACAGCGCCCGGCGCGCAACGCCGGACTTTTATTGACAGCGAAAGGAAACAGAAATGAAACAATCTATCCGCGCCGTTTTCGCCCTCGCGGCGATTTCTTCGGCGTTGCTTATGTCCGGCTGCGCCGACAAGCCCGGCCCGCGCCTGCGCGAAATTGAGCGCGTCAGCAAAATGACCGACGAGGAGATTGAGGAGGCGCGCCGCGCGTGTCATCTCGTCGCCACGGCGGACTACAACTGCGCTGAATTGATCGCGCCGTCGCACGGAATGTCCGCCGACGAGTGGCAGGATTTGACCGCGAAAACGAAGGTCTGCCGCAAAAACCAGCAGCTCAGTTTTAACCACTGTCTGCGCGGCAAGGGCGTCCGCTACTCCGAATTTAACTGATTCGGAGCGGCGGCGATGCGGCATTTTTTGCTTTTGCGCGGCGCGACTTTTGTCGCGCTGTCGCTGATTCTCGCGTCCTGCGGCGGCGGCGCGCGCGAAGTGGAAGTTCGCGAACAAGAGGCGGGATATTACACGGAAGTGCGGGAGGATCTTGACCCGGAATTTCTGTGTGAAGCGGCGAAAAACGGCAATTCGCGGGAGGCGCGTTTCCTGCTGGACAACGGCGCGGATCCGAACGCACTTTGTCATACGGAGGGGCTGTATGTGAAATCGGCTTGCACCGTGTTCGGCGTGGGATTGATGATTACCGCGCCTCTCGTCGGGCGGTGCTGGGAGCCGGATATGCCGCCGATACTTTTTGCGGCGAAAGGCGGACATGCCGATGTGATGCGCGCCTTGCTGGAACACGGCGCGAATCCGCAAGCGTCCAAAGGAATCGTGGTGGTTTACGCGCTCAAGGCGGCGCGGCGAATTGTTCCCGTTACGCCGTTGCGTGCGGTAATTGGAAACGCCGAAATGGCGCGGATGCTGCTGGCGCACGGTGTGCCGCCGGACGCCGATTCGCTGCTTCTCGCCGTCAAGAGCAACAGCCACGAAGTGGTGCAGATGCTTTTGGACTGCGGCGCGAATCCGGGGGCGGGCGACATTAAGGGCGTCTTGAACGCGTGGGATTTTGCGCGCGATAATCCGGTGATTTTGGGAATTTTGGATCGCTATTTGGAGGAGGCCAAGGCGGGCGAATGGGAAAAATCCTGCCCGCAAAAGGAGAAAGTTTGATTTCGCCGGGAGATTCGTTTCAGTCGCCCGGTTTTATTCATCAAAAAAAAGGAGAGAACTCCCATGAAACACGCAGTAAAAACCACCCTCGTCGCCGCGATGCTGGCGATGTCCCCGTCGGCTTTTGCGGCGGATACCACCCAAGTTGTCGGCGGGCTCGGACTCGCCGGACTCAGTGGATGGTATTGGCAAAACGGCAAAAGCGATGCCGAGGACGATGTAGACGCCTGCATCGCGCAGAGACGGGCAACGAACAGCCCCGGGACATGCAGCTCGGACTACGGCACTGAAAGATTGGTCGGAATCATCGGCATTATTATCGGCGGGGCGTTGGCTGTCAACGGACTCACCGATGACGATTCCGCTCCCGACTATTTCACCCGCAACGGGCTGGTGATGGACGGCATGACCTTCGGGTATACCGATACCGGCAAGGTCGGGCTGCAGAAGAAGTGGGAGTTCTGACCGCGATTCTGTACCGCCGCGTTTTTTGACAAAACTGGCGGGTCTGTTCCGTCTCCGAATTTGCGGGGGCGGACGGGCGATTTTTTCGACATTTTTTCGCGGCGGCGAAGATTCCGCCCGCCGCAATTCCGTCCGTCGTCCGTTTATGTTAAACTCGCGTTTTTTCGGGGGAACTTTTGCGATGATCAAAAACGCGCTTTATCTGACGGGATTGTTTTTCGCCGTCGTTGTTCCGGCGGCGTTCGCCGCGGAATCTTCGGCGCGCGAAGTCGCGTATTTCGGCGAGACGAAGGGATATTTGGCGCTGCCGGAATCCGCGGACGCCGCGCCGGCGCTGATTTTAATCCACGAGTGGTGGGGTCTCAACGACGACATTCGCGCCAAGGCGCGCGCGTTCGCCGCCGCCGGCTATGTCGCGCTGGCGGTGGATTTATACGGCGGACAAACCGCGGATTCGCCGGACGCCGCGCGCAAACTCGCCGGGGCGGTGCGCCGCGATTCCGCCGCCGCCTTTGCGAATTTGCGCGCCGCCGCCGCGTATTTGCGCGATTCGCCGCGGGCGGACGGGGCGCGGCTCGGCTCGGTGGGCTGGTGTTTCGGCGGCGGCTGGTCGTACCAAATCGCCAAAAACGACTTGGGCGCGAAGGCGTCGGTCATTTATTACGGGCGTTTCAATCCCGAAGACGATTTGTCGCAAATGCGCGCGGCGATTCTCGGGCATTTCGGCGAGGAAGACGCCGCCATCCGGGCGGACGACGTGCGCGAATTTCAGGCGCGTCTGCGGACGCATTCCGGCGCACACGAAATTTTCATTTATCCGCACGCCGGACACGGATTCGCCAATCCCGACAATCCGTCCCACGACCCGGAGGCGGCGGAAACCGCCAACCTGCGGACTTTGGATTTTTTGCGGCGGCATTTGTAGCGTTTGCGAGGGGCGGCGCGAGGGGCGGAAATCGCCGAAATTTTTTCGCCCAAAAGGCAAAAAAAGGTGAAAAAAAATGCACGGCGGCGGCGAAATGGTATAATGGGGCGCTTTTATTTCTTACCGGAGAACAATCCAATGCTGAACAAACTCTGCAAAACTCTCGTCGGCGGCGCGGTCGCGCTGTCGGTTGTCGCCGTCGCGCCCGCGTCCGCGGCGAATGAAACGCTCAAAATCGGCTTCGTCGGCGTCACCAGCGGCCCGAAGGCGGCGTGGGGAATTTCCAACGTCC
The DNA here is from genome assembly GCA_051008975.1 of Gammaproteobacteria bacterium. Classification (GTDB taxonomy): domain Bacteria; phylum Pseudomonadota; class Gammaproteobacteria; order Tethybacterales; family Persebacteraceae; genus Persebacter. The sequence goes on from JBPCXA010000198.1 coordinate 11,129, forward strand.
GCTGTATGGAAACCCGCGCCAAGTGGCTGAACGAGGAGGGCGGCGTCCAAATCGGCGGCAAAACGTACGATTTGGACATCGTCACCTGGGATACGCAGGACAACACCACCCGCGCCAAGGAGGGAATGGAAAAAATGGTGCAGGAGGGCGTCCATTATGTCGTCGGCCCGAATACCGACCCCACCGCCGCGGCGGTGCGTCCGGTCGCCGAGAAGGACGGCGTGATGTATTTCCCGTACGCCTTTCCGAAGGAGTTGTATTCCAAGCCGGCCGGCAACGCGGTGCTGGGGATGATCGCGAATTATCAGTCCGGTCCCGCCATTTATCGCCATTTGAAGGAAAACGAGGGCATTAAAACCATCGCCTTTCTGGCGGCGAACGAATCGGACGCGCTTTCGCAGCGCGCCGGGGGCGTCGCGGCGGCGAAGGAACTGGGGCTGAAAGTCGTCGCCGAAGACGCCTACCAGAGCGACACCCGCGATTTCGCGCCGGTGGTGACGCCGATCGTCCGCTTGAAGCCGGATTTGCTCGTGTTGTCCGGGGTCGCCGGCGGTACCGCGCCGCTGATTATCCGCGCCGCCCGCGAACTCGGCTACGAGGGGCTGATGTCCGCCGAAACCGCGCAGGACGCCAAGCAACTCGCCGAAGGCGCGGGCGATCTGGCGAACGGCTTTATTTCGGTCGGCGGCGCATCCACCCCCGAAATTCGCACGCCGCTGATGGAGGAATTCATCCGCCGCTACGCCGAAGACCACGGGCAATACGACAACGAATCCGACACGAAAGTGTACGCGCTGGAATATATTTTGGAGACGCTGAAAGCGAATCCGAAGGCGCTGGACGACGTCGGCGAGTTCCAGAAGACGATGGACACTTTTTCCGCGCCGAATCCGTTTATCAAGGGGGACGCGAAACTCCAATATGTCGGTAATTCTTCCTTCGGGCAAAAGCGTCAACTCGGCGTGCCGATGGTCATTACCGAGTTCCGCGACGGCGAGTTTGAGACGCTGTTTGTGACCAGCGCGGATTAATTTCCGCCGCGACGGGGGAACGAAAAAGCCCGGGAGTTTTCTTCCGGGCTGTCGTTTATAAACGCCGCGCGCGGACGGAATTTAAGCCGTGCGCTTCTTAGTAATTCAACATATCGCCTGCGAACATCCGGGCATCTTCCGCGATCTGATGCGGCGGGACGGCGCGGATTGGGACGCCGTGCAGTTGAACGAAGGCGACGTCATTCCCGATTTTGCGGGCTATGACGCGATGATGGTGATGGGCGGACCGATGGATGTGTGGCAGACGAAGGCGCATCCGTGGCTTGCCGCCGAAATTGCGGCGATTGCGCGCTGGGTGTGCGGGGGCAGACCGTATCTCGGATTTTGTCTCGGTCATCAGTTGCTGGCGGCGGCTCTCGGCGGCAAAATCGGTGCCGCGGCGCGTCCCGAAATCGGCGTTTTGCCGGTAAATCTCACCGCCGCCGGAAAGGCGCACTGGTTTTTTAAGGGTTGTCCGCCGCAATTTAATACGCTGCAGTGGCATTCGGCGGAAGTGCTGCGGATTCCCGAAAACGCCGCGCCGCTCGCGGATTCTCCGGCGTGCGGCGTCAATGCGATGGCGTGGGGCGCGCGCGCGGTGTCGGTGCAGTTTCATGTGGAATTGACGGCGGATACCGTGGGCGAATGGGGGAAAGTGCCCGAATATGCGGAATCGCTGGAAACGGCGCTCGGACAAGGCGCGCTGGCGCGTTTGGACAAATCGGCGGCGCGGAATATGGCGGATTTCAACCGGCTTTCGGAAACTCTGTATCATAACTTCGCCGGCAACATTCGCTGACCGGCGACAGTCCCGCGTTTTGCTATAATTCCGCGATGGAGCAAATCGTCGTCAACGGGCTGTATTTGGGCGCGCAATACGCGCTGATCGCGCTCGGACTTACGCTGATTTTCGCGCTGATGAACGTGCTGAATTTCGCGCACGGACAAATGTATGTGCTGGGCGGATTTGTGACCTACTGGGTATACGGGCGTCTGCAGCTACCGTTTCCGCTGGCGATTTTGGCGTCGGCGCTCACGCTGCTGGCGGCGGGCGCTTTTGTAGAAAAGTTTTTATTTCGTCCGGTGTTGAAAAAAAGCGCGCGCGAGGAAAGTTCGATGTTGCTGGCGGCGGGGCTGGCGTTCTTTTTTGACGCGATTATTCTTCTGATATTCGGACAAAAACAGCGCGGCGTGCCGAAAATTTTGGACGGCGTACAAAACTGGGGCGATTTTACCGTCGTCATGCCGAACGACAAAATCGCGGTCGGCGTCTGCATCGTTTTGATGATCGCCGGATTTATTTTGTTCATGCAATACACCCGCCCCGGACGGGCGATGCGCGCGCTGGCGCAGGATCGCACGGCGGCGCAATTGATGGGCGTGGACGCGGACAAGTATTCAATGCTCGGATTCGCCCTCGGCGCGATGCTGGCGGGGGTCGCGGGCGGACTGCTGGCGGCGATTACCGGCGTCAGTTCCGGCATCGGCGGACCGATTTCCATCAAGGCGTTTTTGATGGTGATGATCGGCGGCGCCGGCGTGGTGCCGGGGGCGATTGTCGGCGGATTCATTCTCGGCATGACCGAATCGTTCGGGCTGTCGTATTTGCGCGCCTACGGCGACATCACCTATTTGGCGATTTTCGTTTCGCTGATGCTTTTTCTCAGCGTCCGTCCGCAGGGGCTGATGGGCAAGCCGTGGGGCTGACATGACATACCGGCGGGCGACGGCGGTCGCCGTATTTTTGTTCGCGGTGTTCGTCGCCGCGCCTTGGACGCTGGCGGCGGCGGGGCGCGGCGATTTGATCAGCGCGCTGACGTCGGTGGCGCTGCTGTCGGTGATCAGTTCCGGCGTATGGCTGACTTTTTACATCGGGCGCATCAACATCGGGCAGGGCGCGTTCGCGCTGCTGGGCGGTTATGTGTCGGCGATACTCGTCGTCAAATACGACGTCCTGTTTTGGTGGACGCTGCCCGCGGCGGGATTGTTTTGCGCCGCCGCCAGCGTGTGCATCGGACTGCCGATTTTGCGTTTGCGCGGCGTATATTTTGCGATGGTCACGCTGACCCTCACCGAAGTGGCGCGGTTGACGGCGCAGGCGCTGCCGATTACGAACGGCCCGGCGGGCATTACGAATATTCCGCCGCCGGGCGCGCTGTCGCTGTTCGGGCTGGAATTAATTCCGAATTTCGCGGAGTTGGAAAATTTGCGTCTCGGATTTTATTATTTGGCGGCGTCTTTGCTGGTGTTGTGTTTCGCGGGAATGTGGCGTCTGGTGAATTCGCGTCTCGGTTTTTTATGTCGTTCGCTGCAGCAGAACGAGGAGCTCGCCGCCTCCATCGGGGTGAATGTCGCGCGGCTGCGGCTGCTGGCGTATGCGATTTCGTCCTTTTTGGGCGGAGTCGGCGGGGCGGTGTTCGCGGCGATTGTGCAGTCGGTATATCCGGCGACTTTTCCGATTCAAGAATCGGTGAACTATATGCTGTATTGTTTCATGGGCGGGTTGGGCTATGTATTCGGGCCGATGCTCGGCACGCTGACCTTGTATATGGGATGGGATTTTTTGTTCAGGGCCGGCGAATATCAATTGTTGATTTACGCGACGGCGTTGATTTTGCTGATGTTGTTTTTGCCGAACGGACTGATGAGCATTCGTCCGGGCCTGTTTCGGACGCCGTCCGCGGGACGCCGGTGACGGGCGGCGGCGAGATTTTGCGGGTGAATAATGTCAGCCGCCGCTTCGGCGGATTGACGGCGGTGAACAATGTCAGTTTCGCCGCGAACGCGAACGAGATATTGTCGGTCATCGGCCCGAACGGCGCGGGAAAATCCACGTTGTTTAAGTTGATCTCCTCGTTTTTGCGTCCGACGCGCGGCGAAGTATTGCTGGACGGGCGGCGCGTTTCCGGTCTTTCGCCGCACGCCGCGGCGCGGCGGGGCGTCGTGCGCACTTTTCAGGAGACGACGATTTTTCGCGGAATGAGCGTCCGCGACAATGTCGTTATCGCCCATCATCTTCGTTCGCGGGCGGGATTGTTCGGATTTTTTGTCAACTCGCGGACGGCGGCGGCGGACGAACGCGAGTTCGGAAAGTCCGCCGATTCCATTCTGGAATTTTTGCGCCTATCCGAAATCAAGAACGAGCCCGCCGGCAATTTGCCGCACGGGCATTTGCGCGCGCTGGGAATCGCGATCGGTCTCGCGACAAATCCGCGGGTGCTGCTTTTGGACGAACCGTTCGCCGGAATGAACCACGACGAAACGACGAAGGCGCTGGCGATGACGCGGGAGGTGCGGGATCGCGGCGTCACCCTGCTGGTGGTGGAACACGACATGCGCGCGGTGATGAGCATTTCCGACCGCATCGTCGTTTTGAATTTCGGCGAGAAGATCGCCGAGGGCGCGCCGGACGAAATCCAAAAAAACGAAAAGGTCATAGAGGCGTATTTGGGCGCGGAAGACGCGGCGGAGATTTAATACAATGTCCGATCTGCTTTCGTTTGACAATGTGTCGCTGTTTTACGGGCATATCCACGCGCTGCGCGGCGTGTCTTTGCGGGTGCGCGGCGGCGAGACCGTCGCGCTGATCGGCGCCAACGGCGCCGGCAAGTCGTCCATTTTGCGCGCGATCACCGGCTTGCGGCCAATTCGGGGGGGGGGTATCTATTACGACGGCGCGCGGCTGGACGGCAGGCCGCCGGCGGAAATCGTCGCCGCCGGAATTTCAATGGCGCCGGAGGGGCGGCGCGTCTTTCCCTATATGTCGGTGAAGGACAATCTGCTGATGGGCGCGTTTACGCGCGGCGACCGCGACGAAATCGCGCGCGATTTGGAAAAGGTATTGGAAAAATTTCCGCGCCTAAAAGAACGTTTCCGCCAGTCGGCGAACACGATGAGCGGCGGCGAACAGCAAATGCTCGTCATCGGACGGGCGTTGATGGCGCGCCCGAAACTATTGCTGCTGGACGAGCCGTCCCTCGGTATCGCGCCGAAACTCGTGCAGAGTATCGCGCGTTCCATCGTCGCCATTAACCGCGACGACAAGGTGTCGGTCATTCTCGTGGAACAAAACTCGCGGATGGCGCTGAAAATTTCCCATCGCGCCTACGCCCTTTCGGTCGGACGCGTGATGATCGAGGGCGTCTCGGCGGAACTCCGCAACGACGACCGCATCCGCAAAATTTATCTGGGCGGCGAGGTATAATCTCGCCGTGAAGATCGCGCTGATCAATCCGAATTCCACGGCGGGAATGACCCGCAAAATCGCCGAAGTCGCGCGGCGTTTCGCCTTCCCCGGCGTCGAAATTCTGGCGGCGAATCCTCCGAATACGCCCGTCTCCATAGAGGGGCATTACGACGAGGCGGCGAGCGTCATGGGGCTGCTGGCGGAAATTAAAAAGGCGGAGGCGGCGGGCGCGGACGGATATGTCGTCGCGTGTTTTGACGATCCCGGACTCGGCGCGTGCCGCGAAATCGTCGCCGGGCCGGTCGTCGGAATTTGCGAGGCGGCGATGCATTTCGCGTCGATGCTCGCGCCGTCCTTTTCGGTGGTGACGACCCTGCCGCGCGCCGTCCCGATTATTGAAGAACTGTCGCGCAAATACGGAATGTCGCATGTATGCAAAAAAGTGCGCGCCGCCGACATTCCGGTACTGGCGTTGGAGGAGGAGGGCGACGCCGCCGCGCAAAAAATCGGCGACGAAATCGCCCGCGCAATCGCGGAGGACGGATGCGAATCGGTAATTTTGGGATGCGCCGGAATGGCCGATTTGGCGGCGCGACTGTCGCGGCGGCACGGATTGCCGGTGTTGGACGGCGTGGTATGCGCGCTGAAAATGTGCGAATCCCTCGTCGCCGCCGGACTCCGCACCAGCAAAATCAATTCCTACGCCCCCCCCCGAAAAAAGTAGGGCGGGCGGTCATAGTTCCAGCCATTCCCATTCGGGAGATTTGCGTTCTTTGATATTCGCGCCTTCGCCCGTGTATATTTTCCAACCGCGCGAATAATCGGACGGATTGGCGGGCTCGATGATGCCGCCGCGCAACCGTTTGCCGGCGTCGTTTTGTTTTTTGATGTAAGACAGCAGACCGTCGCTTTTTTCGGCGGCGGCGTCCGTGCTTTGTCCGCTTTTGGTGTCGTATAAACCGATTTTGCCGTCCGCGAAACGGACGATAAAATCAACATAAAACGGATGCTCTTCGCCGCCTTTCGTATATGGCACGGCGAAATACATGGATTCGCTTTCGCCGTTTTTATACCACCATTTTACCTTGGCGGATTTTTCCAGCAGCTCGATAAACGCCTTTTCCGGACCCGATTCGCGTTTCGCCGCATAAAAGGGCTGCATCACCGATTTGCCCGCCTCGCGCGCCGTATAGTTGTCGCCGTAAGTGACGGATTCCGCCACCTCCCAATCGGGCGTTTTTTGCAGCGGTTCTTTTCTTTTCGCCGTTTCTTCCGCGTATTTTTCTTTCGTGTTTTCCAGTACGCGAATGAAATCCCCCTTGTTGGAATCGCTCAAAGTAATTTTGACGATTTCCGGAAAATGATCGACGACGCCCATTTCCAGGGGACCGCCGAAGAAAGCGTAAATCGCCTCCTTGACGCGCACGATGGAACGGTCGTCCGGATAATAGGGCGAAAGATTGTTGCGGGCGAAATGATCGAACGCGTCCTGCAGTTCCTCCTTGTTGTCCACGCCGATGCGCTTGTCGCCCTTGACGGTCTTGCCCGCCAGCGCGTCCGCGCTTTCCGCCTTGTAGTCGGCGATCAACAGCGTTTCTACGAGACGATCCTGCATATTAATATTTTCCCGCAGTTCGTATTTTTTCGCCGCCGCCAAAAACAGATCGACAAAACGCGGCGAAAGACGCGTTTGTTCGCGCTGCCGCAGACGATGCACGGACGGCAGGGCGACCGAATCGTACCCGTCCGCGCGGCGGGCGGAATGAACTTCCAAATAGCGGCTGTTGGAGATTTCCGGCTCCACCGCCACCCGCTCCTTGTTCGTATACACATAGCCGCGATTCAGCGTTTCATTTTTGTAATGCCCCTTGTCCGGTTCGGGCATCCGCATAATGCGCCCGAGCGTCTGCACCGAAAAAACGGCGTTCGTCCATTCGCGGAACAACACGAGAATATGCGCGCGCGGGCAGTCCCAGCCGAGGGCGATCGCCTGTTTGAATATCATCACTTCCGCGTCGTCGTCGTTGCGGGAAATGGTCTCCAAGTTTTCCTTTTCATCGGCGAGATAAATCGCAAGTTTGCGGTTCGTTTCCGTAATGCCGTTTTGCGACAGCACATTGTCGACGAGACGCCGCACTTTCTTTTTTTGTTCGTCGCCGCCGTTGGGCAGTTGAATGCACAACAACGGATTGACATTCGCGCCCTCGGCGGCGAAAGCGGCGGCGAGTTCGACGCGGCGCGCGAGCGCCATCCGCAGCACGGCTTCGTCCAAATTGTCGGCGGTGGAAATACCGCCTGTCGAAATCGCGTTGCCGAATCCGTCGTTCAGCACGACCGATTTTTTAATCATTTCCTCCGCTTTGACATCGTCCAAATCTACGCGGACGAGCGCGTTTTCGTCTTTGAATTCGGGCGTCGCCGAAACTTCCACGGCAATATCCGCCGCGATGTCGGCGACCAATTCCTCCGATATTTCGGTTCGGGCGGCGCGATGACTTTCGTCCACGACGAGAATGATCGCGCGCCTCGCGGCGCGGGTGTTTTCCAGCACCTTGGAAAGATAAAACTCGCGCTCGTTCTCGCGGACGATAATGTTCTTTTCCTTCTGCCGGACGCCCTCCCAATTAAGAAAAAGAATCTCGCGGTCGCCGATCCACTTGTCTCCCAATTCGGCGAAATACCGGCATTCCAGCGCGCGGGATTCCTCGTAATATTTTTTTAGTTTGTCGCGGCTCTGCGAATGCAATTTGCCGGGCGCGATCCAAATGCAGCAAAACTCCGCCTTGCGCGAATCGGCGAGACGCGCCAAAAACTCCGCCGCCATCAGCGTCTTGCCCGCGCCAGTCGGCGCGCGAAAAATCATCCGCTTGCCGCCGCTCTTGGACAGCAGATCCGCGGCGTTGCGCAGCAAATCGCCAACCGCCTTTTCCTGATAGTTCCTGAGTTTCATTTCGTCCCCCCGAAAATGCGGCGATACACGCGCAAAATCGCCTCCGGAATCGCGCGCGACACGATTTTACCGCGCATATCGGCGAACTCGTCCGCGAAATCGTTGTCGCCGAGCGAAAAAATGTACGCGACGAACTTGCCGTCCGTTTTTGCGGCGAATGTTTTGACGGACGGTATCGCCCTCTCGTCGTACAAAACGGCGGTATAGCGCGCGCCGTCGCGAAAGATTTTATACGCTTTCGTCTCTTTCACCGGCGCAAAAGTATTCTCGCGGACGCAGATCATTTCCGCCGCCTTTTGCGTCAGGCGAATCTTGTCCTGGTCGGTCGGATTCTTGCGCGACGGAACGAAGGCGGTTTTGAAGTACCGCAGATTGGACGGAATGCCGGTGATGTCCGGCAAATCCTCGTGTCCTTTTATGACCGCCTTGATTCGCGGATGGCAAACTTCGCGCGCGATTCCGTTCTCGTTGTTGGTGCAGAGAATAAAACGGCGGCGACCGCCGTCCTCTTTGTTCAACAACGAGATGGCGTGACCGGTCGTGCCGGAACCGGCGAAGAAGTCCAAAACTATGGAATCCTTTTTAACGCAAAGTTTTATCGCGTCAAGAACCGAAAACAAAGATTTGGGAAAATTAAATTTCCCCGCGCCCACCATCGCGCCCAACAATCCGGTTCCAAATTTTCCGCCCGCATGATGTTTGGGGTCAGCCCAGACGGTTTTGGGCGTCCCTTTCCGCTTGATTTGGAAAATGTTTTTTCCGCGCTTCGTGTCCTTGACAATCAAGTCAATTTTGATTTTATCAATGCTTTGTCTGGCATATCGCCATTTCCGCTCGACGCCGTTCTTAATCGGCCAGATTTCGGTGTGTGTTTCGCGTTGCACGGTTCTGTCAGCGGGATGAAAATCGTCGTTCGGCACGTCGCCGAACCCGATTATTTCGTCGTCGCGAACAAAAATCGGATAAAAACAATTCCGCGCGTTCGTTCGCAAATAACTGTTGCCCGTGTCGTCCCGCAGAATTTCCTTACGCGGCTCCACGTCAACCTTGTTTATCCGGTTCTTGATTTTGGGAATCACGAAAATGGCGGTTTCGTGAGTGTACGAAAAGTTATCCCCCTGTACGCCTTGGGGATTATGCACGATGGATACGCTGGTCAACGCGCGCGGATAAAACAATTCTTCAACAAGCAACTCCAATCTGCTCCTTTCATTTTCATCAATTGTGCAAATCAGTACGCCATCCTCTTTCAGCAAATTTTTGGCGAGCGCGAGGCGGTTCGCCATCATAGAGAGCCACTTGCTGTGGCGATAGCCGTCGTTTTTGTCGACGAAATCGTTGTTATATTTCCAATCTTTCGCGCCGGTGTTGTACGGCGGATCGATATAAATGACGTCAATTTTCCCGGCGTGGGTGTAGTTCAACACCGAGAGGGCGTGGTAGTTGTCGCCCTCTATCAGCAGATTCGTCGGGGCGTCCCCGTCGGCGGCGATCGCCAAACTTTTGACCTCCTCCAAAACGGGGAGTTCGCTGCGGCAGCGGTCGACGACCTCCTCCGGCTTGTCCTCCCAGACGAGTCCGAATTTTTTACGCCGCCGGAGCGATTCAATTTCCGCTATCAGCGTCTCTTTGTCCCAGTCCCGATAATCCTTCGCCATAGATTCCTCCCTGATTCCCGTCTGCAATGGAATTATACAAAATTCCCCCCCGAATTCCAAACTCCCCCAAAAACACAACCGCCCCCGCCGCCAAAATCACTCCCCGCCGCCGCTTTCGCCGCCGCTCTTTTTCGCACCGCCGCCGCCGTCCTTCAACGCATCCGGAATAATAAACCGCGAATCCTCCGGCGAAATCTCTTTCGCCCGCCGCATATCCGCCAACGCCCCCGCCTTGTCGCCCAAAGCAAATTTGGCGATTCCGCGACCATAAAATGCGGGCGCATGCTGCGGATTAAGGCGGATGATTTTGTTGAGATCCTCAATGGCGGCGGGGTAGTCGCCTTCAATAAATTTGACGAGTCCGAGATAAAGATGCGCGTTCGCATTTTTATTGTCAATATTGACGGATTCGTTAAAATCCGCACGCGCACCTTTATAATCTTTAAGCATGAGTTTGGACCAGCCGCGGTCAAAGTAAGCGGCTTTGTACGGCTCTTCATTTTCCAGGGCGAGATCATAATACGCAATGGCGCGCTCGTGTTTTTCGGCGGCGGCGTTTTCGCGCCCCAACTCAAAATAATTCTTCGCCGTCCGGTGCGGCGGATTATCGTGCGCGTTAAGACGGGCGAAGCCGTCAAAATCGCAAAAAAGCGATTCGTCCGAAATGCCGTGTCGCCGCAACTCGTCTATGATCGCCGCTTTCTTTTCATGTGCGATCAGACAGATATGGCGATTGTCGTTTATCGGCAACTCCGGTTTTCCGAAAACAAAAACCGACCGCTGGGCGGTAATTCTGCGGTTCTGATGATGCGGCTCCCAAATCCAGAATGTATCGACGGGATTACCTTTTTTGTTTTTCGGCGACAACCAAAAATCAATTTTCTTTTCCAGATAGCCCGACTGTATCTTTTTATACTGTTCGCCGTCGACCGCATTGATGGCGACTACTTTGCCGTCGGCAGAGGATTCCGACTTCGGCCGGCAAGCGAACCACAGCGCGACAAGCGGCATTTTCGTAAAATCTATGAGGCAGGTCGCCGCGCCATAATGCTGCAATTCCGCCAGTAATTCCAAATCGGACATCAGCGCGCCGCCGGATTTTTGCCGGTGCCCGCGCATTTCCGCCTCGTTCAGAAGTTGCAGCACCTCCTGCGTGAATTCTTTACGCGACATTTTCGCGTCTTCTTCGTGTCGCAGACGCCGTTTCAGAGAAGACGATATTTTTCGCTTCGCTTCGGACAAGCCGCGATACAGCATATTGCGTCCGCCGCCGTGCGTTTGGACCCACTCCCAAAATTCGGAGACGGAGCCGATGCGGGGCGGGGAAGCGGATTTTGCCACGGCGATTAGTCCTCCTGCTGCACTCTGCCGGGCAACATCGCATCTATCAATTCGGCGGGCGTCATTTCCACCATTATCGGCTCGATGCGGGAAAGGACGCCGTCACCGGTTTTGTAGGCGAGAATTTGGGGCGGGGCGGACGGCGTATTCGGAGTGCGGACGGTGCGGCGCACCATATCCACAATATCCTCGTGCGACAGCGAAAAATCGGTTTGGGGCGCGATAAAATCGTCCAAATCCGGCGTTTGGGAACCCGGCAAAACATCTTTCGTTTTCATCCTGAATCTCCTTTTCAGATTGTCGTTGAGGTGCATTATGCCACAATTTAAGACAAAATCGGCAAAAAAATATCGGCGGGGGGCGAAATTATTTTTGTTTTTTTGCGAATTTTTGGACAAAAATCTTCGGGATCGGGTATAATTTGCGCATTCCGCGCGTTGGCGGGGGTTGGAGTTTGATTTATGCTGGTGATTCGGATGTCCCGCGGGGGGGCGAAAAAACGCCCGTTTTATCATATTGTCGTCGCCGACCGGCGGCGTCCGCGCGACGGGCGGTTTGTGGAGCGCATCGGAT
>JBPCXA010000199.1:0-14742 GCA_051008975.1 Gammaproteobacteria bacterium
TCGCCGGAATGGCGGTTTTTTATATTTTCGGGTACCGCCAAATTCGGTATTGTCCGCAAAGACAAAAAGCACCGCCATTCCGGCGAAAGCCGGAATCTCTTTGCGCGCCAGCGCAAACGGCGGATTCGCCTTGCGGCGAATGAGATTCCCGCGTTCGCGGGAATGGGAAAAAAGAGGCAGGAATTAGGAAAAAGAGGCGGGAATGGGACAAAGGTAGGGAATGGAAAGTACTCAAAAATTCCATTTTTCTCCCCCCGTCCCATTCCTGCGAAGGCAGGAATCTCCGCCGCCGCAAAGCGGCGGGTAATTGTACATTTGTACGCCTTCGGCGACAGTTTGCGCCTTTCGGCGCGGAGATTCCTGCCTTCGCAGGAATGGTACGGCGAGGATTCCTGCTTTCCGCAGGAATGGTACGTCTCTTTTACAGTTTCCGCCTATGGCGTGGAGATTCCTGCCTTCGCAGGAATGGGACGGAGGGAAGCGGCGGGAAATTGTCGGATTTGCGGGGGCGGATTTTGCGGTATAATGGCGGGGAGCGCCCGTAGCTCAGTCGGATAGAGCGCCAGGCTACGAACCTGGAGGTCATGAGTTCGAATCTTGTCGGGCGCGCCAGTTTTTTCGCCGGGAATCGGGGGAGTATGGAAGACGATATTCGCAAACGAATGCAAAAAACGCTGGACGCGCTGCGCGCCGATTTGGGCAAAATTCGCGGCGGACGCGCCCATCCCGGACTGCTGGACGCCGTCGTCGTTCATTGCTACGGCGCGGAAATGCCGCTGTCGCAGACCGCCTCGGTCGCCGCCGCCGACCCGCGTACTTTGGTGGTGTCGCCGTGGGACGCCGGCAACGCCGCCGCGATTGAGAAGGCGATTCGCGATTCCGGTCTCGGTTTGAATCCGGCGGCGTCTTCCGGCGGGATTCGCGTGTCTTTGCCCTCTCTTTCCGAGGAACGCCGCCGCGATTTGGTCAGGGTCATCAGCCGCGAAGCCGAAACCGCCCGCATCGCGCTGCGGAATATCCGCCGCGACGCCGTCGCCGCGATTAAAGCCCAAGTTAAATCGGGGGAGTTTTCCGAAGACGAGGGGCGGCGGATGGAAAATGCGGTGCAGAAAATCACCGACGAATCGGTGTCCGAGGCGGATTCCATGATTGAACATAAAAAACAAGACCTGCTCTCCGTTTAGTGTCCGCCGCCCCGCCGTCGTCCGTTCCGCGTCATGTCGCCGTCATTATGGACGGCAACGGACGGTGGGCGGCGGCGCGCAGTTTGCCGCGTCCGGAGGGGCATCGCCGCGGATTGACCGCCGCCCGCGCCGCGGTACGCGCCGCCGTTTCGTGCGGCGTGCGGTATTTGACTTTGTTCGCGTTTAGCAGCGAGAATTGGCGTCGTCCCGCCGCCGAAGTACGCGCTTTGCTCGCGCTTTTCGGCGAGACCGCCCGCACTCTCGGCGGCGAACTTTCCGAAAACGGCGTGCGCGTGTCGTTCATCGGGCAGCGCGACCGATTTCCGCCGCCGTTGCGCGCGGCGATGTCCTCGCTGGAAACGATGACCGCCGGCGGGCGGCGTTTGCGCGCGACGGTCGCGGTCAGTTATGGAGGGCGGTGGGATGTGTCGCAGGCGGCGGCGAAAATTGCGGCGAACGGCGGCGATTTCGGCGAGGAGAATTTCTCCCGTCATCTCGCCACCGGCGATTTGCCGCCGGTGGATTTGCTGGTGCGCACCGGCGGCGAACGGCGTCTCAGCAATTTTATTTTGTGGCAGGCGGCGTATTCGGAGTTGTATTTTACGCCGGTGTTGTGGCCCGATTTCGGCGAGGAAGATTTCGCCGCCGCCGTCTCCGATTACGCCGCGCGCGAACGGCGTTTCGGCGCGGTCCGGGAGAAGGAGGCGTGTTAATAAACCGCGTTCTTGTGGCGCTGCCGCTTTTGGCGGCGGCGGGGGCGATTTTTTGGCGCGGCGCGCCGTGGATGTGGGAGACCGCGACTTTTGTCGCCGCGCTGTGGGCGTTGTGGGAATGGGGGCGGCTGGGCGGACTGCGCGGGCGGGCGGCGGCGGGATACGCCGCTTTGTCGGCGGCGTTCATGCTCGCCGGGAAGTTTCTTTTGGACGGTAATTTGGGCGCGGCGGACGCGATGTTCGGCGGCGCGTGTTTGTTTTGGGCGACGGCGGCGCCGGCGCTGATGCTGTCCGGGTTTCCGCTGCGGCGGGCGGCGTTTTACGCCGCCGGGATGCTGACGATTTTCGCCGCGTGGTATGCCTCCGCGGTGATGTTCGTCAATGATCCGGACGCGCTTTTGGCGGTGCTGGCGGTGGTGTGGACGGCGGATTCGGCGGCGTATTTCGTCGGGCGGCGGTGGGGAAAAAAGCAAATGTCGCCGCGCATCAGTCCGGGCAAAACCTGGGAGGGATTTTTCGGCGGGATGTTTTGCGCGCTGACGCTGGCGTTTTTATGCGGGCCGCTGCTGTTTGTCGCGCCGCCGCCGGCGTGGCTATTGGCCGCGACCGCCGCCGTGGTCGCGCTGGCGGTACTCGGCGATTTGTTTGAATCGGAAATCAAACGGCGCGGCGGCGTAAAAGATAGCGGCGGCGTTTTGGGCGCGCACGGCGGCGTACTGGATCGTCTGGATGCGATGCTGCCGGCGCTGCCGTTCGGCGCGCTGTTGTCGCCGTGGCTGAATTGATCCGCCGCCGTCTTTGCGTACTGGGCGCGACCGGCAGCGTCGGCGGCGCCGCGCTGGATGTCGCGCGGATGCGCGGCGATTCGGCGGAAGTTCTCGTCGCCGAAAAAAACGCGTCCGCGATGGAAAAGTTATGTTTGGAATTTCGTCCAAGAAAGGCGGTGATGCGGGATTCTCGCGCCGCCGAAACGCTGCGTTCCGCCCTCGCCGCCGAAGGAATTACGGTGGACGGCGGCGACGAGGCGGTGCGGCTGGCGGCGGAAGGGTGCTGCACCGTCGTCGCCGGAATTGCCGGGGCGGGCGGATTGCCGCCGGTTTTGGAGGCGGCGCGACGCGGAAAACGAATTTTGCTGGCGAACAAGGAATCGCTGGTGTTCGCCGGGGAGTTGCTGATGCGCGTCGCGCGGGAGAACGGCGCGGAAATTCTGCCGATAGACAGCGAACACGCGGCGTTGTTCGATTTGCTGGCGGCGCGGCGCGGCTATGCGAAGTTGTGGCTGACCGCGTCCGGCGGGGCGTTGCGCGATATGCCGGAGAATCGTCTCGCCGCGGCGACTCCGGAGCAGACGCTGGCGCATCCCACTTGGAAAATGGGACGCAAAATTACGGTGGATTCGGCGACGATGATGAATAAGGCGTTGGAAATTATCGAGGCGTCCGCGTTGTTCGCGGCGGCGCCGGAAAATATCGGCGTTGTCGTGCATCCGCAGAGTATCGTGCATGCGTTCGTGGAGGAGGCGGACGGCGCGCTCGTCGCGCAGATGGCGGCGCCCGATATGCGCAAGCCGATCGCGCGGATGCTGGCGTGGCCGGACGATTCTTCGTTTCGCGCGCCGCGTCCGGATTGGGACGCGTTATCATCCCTGTCGTTTTGGGAGCCGTCGCTGTCCCGCTATCCGTGTTTGTCGCTGGCGCGGGATGCGCTGGCGGCGGGCGGCGCGGCGCCGGCGGCGTTGTCGGCGGCGAACGAGACGGCGGTGGAGCGGTTTCTGGCGGGCGACATTAAATTTACGGACATCGCCCGCATTAACGCCCGCGCGCTGGAAAAATGCGCGCCGCGTCCGGCTGCGACCCTCGCCGATTTGCGCGCGGCGGACGAATACGCCCGCGTTTGCGCGGCGGGAGGGAGCTGACGATGTTCGCCTTGCTGTCTTTTTTGGCGGTGATTGTGCTGGTGGTGGCGGTTCACGAATGGGGGCATTATGCGGCGGCGCGGTTTTTCGGCGTGCGCGTGTTGAGGTTTTCGGTCGGTTTCGGCAGTCCGCTGCTGAAAAAAACGGACGCCGCCGGCACCGAATGGGTGCTGGCGCCGATTCCGCTGGGCGGATATGTCCGTCTGCTGGACAAACACGCCGCCGCGGAACTTGGAATTGACGCCGGGCGGACGATGGAGGCGCAAAACAATTGGCGGCGTTTCGTCATTTACGCCGCCGGTCCGCTGGCGAATTTGGTACTGTCGGCGGTAATTTTGACCGGCGTATTCATGTCCGGCGAGGTCGGTTTGGCGGCGCGCATCGGGGCGGTGGACGAAGGTTCTCCGGCCGCGCGGGCGGGATTGTCGGCGGGCGAGACGATTGAATCGGTCAACGGCGCGCCCGCGCCGCTGTGGTCTTTCGCGGCGGCGGAATTGGTGGATGCGGCGCTTTCGGGCGATGCGGCGGAGGTGCAAACCGATCGCGGCGTGTACGAAATTCCCGCCGGCGCGGCGACTCCGGCGGACATAGAATCCAATTTATGGCGGGCGCTGGGGATGCATCCCGACTCCGGTTTTAAGACCCAAATCGTGAGCGTCGTCATCGCAAATTCTCCGGCGGCGGCGGCGGGAATTCGTCCGGGCGACGTGATCGCGGCGGTTGACGATGTCGTGCCGGAATCGTGGCGCGAATTGGAGGAGGCGATTCGCGCCCGTCCGGGGCGGGCGGTGTCGCTGATTCTTTGGCGAGACGGCGAAGCGGTTTCGGCGTCCGCGCGGCTGGAATCGTCGGCGGACGGCGGGCGGAATATCGGGCGTCTGGGAATTGTGCCGTGGATTGACCGCGAACGTCTGCGCGAATTGCTGGCGACCGTGCGGCTGTCGCCGGGGGAGGCGATGGCGCGGGCGACGGCGAAAACGGCGGGCGACATGGCGCGCACATTTTTGTTTTTGCGGCACATCGCCGGCGGCAATTTGTCGTTTGAAAAAAATATCAGCGGGCCGGTCGGAATCGCCAAGGGCGCGGGTTCGGCGGCGGACGCCGGATGGACGGTATGGTGGAGTTTCGTGGCGGTGATTTCGGTCAGTTTGGCGGCGATCAATCTTTTGCCGCTGCCGGTGTTGGACGGCGGACAGATGCTGATTTGCGTGGTGCAGGCGGTGATGCGCCGTCCGCTGCCGGAAAAACTGGCGGCGCGAATTGACCGCGCGGGAGTGGCGTTGCTGCTGGTGCTGATGGCGGCGGCGATCGTCTCCGATTTGTCCAAATTGTTTTAGCGAACATGCGCGCGGGACGGCGGGAATGTACGGAGTTTGCGGCGCGGCGTTTTTCTTTTCGCGCGGATTTGCGTTATAATGCGATGATGATTCGTTTTTGGGCATTGCGGTGGCGGCGGGCGGCGCGCCGTTTGATGGTGGCGGTTTTGGCGGCGGCGATGGCGGCGCCGGCGGCGGCGCAGGAATTTGCGCCTTTCGTCGTGGAAGATATCCGCGTCGACGGGCTGCGGCGTTTTGATCCGGGCGTGGTCTTCAATCGTCTGGATATTGAAATCGGCGATGAAATGGACGAGAACCGCTCCATCGCAATTATTAAGACGCTGTTTGACACCGGTTTTTTCCGCGCGGTGGAAGTGCTGCGCGACGGCAATATTCTGGTGATCGCGGTGGAGGAAAATCCGACCATCGCGGAGGTGAATTTTTCCGGCGTCAGCGAGCTGCCCGACACGACTTTGGAAGGGATGCTGCAAAGCGCGGGCATCGTGAAGGCGCGGGTGTTTGACCGCGCGCTGGTGGAGGCGGCGGTGTCGGCGCTGGAAGATATTTACGTGGAGCGCAATTTTTACAAGGTGGAGATTAATCCGGTGGTGTCGCCGCTGCCGCGCAACCGCGTCGCGCTGCTGTTTGAAGTGGAGGAGGGGACGCAGGCGGCGATTCGTTCGATAGAAATTACCGGCAACGAGGAATTTTCGGACTGGGCGCTGCGGCGCGCGATGAATTTGGAGCCGCGCGGATTGTTTAATTTTTTCGGCGACAGTTATTTGTTCTCCGAATCGCGTCTGGAATCGGATTTGGAGCGCATCCGTACGCTGTATTTGGAGGACGGTTTTTTGCGCTTTATGGTGGAGGCGCGGCAGGCCGAGGTGTCGCCGGACAAGGAGCATATTGACGTGCGTATCCGCGTCGACGAGGGGCGGCAGTATTTGCTTTCCGCCTCGCCGGAGGACGACGCGAAATTATTTACCGGGACGATTCCGCCGGAAGCGGACACCGCCGATTTGCGCGAGTTGATTACGCAGGTGGAGGGCGATGTGTTCAGCAGCCGCGAAGCCGGAGATTCGGCGGCGCGGATGGGCGAACTGCTGGGCGACTACGGCTACGCCTTCGCCGACGTGTCCTACGACAATCAATTGAACGACGAGGCGGGGACGGTGGAGGTGACCTATCATGTGGAACCCGGCGCGCTGGTGTATGTCCGCAACATCGTCATTTCCGGCAACGAAAGAACGCGCGACGAGGTCGTCCGCCGCGAAATGCTGCAGTTTGAGCGCGAGCGATATTCGCGCAAAAAAGTGGAGAGTTCGCGCCGCCGCATCCGCCGTCTCGGATTTTTTGACGACGTCACGATCACCCGCGAACGGGTGGCGGATCGCGACGACGAGGTGGATTTGGCGGTGGAAGTGCGGGAAGGCGGAGTCGGTACTTTTCGCGTCGGCGCCGGATTTTCCACCGACAATAATTTATCTTTCGAGGCGGGGCTGGACACGCCGAACATTTTCGGCAGCGGCAATAATTTCTCCGCCGATTTCAGCGCCGGCGACGACAACAAGCGAATCGATTTGTCGCTGGACGAGTTTTATCACACCGACGAGGGCATATCGCGTCATGTCGGGGTGTCCATCGCCGAGCGCGAATCGTCCGGCGAATCGTCCGGCTACAATATTGACGGTTTTACGGCGGACTACGGCTATGGGATTCCCTACGCGGACGACGGCAAATACAGCGCGATTTTCGCCTACGAAAAGATTGAAATCAACAGCGTCTCCTCGGTGTATCAGGATTTTGAAGATACGCACGGGCGCAATTTGGATTTGCTTTTGCTGCGCGCCGGGCTGACCCACGACACGCGCGATTCGTTTCAGCAGCCGACCGACGGGTATCGGGCGGAGTTTTCCTCCGAAATCGGGCTGCCGTTTTTGGATTTGCGCTATTATCGCGCGGATTATTTGCACGATTATTATTATCAGGCGCGCACGGTGTGGAGCAAGCCGGTGTGGCACGCGCGTTTCGGTTTCGGATTCGGCGACAGCTACGGCGGCGACGTATATCCGTTTTACGAGCGGTTTTTTGTCGGCGGCACCGGCACTTTGCGCGGTTTTGACACCAATTCCATCGGCGAGCGGCGGGAGGGAAGCAGCACCGTGGGCGGTCGCGCGCGCGCCTACGGCTCCGTGGAGGCGGCGATTGACACGGAATTATTCAAGACGCAAAAGGTGTATCTGGCGCCGTTTTTGGACGCCGGAATGGTGGGCGAAGACGTCGGCGGATTGTCGTCGCCGCGCGCTTCCGCCGGGGTGGAGTTGCGGTGGATTTCGCCGATCGGCCCGCTGCGTTTTTCGTGGGGCAAGGCGCTGGTCAAGGAAAGCGGCGACAAGACGCAGGATCTGCAGTTTTCCATCCGCTACTGATTTTCATTCATTCATCGTACAACGAAAGGAACAACTCATGAAACGGACATTTTTCGCGGTTTTATCGGCGTGCGCGATTTTTTTCGCGGCGGGGGCGGCGACGGCGCACGGCATCGTGTATGTCAACATAGACCGCGTCTATCAGGAATCCAAAATTATTCAGGCGGTGCGCGACGCGATTAACGCCGATTTCAAGGGGCGCGAGGACGCCCTGCGCGCGCAGGGCGAACAAATCCGCGAGACCGGCGAAAATCTGGAAAAGGAGGCGCTGACGTTGGACGACGGCGATCTGGAATCGCGGCGTACCGAACTGGAACAGTTGGACCGCAACTTCGTTCGCGACCGCCGCGCGCTGGTGGAAGATCGCGGCGTGGTGATGCAGGAGCGGCGGCGGCTGATTGACATTGAAGTCGCCAAGGTGATTGAAGCCATCGCGGCGGAGCGCGAGTATGCGATGGTTTTGAATCCGTTCGTCGTGCTGCCGGCGGGCAACCGCACCTATACGCACACGAGTTATTTTTACGCGAACAAGGAAGTGGACATCACCGCCGACGTCGTCGCGCGTTTTGATTCCGAAGCGGACGCGGGCGCGTTTCAATAAAATGCCGTCGCTCGCCGATATTGCGGCGCGTTTCGGCGGCGAAGTGCGCGGCGATTCGTCCGTGCCGATAGACGGGGTCGGTTCGCTGTCCGCCGCCGGCGCGCGGCAAATGGCGTTTTATGAATCGGATTCGCACCGGGCGGAGCTGCGCGAATGCCGCGCCGCCGCGATTTTGGTGTCGCGCGCGCACGAAGATGTCGCCGAAACGCCGCGCTGGGTCGTCGCCGGCTCGCCGCGTTTGCATTTCGCCCGTCTGGCGCGGTGGTTGAATGAAGAACGGCGTCCGGCGGGCGCGATTTCCGCCGCCGCGGTCGTCGCCGAAGACGCGGTGCTGGGAGAGAATGTGCGCGTGGCGGCGACGGCGGTCGTGGAATCGGGCGCCGTTCTCGGCGATGATGTCGCGGTCGGTCCCGGCGCGGTGGTCGGCGCGCGCGCGAAAATCGGCGCCGGCACGACAATCCGGGCGCGGGCGGCGGTGTGCGCGGATGTCGTCGTCGGGCGGTTTTGCGTCATTCACGGCGGCGCGGTGATCGGCGCGGACGGCTTCGGATTTGTCCGCGACGATTCCGGGGCGTACATCAAAATGCCGCAACTCGGCGGCGTCCGCCTCGGCGACCGGGTGGAGGTGGGCGCGAACAGCGCGATAGACCGCGGCACGCTGGATGACACGATTGTCGGAGACGGCGTCAAGATAGACAATCTCGTGCAAATCGGCCACAATGTCCGAATCGGAGGCGACACCGTGATTTGCGGCTGCGCCGGAATCGCCGGCAGTACGCGCATCGGCGCGAATTGCACGATCGGCGGCGGCGCGGGAATCGCCGGGCATTTGACGATCGGCGACGGGGCGACGATCGCCGCGCGGGCGGAAGTGACCCGTTCGGTGGCGGCGGGGGCGGCGGTATCTTCGGTGCTGCCGGCGATGCCGGTGCGCGAATGGCGGCGGTTTGTCGGCGGACTGCGCCGTCTGGCGAAGGGGGCGGGCTGATGCGCGGCGACGACGGCGACGGCGCGCGCCTGATTATGCGGGCGCTGCCGCACCGCCATCCGTTTTTGCTGGTAGACCGGGTGCTGGAATACGAGGCCGGCAAATCCATTTCGGCGCGCAAAAACGTCACCATTTCCGAACCGTTTTTTGAGGGGCATTTTCCCGGCGTGCCGGTGATGCCGGGGGTGCTGATTTTGGAGGCGCTGGCGCAAACCTGCGGCGTGCTGTCGTATTTGAGCCGCCGCGAATCGGAGGACGGATATTTCTTGCTGACCGGTTTGGACAACTGCCGTTTTCGCCGCGTGGTGCGTCCGGGTGATACGATGATTTTGCATTGCGCCCTGGAACGGCGGATAAAAGATTTGTTCCGTTTTAACGGGCGCGTCGAGGTGGACGGCGCGGTCGTTTGCGAGGCGCGAATTTTGGCGGCGCGCGCCGCCGGAACTTAATACTCCGATGCCCCGAATCGCCGGGGGCGCGCAAGTCAGCGGCGGCGCGCGCCTCGCCGCGGATGTCGTCGTCGGGCCGGGGGCGGTGATAGAGGAGGACTGCGAAATCGGCGGCGGCAGCGAAATCGGCGCCTATTCGATCATCTGGCGCGGCGCGCGGATCGGCGAACGGAATCGTATTTTTCCGTTTTGTTCGCTGGGCGGCGAGCCGCAGGATAAAAAATTTCGCGGCGAAGAATCGCGTCTGATCATCGGCGACGACAATACGATCCGCGAGTATTGTTTTTTCAACCGCGGCACTTCCGGCGGCGGCTTTGAGACGCGGGTCGGAAACGGCAACTGGATCATGGGATATGTGCATCTGGCGCACGATTGCATAGTGGGCGACGGGACGACCATCGCCAACGGCGCGCAATTCGCCGGACACGCCGAAGTCGGCGGCGGGGCGGTGATCGGCGGCGGCGCGCTGTTTCATCAATTCCGCCGCGTCGGCGCGCTGGCGATGGTCGGCGGCGGCGAACGGGTGCGGCAGGATATTCCGCCGTTCGCGCTGGCGGCGCGCGGCGTTGTCGGCGTAAACGGCGAGGGAATGCGCCGCGCCGGATTTGACGGCGACGCGGTCGGCGGAATCAAGGAGGCGTTTCGCGTCCTGTATTCCGCCGGTCTGCCGCTGGCGGCGGCGCGCGAAACCGTCGCCGAAATGGCGGCGGCGGCGAAAAACGGACGCGGCGAATCGCTGCGGACGCTGGCGGATTTTCTCGCGCTGGACAATTTGGAATTGATTCGTCCGGCGCGATGACCGACATCGTGATGGCGTCCGGCGAGGCGTCCGGCGACCGGCTGGGCGCCGCGTTGGCGGCGGAGTTGCGGATTTTGCGCCCGTCCGTCCGAATCGCCGGAATCGGCGGCGACGCGATGCGGCGGGCGGGCGTGGAAATATTCGCCGACCGCGCGCCGCTTTCGGTGATGGGCTATTGGGACGCGGCGCGGCGGCTGCCGCAAATTTTGTCGCTGCGCCGCCGATTAGTTTCCGAAATTCTGCGCCGCCGTCCGCGGTTGTTCGTCGGCGTGGACGCGCCGGATTTTAATCTCGGCGCGGCGGCGCGCGCGCGGGCGGCGGGAATTAAAACCGCGCAATATGTCAGCCCGTCCGTTTGGATGTGGCGCGGCGGGCGAATTCGCAAAATCGCGCGCGCCGCGGACGCGGTGTGGTGTCTCTTCCCGTTCGAGACGGCGTATTACAAAAACTCCGGCGTACGCGCGATATTCGTCGGACATCCGGACGCGGACGCCGCGCCGCCGGACAAATTTTCGGCGCGGCGCGCGCTGCAAATCGCGGACGGAGAACAACTTATCGCGCTGATGCCCGGCAGCCGCGACGCCGAATTGCGCCAGCATCTGCCGCTGTTCGCCGAAACGATTCGCCTTTTGCAAACACCGCAGCGGCGTTTTGTCGCCGTCGCCGCGGATTCCGCCGCGGCGGAAAAAATGCGCGCCGCGCTGCCGCAAACGGAAGTGCGGACGGACGCGGCGGCGGAAATCTTGCGCGCCGCCGACGCGGCGTTGATTAAATCCGGTACTTCTACTTTGCAGGCGGCGCTGGCGCATTCGCCGATGGTGGTCGCGTATAAAATGTCGCTTCCGGCGTATTGCGCGGCGGCGGCGCGGCGTTTTTATCTGCCGTTTTTCGCGCTGCCGAACATTTTGTGCGGGCGTTTCGTCGCGCCGGAAATGCTGCAGCGGGAGGCGACTCCGGAATTGCTGGCGCGGCAAATGCGGCGCATATTGGAGGACGAAAATCGCCGCGCCGCGCAAATTGCGGCGTGGTCGGAAATCCGCGAACGGCTTTCCGCGTCCGGCGGCGCGCGGGCGGTGGCGAAGGCGGCGCTGGCGATGCTGTGAACGACGAATTGATCTGCGGCGTGGACGAGGCCGGACGCGGACCGCTGGCGGGGGCGGTGGTCGCCGCCGCGGTGGTGCTGGGCGGCAACGCGATCGCCGGGCTGCGCGATTCCAAAAAACTTTCGGACGCGCGGCGGCGCGAATTGGCGCCGCGCATCCGCGAGGAATGTCTGGCGTTCGCGCTCGGCGCGGCGGACGCCGAAGAAATAGACGCATACAACATCCGCCAGGCGACGATGCTCGCGATGCAGCGGGCGGTGAACGGCGTGGTCATTTGTCCGGACGCGGTTTTGGTGGACGGCGATTTCGTCCCCGATTTGCCGTATCCGGCGCGGGCGGTTATCGGCGGCGACAATATATGCCCCGAAATTATGGCGGCGTCCATTCTGGCGAAAACCGCGCGCGACGACATGATGCTGGAATTGGACGCGCGATTTCCGCGCTACGGTTTCGCGCGCCACAAGGGATATGGCACGCCCGAACATTTGCGCGCGCTGCAAAAATACGGACGCTGCCCGGCGCACCGCAAAAGTTTCGCGCCGGTCAAAAACGTCGCGGACGAAGAAACGCGGACGAAAAACGCGCGCTGATCGAATTCGCGGCGCGACGGGAACAAAAAAAAGGCGGAGGTTTTCGCCTCCGCCTTTCGGTTTGCGCGCCGGATTTTTTTACAAAAACCGGAACACGATCGGGCAGTTGACAATCGCCCCGATGGAGCCGAATTCGCCGCCGCCGAGGCCGGTCGCCCAGCCGTTTTGCACCTTGCCGAGAATGTCAAACTCTTCGGTCAGGCGCGAACGATAGCCCTTTTCAACCGCCTCCGCCGTCCACACGTACGGATTCAAATCCCACAGCGGGCTGTAATCGGTGGCGATGGTCGGGATTCCGCCGAGCGTGTTGAGCGGCGAGCCGCCGTCCGAAAGCGCGCTGTTCAGCCCCTGCCGCTGCGGATTGCCTTTGCCGGTCGGGCCGTTGACCGCGACGAATATCCGTTCCACGGCGGAGAATAAACTGTCGTCGCCGCCGGTCGGAATGTCGCGCATTCCCGGCGCGTAAGTCGCGCCTTCCAGCGTCGCCGGCAGCGGATCGTTGGCGTCGGTGGACAAATACAGCACCGGACGCGCGAACGAAAATCCGGGCGTGAGTTTCAGAACGACGACCCCTTCCTTCGGGCAGATGGAGACGACCTTGTCGTGAACGACCGAATGATCGGCGCCGCCGTTGCAAAATTTGTCCAAAGCGGCGGCGGAGACGTCAAACGCCACCATCGGCGCGTTGTAGACGTGTCCGCCGGCGTTGGCGATTTTGACCAGCGGGCTGTAATTGTCGTCCCCCATCGCGCCGGGTTGCACGCTTTTCGGCGGAAAGAAATCCGGCGCGTCGCCGGGAACCGCCGCATGCGCCGGAGAAAAGTCCACCCGTCCGGACGCGAAAACGAGCATCAGACCGTAGTCCTTGTCGTTTTGCAAAGACGCCCGCCGCGCGCCGAGACCCACGTCGGCGTAGGCGAGTTTGGGCGAATGGTTGATTCCCAGCGCGTCGGCGTTGAATTTGTCGGTGGTGTCGGTGACGACATACCAGACGAGCTCGCCGCCGGGCAGCCGCCCCTTGTACAGCGGCATTTCAATCGTCCCGGCGTCCAAATCCACCTTGCCGGATTTGAGCAATTGATGCGGCCCGATGAGTTCTTTTTGCACGTCGGCGGGGGCGGGGCCGAAATAGGTGAGCGGCACGTCCGCGCCGATGGACGGCGGCGCCGGCGCGACGTCGTCGTCCTCGGCGGCGAAAACGGGCGCCCCGGCGCACAAAACGGCGAGGGACAGCGCGGACAGCAAGCCGCGTTTGAGATGGCGATGTTTCATTTTTGTTTTCCTTGACGGCGGACGAATTCCGCCGTAGCCGCAATTATACGCCGTTTCGCGGATTCGGCGAAAAAAATTACGAAAAAATTGTCGGCGGGCGGTTTTCGCCGTGTTATTATCGCGGCGTAAGAGTAGATTGTTTCCCCCGAAAGCCGGGGGTGCAGTCCGATAGAACACCTTCGGGAAATGGGCGGCGGTATCTTTGTACAACAATCATACTCTTACAACGCCCGGCGCGGTCGCCGAATTTCGCGGATAGCGGAGGGTTGTTATGAAAATTATCGGAGTCGTTTTTGTTTTGCTGTCGGCGATTTCGTCCGCCGCTTTTGCGCAGGAATGCGATTTGTGCGTAGCGGCGGGCGTCGGAGATACCGTGAAAATTGCGGAGCTAATCGCCGCCGGCGCGGATCCGGATATGGAGGGGCCTTTCGGCGCGCCGGCGCTGTTGTATGCGGCGCGGCACGGACAGGCGGAAGCCATAAATGCGCTGATTTTCGGCGGCGCGACATGGCTCGCGACTGACGACCGCGGTTTGACCGGGACGATGGTGGGGGTGCTGGCCGGACATGTCAATGTGGTGTCGGTGCTGATGGCCCGCGGCGCGCCGATTAACCAGCGGGACGAGAACGGTTGGACGCCCCTCGTTTATGCGTCCCAGCACGGACATGTACCGCTCGCGAGTTTGATACTTTCCGGTGTCAATACCGCTTTTCCCGATGCCGGTTATGTCCGGCCGAATCGCGGCGGTCCCGACGGCATGACGCCGCTGATGGCGGCGGCGGCGGGAAACAACAGGGAAATCGTGCGGATGATTTTGGATGCGAATGCGGATGTCAATCAAAAGAATGACTACGGCACCACGGCGCTGATGTTTGCGGTGTATTTTGGACACGCCGCGATGATGACGTTGCTGGTGGAAAACGGCGCCGATGTCACGATACAGGACAAAGACGGGCGGCAGGCGTCTTTTATCGTCGGTTATCGGCGCGATTTGTTTGACCTTTCCGACGGCGGCAATCTTCCGTGGAACTATTTGGTTAACAACGGCGGGGAGAGAACGGTATATGACGACTGCGGATTTTGGCTGATTGATTATCTCACCGCCGACACCGGCGAAGATCCGCCCTGCGGCGTTCCGTTGTCGCCGGCTCTGCAGCGTTTTAATTTCACACTGAGAGCGACGCCTTGAATGAGATTCCGGCTTTCGCCGGAATGGCGTATTTTAATTAAGGGATTAAACGGCGGATTTGTATTTACGGCGGGATTCGGGCATAATGGCGGTCGCGCGTTTGCGTTTGGGAGAGAATTTTTTCGGAGCGAAAATTTGTGATTAAAAGTTTTTTCGGGGATAAACAATGGGCGTTGTGGGCGTGGGGCGGGCTT
>JBPCXA010000200.1:0-6557 GCA_051008975.1 Gammaproteobacteria bacterium
ATCGGAATAGGAAATTCCGAATTCGCCGCTTTCGCTTTCAGCGGCGTTTTTGTCGGCGGCGGCGGCGATATTTTCCGCCGCAAACGCCGCCCCGGTCAGCGCGAAAATCGCGCCGCAAAAGGCGAATTTAAGGGCGAAATACAAGGCGTTAAACATCGCCCCCCCCCCCCTTGTACGCGCCTAAAATGGCGCTAATCGCGCCAAAAACCGCCCCAGACGGGCGGTGAATCGTAAAAATGAAGTTTTTCATACAAATGCTCCCTGATGCTTAAAATCGCCCCTCTACGGACGCTTTTGCGATTTTAACACAAAAATTCTGAAAAGTGCAACTTTTTTTCGTCCGAATGCAAATAAATTTTTGGGGGAAATTTCGCGCCTTCGGCGCGGAGATTCCGGTCCCCGCGTTCGCGAGGATAAACTTTCGCCGGAATAGCGGGTTCTTTTTGTTTTTGCGGACAATACCGAATTTGGCGGTATCCGAAAATATAAAAAAACCGCCATTCCGGCGAAAGCCGGAATCTCTTTCGCCGAAGGCGAATCGTTTGCGCTTCGCGCAAAGAGATTCCGGCTTTCGCCGGAATGGCGTATTTTAATTAAGAAAATGGAGAAAAAATCAGTTTGCGGTTTCGCCTTCCGTTTCCGCGAGATTTTTTAGTTGATACAAAACCTCGTGCGCCTCGCGCGGCGACAGCGAATCGGGATTTATCCCGCGCAATTTTTGCAGCGTCTCGGAACGCGGCGGACCGCCGCCGGACGCGAACAACGGCAGCGGCGAAGACCGCGCCGGACCGCCCTCGAAAGTATGCAGCATCTCCCGCGCGCGCGCCAGCGCGTCCGCCGGCACGCCCGCCAAACGCGCCACCTGCAGCCCGTAGGAGCGGCTCGCCGCGCCGCCCTCCACGCGATGCAAAAACACGATTTCGTCGCCGTGTTCGGACACCGACAGATGACTGTTGACCGCCTCCTTTTGCTCCTCCGGCAGCGCCGTCAATTCAAAATAATGGGTCGCAAACATCGTCAGCGCGCGGTTGACGCGCAGCAGACGCTCCGCCAGCGCCCACGCCAGCGACAATCCGTCAAAAGTGGAGGTGCCGCGCCCGATTTCGTCCAGCAAAACCAAACTCCGGGAATCGGCGTTGTGCAAAATTTCCGCCGCCTCGGTCATTTCCACCATAAAAGTGGAACGCCCCCCCGCCAGGTCGTCCGCCGCGCCGATGCGCGTAAAAATCCGCCCGATGTCGCCCAATACCGCCGATTCGGCCGGCACGAACGCGCCGCAATACGCCAGTACGACAATCAGCGCGGTCTGCCGCAAATAGGTGGATTTGCCGCCCATATTCGGGCCGGTGATGATGTGCAGGCGCGCCGATTCGTCCAAAATCAGATCGTTGCCGACAAAATGCGGCGTCTGCGATTCCACCACCGGATGGCGTCCGCCGACGATGCGCAGCATCGCGCCGTCGCGCATTTCCGGACGCCGCCAATCCAGTTTTTTCGCCGCCGCCGCGAAACAGACGAGCATATCCAACTCGGCGACCGCCGCCGCCAGCAGGCGCAGCGCGGCGACATGCGGCTGCAAATCGCCCAGCATTTTTTCGTACAACAATTTTTCCAGCGCGCGCGACCGCTCCTCGGCGGCGATAAATCTTTCCTCGTGCCGTTTCAATTCGGGGGTGATGAAACGTTCGGCGTTTTTCAGCGTCTGCCGCCGCCGCCATTCGGGGGGCGCGGACGCCGCCCGCGATTTCGGCAGTTCAATATAAAAGCCGTGAATTTTGTTGTATTCCACGCGCAGCGATTCCACGCCGCTCTGCCGCCGCGCCGCCGCCGCCATTTCGTCCAGACCTTCGCGCGCGTTGCGCCGCAGACGCCGCAGCGAATCCAACTCGTCGTTGTATTCGTCGGCGATGACTCCGCCGTCCCGCTGCGAAGAAGCCGGCTCCTCCGCCAGCGCGTTTTGCAAAATTTCCGCCGCCGCGACGACCGGCGCGCACCGCTCCGCCAGTTCGGCGAGTTTCGGCGCGGCGGCGGCGGCGGAGCGCGCCCGGCGGGCGATTTCCGGCAACACCGCCATCGTCTGCCGCAGCCCGGCGAGATCGCGCGGACGCGCCGAAAACAGCGCAATTCCGGCGGCGACCCGCTCTATGTCGGACACCGCGGACAACGTCTCCCGCAACTCCTCCGCCGCGCCGGTTTTTAACATTGAATCCACCGCCTCGTGGCGCGGCAAAATGTCGTCCCGGCGGCGCGGCGGATGATGCAGCGTATGCGCCAGCAGGCGCGATCCCATCGGCGTTTTGCATGTATTCATCACCGAAAACAACGTCGGCGCGCGCGCCCCGGACAAGGTTTCGGTCAGTTCCAGGGCGCGGCGGGTCGCGGCGGTCATTCCCACAAAATTGTCGTCGTCCTCGCGCGCGATTCCCTGAATGTCGGAAAGCGGCTTTTTGTACGCGTCCTTCGCATACCGCAGCAGCGCGGCGGCGGCGGAAACCGCCGAAGAGCCGCCGTCCAAGCCGAAACCGCGCAAATCGCGGACGCCGAAATGCCGCGTCAACATCCGTTCGCCGTCCGCGAACGAAAAACGCCAGTCGGGAAGAAACTTCAAAGTTCCGCCGGTCGGCGGCGGCATCGATTCGGGAAGCAACACCTCCGCCGGACGCAGCCGCGCCGCGACGTCGCCCGCCCGCCCCCGCGCGCACACGCCGGCCTTGAACAATCCGCGCCCCAAATCCAGCCATGCATAGCCGCACTCGCTGTTTTTATCCTCGCCGCCGCCGGAAAAGGCGAGCAGCACGCACGACTGTTCCGCCGCCAGCAAATCCGAATCCGCCAAAGTGCCGGGCGTCACCACGCGGGTGACCGCGCGCCGCATCGGCCCCTTTCCGTCCGCCTCGCCGATTTGTTCGCAAATCGCCACCGATTCGCCGATCTTCACCAGCCGCGCCAGATATTGATCCACCGAATGCACCGGCACCCCCGCCATCGGCACCGGCTCGCCGCCCGCCGACCCCCGTTTGGTCAGCGTGATGTTCAGCAATTCGGACGCCCGCGCCGCGTCCGCAAAAAACATTTCGTAAAAATCGCCCATCCGAAACAGCACCAGCATATCCGGATATTCCTTCTTCACCTCCAGATACTGGCGCATCATCGGCGGCATCGCGCCGGCGGATTTCATTCGCCCCCCTTTTTCAACGCCGCCAAATACGGCGCGAACACCCCCGCCGCGCCGGCGACGAAACGCCGCGTCGGCGCCGCGAATTCAAATGTCGTCCGATCTTCCGCGTCCGCCAGCAGCCCGCCCGCCTCGCGCACCAGCAGCGCGCCCGCCGCCACATCCCAAAACCGCACCGGACCGCACACCAGCATGTCGGCGCGACCCGCCGCGACCAGCGCCAAATCCAGCGCCGTCGCGCCGCCGCGCCGCATCCCGGCGGTGCGCCGCGACAAGTTGCGGATGATCTCCCACATTTCGTCGTCCAGCACGCCGCCCGCGAGAAACAGCGAATCGGCGAACGAAGACGGCGCGGAACCGCGCAACCGCCGATTGTCCGAAAACGCGCCCTCTCCCCGGGCGGCGGAAAACGTCTCGTTGGCGGCGATATTATGCACCGCCCCGGCGATCGCGCGGCCGTTTTCGCAATACGCCACCGCCACCGCGCAACTTTCGTAGCGATGGACGAAATTTGTCGTCCCGTCAATCGGGTCCACGACCCAGCACCGTTCCTGGTCGCCGACCGCGCCGCGTTCCTCGCCCAAAAATCCGTGTTCCGGATATTTTTCGGCGACGCGGGAGGCGATGAGCTCCTCCACTTCATGATCGGCGTCCGTAATCGTTTCGCCGTTCTCTTTTTTGCCGACGCGATAGCGGGCGGAATAAAACCGCCGCCGCGCCAGCGCCCCGCCGGCGGCGGCGAGCTCGGCGGCGAAAACCGAAAACACCGACATCGTCAAAAACGGCGCGCGAACCGCCGCCGACCGCGCAAAACGCGCGCACCGCCGCCGCCGCAAAGCGGACGTCGCATCGCGCGCCGCGTCATCTCATACCGCATACCACCGCCTTTTTGTAAAAATCCGATACTTAATTATCCATAAAAAAACGCCCAAAAATCCCTTTCGCCGCAAATACCCCCCGCCCCCCGCCCAAGTGGACTGTTAGTCCACAAATCGCGGACGTCCGCATTATCGCGCAATTTTTTACCATTTTTTTCCGTTGCCGCGCGATGGCGTTGCGGCGACGGTCAGGTTTGCGAAAGACGCGCGCGCGTTTCCACCAGCGTATCGGGATTCAGCGAAATGGCGGTAATCCCCTCGTCCATCAGCCATTTGGCGAATTCCGGATGATCGGACGGCGCCTGTCCGCAAATGCCGACATATTTGCCCCGCTCGCGGCAGGCGCGAATGGCGCGGGAAATCAGCATTTTCACCGCCGCGTCGCGCTCGTCAAACACCCCCGACACCAGTTCCGAATCGCGGTCCAACGCCAGCGTCAACTGCGTCAAATCGTTGGAGCCGATCGAAAATCCGTCAAAATGCCGCAAAAATTCGTCCGCCAAAAGCGCGTTCGCCGGCACCTCGCACATCATAATAATTTGCCAGTCATCGCGGCGAATGCCGTGCCGCCGCATCGTCTCCACCACCGCCGCGCCCTCCGCGACGGTGCGGACGAACGGCACCATCAGCCATAAGTTATCCGCCCCCATCTCCTCCCGCGCGCGCCGCATCGCCTCGCATTCCAGCGCGAAACATTCGCTAAAATCGTCCGCCAGATAACGCGCCGCGCCGCGAAATCCGATCATCGGATTTTCCTCCGACGGCTCGAACCGCCGCCCGCCGACCAGCCCGGCGTATTCGTTGGACTTGAAATCGGACAGCCGCAGCACCACCGGACGCGGCGCGAACGCCGCCGCGATCGTCGCCGCCCCCTCGGCGATTTTGCCGACATAGCACTCCCGCGGACTGTCGTAGCCGTCCGACAACCGCCGCGTTTCGCGCCGCAAATCCTCCGGCAGCCGCGCATATTCCAGCGCGCAGCGGGGATGAAAACCGATCGTGCGGGCGATGATAAACTCCAAACGCGCCAGCCCCACGCCGTCCGAAGGCAGCCGCGCGAACTCAAACGCCAAATCCGGATTCGCCACATTCACCTGCAACTTCACCGGCAACGCGCCGGACGGGGCGGGCGAAAACTCGTCAATCTCAAACCGCATCCGCCCTTCGTACACAATCCCGGCGTCGCCCTCCGCGCAGCAGACGCTCACCTCCAAGCCGTCCGCCACCGCCGACAGCGAATCGCCGCAGCCGACAATCGCCGGCACCCCCAACTCGCGCGCGATAATCGCCGCATGACAAGTACGCCCGCCGCGCCGCGTAATAATCGCGGCGGCGCGTTTCATCACCGGCTCCCAGTCCGGATCGGTCATTTCGGCGACCAATACGTCGCCCGCCTCCACCCGATGCATCTCCGCCGGACCGGAAACCGTCCGCGCCCTTCCTACGCCGATTTTCTGCCCGACCGCGCGTCCTTCGGCGAGTTTCCGCCCCCGCGAAAGAATACGGTAGCGGCGCACCGACGGCGTCGCCGGGGCGCGCGATTGAATCGTCTCCGGACGCGCCTGCACGATGAAAACCTCGCCGCTCTCGCCGTCCTTTGCCCATTCAATGTCCATAAACCGCCCGTAATGCGCCTCGATCGCCAGCGCATAGCGGGCGAGCGTTTTAATGTCGTCGTCGCCGATGCAAAATCGGCGGCGCTCCGCCTCCTCCACCCGCACAACTTTGACCGACGACCCGGCGGCGGCGGAATCGCCCAAAATCATCTTGTCCGCCTTGTCGCCGAGTTTGCGGCGTAAAATCGGATTCTTGCATCCCGCCCGCAGCGCCGGTTTCCCCACATAAAACTCGTCCGGATTGACCGCGCCCTGCACCACGTTTTCGCCCAGCCCGTAGGCGGCGGTGATGAACACCGTCTCCGCGAAACCGGATTCGGTGTCCAGCGTAAACATCACGCCGCTCGCCGCCAGGTCGCTGCGCACCATTTTTTGCACCGCCACCGACAACGCGACATCGCCGCCCTCGTATCCGCGATGACGGCGATACGCCACCGCGCGGTCGGTAAACAAGGACGCGAACACCCGCCGCGCCGCGTCCACCACGGCGTCTTCGCCGCGAATGTTGAGAAACGTCTCCTGCTGTCCGGCGAACGAAGCGTCCGGCAAATCTTCGGCGGTCGCCGAAGAACGGACGGCGACCGCCCCGCCCAACTCGTTGTAGGCGGCGCGCAATTCGCGCTCCGTCTCTTCGGGCAGCGGCGCCGACAAAATGCGGCGGCGAATTTCGCCGGCGGTCCGCGCCAAGGCGCGCGTGTCGTTGACATCCAAGGCGGCGATCGCGTCGCGGATTTCCGCGTCCAAATTATCGCGCCGCAAAAACCGCCGATAGGCGTCCGCCGAAGTGGCGAATCCGTCCGGCACGCGCACCCCGGCGGCGGACAACCCGCCGATGAGTTCGCCCAAAGAGGCGTTTTTGCCGCCCACCCGCGCCACATCGGACATCCG
>JBPCXA010000201.1:0-13745 GCA_051008975.1 Gammaproteobacteria bacterium
GCTCTATCCACAATTCGGGCGACAACCAATGTATTCCGCTCGCCGGGCGCGGAAAATACTCGCCGCCGTAAATATGACCGACAAGGCGCAATCCCGCTTCGTCCTTGTCTACGCCGCTCGCCCAATAATGCACGGCTTTAATCGCAGAACAAGGGACGGAATGATCAAAGACATTCCAATCCAGCGGGAATATCTCGTTAGATTCGGTTCCTTCAGCAACGCGCTTATCGCTGTAATCCCCCGCCTCCGCCTTAAAGAGTTGCGCGCCTTCGGGCAAGGCATCGTTAATATAATGCCCTTCATAGCCGCCGCCGCTCATGGCACAGCCAGACACCAACGCCATCGCCAACACGACGACAACGCAAAAGGCAATTCCCGCTTTTGCGGGAATTCCTTGAATGAGTTTCAGCATTTTAGAAACTCCAAACGATGTTGCCGCTGATGACATCGGCGTCATAGTCATCGGTCAAGTACCGGGTGTACGACGCCCGAATGCTGATATTGTCGGTCGCCGCAAACTCTCCGCCGAGTCCGAGATAGAGGTCAGAGCCGTCTTGATCAACCGAATAACGGAATGTTCCCGGACATCCGCCTGAACGCCCAAGCGAAGCACAGTTCGGCGGGTCAGCGGCTTGTATATCTACTTCCAAATCCCAAAAATGGAATCCGGCGGCGGCAGTCGCGGAAAACATTTCGGAAACGGGGAAGAACCCGCGCAATCCCAGCGACCAGCTCGAAAAATCGACTTCGCCAGAGACAATGTCGTCCTGTAAAGCATTGCCGTTCGGAAAATCTTGCAAAGCCACTCCTTCCGCGTCGTAGCCACTCGCCAGACGGTATCCGCCTTCAACAGCAAAGAAGTCGTTAAAGCGATAGCCGCCCGACAGACCGAATCCGAATTCGGAATCCTCGCACGATGTGTCGCGGATAAATTCAGTGCTGCCGCACCAATCCTGCAGCTTAACAAGTCCGACTTCCGGCGCGACATAAAAGCCCGTTTTGTCCTCTTCGGCGAGAACGACAGGCGACACCGCCACCATCACGGCGGCGAAAATAAAAGCAAGCGTTTTCCTCATGGTACTTCTCCTTGTTGTCAACCGTGCAGGGCGGTTCCGGCGACCGCGCCGGGCGTTGTATGAGTATTTACACAGATGCAAGATACCGCCGCCCGTTTCCCGGAGGTGTTATATCGGACTGCACCCCCGGCAATCGGGGGCTGTGTAAAACTTTGACACCGCCATTTTACCCCCGATGGGGCGGAATGTGCAACTTTTTTGCATTTTTTTTGCTTTTTTTGTCCCATTCCTGCGAAGGCAGGAATCTCCGCCGCCGCAAAGCGGCGGGAAATTGTACAATTACCGCCTTCGGCGTGGAGATTCCTGCCTTCGCAGGAATGGGACGGAGGGGTGGGAATGGGACGGTCTTTTTCCTTTGATTTTGCGGGAATGGGATTAGGGGCGGGAATGAGAAAAAGGCGGGGAATGGGGGCGCAAAATCTGAATTAATCCCGCGGTAGACGGCATCGCGCCCTCCCAGATTGCAAACGACAGGGCGGCTTGTTCGACCAGCATTCCGCCGCCGTCCGCGCGATATTCGGCGGCGGCGGCGGCGCGCAAAAATACCGCCGCCGCCCGCCCGTAATTCAAATCGTACGCCAACTTCGCGCCCGCAAAAACCGCCGACGGCAGCGGCGATTCGCCGTCTTTTGCGCCGGGAATCGCGTTAATCACCAAATCATAACCGCCGCCGCATTCCTGCAAAGAGACCGATTCGCCGCCGACCAGACGCGCCAAACTCTCCGCCGCCGCCGATTTTCGCGCCGCGACGACAATTTTCGCCTTTTGTTCGGAAAGCGCAATCGCCGCCGCCCGCGCCGCCCCGCCCGCCCCGGCGAGCAAAATCCGCCGCCCCGGCAAAGATATTCCGCAGTTATTCGTCAAATCCCGCACCAGCCCCGCGCCGTCCGTGTTGTACGCCGAAACCGCGCCCGAATCGTCCAAAGCCAGCACATTCGCGGCGTCCGCCCGCCGCGCAAAGGCGCTCGCGCGGGCGGCGAAAAGCAGCGCGTCCCTCTTAAACGGCGCGGTGATGTTCAATCCGCGCCCGCCTCCGGCGAAAAAATCGCGCGCGAAGGCGGCGAAATCTTTCGGCGCGAACGCCGCATATACCGCGTTTCGCTGCGTCCGCCGCGCAAAATGCGCGTGAATCCACGGCGACAAAGAATGCCGCACCGGCGCGCCCGCCACCGCATAACGGTTCGCGCCCGGACGCATTTTTATACCCGCTCGAATCGCGCGCGCTGGATGAAAAAATCAATGTCGCCGAGACGCACTTGGATTTCCTCGTCCGGCGGCGGTTTCGGATAGCGCGGTTCGTTGACGATCGCGCCCGACAGCGGATAATCGCGCAGCCGCGCCTTGTTTTTTTCCAGACGGCGGGCGCGCAACTCCGTCCCGGGCGGCAGCTCCGACAGCGCGCGCAAAATCCAGTGCCGCTCCATCATATCCTGAAAATGACGCGCCCGCGTCTGCTGGGACGAATATTCGCGCGCCACCGTCCGCCAATGAATCGACGGCGGCGGCGCGATATTGTGCAGCGAAAGCAGCAGACGCTGGTTCGCCAAATCGGGATAGCGGCGCAGCGGCGAAGACGCCCACGCGTAAACATTTTCCGGGTCCGCGCGCGGCGACAGCGCCCCGCCGGCGCGAAACAGTCCGCCGCGTCCGCGCATTTGGCGTCCCCATTCGGCGTTAATCAGGCGCATCATTTTTTCCACCAGCATTCCGATTTGCGGGCGGTCGACGGCGACAATTTTCGGCGGCGAAGTTTGGATGCGATATTCGGTCCGCGCCCCGCCGGGCAGCGGCGGCAGCAGGGCGGCGAAATCGCGCAGAATTTCGTATTCTTCGGCGAATTCTTGCGGCGCGCCGTCGTCAAAATCTTCCGGGCGAAAGTTTTTGTCGATTTGCACCGAATCCGCGCGCGTCCGCATATCGCCGAGAACGCCGTTTTCGCGGTCAAACCGGCAATACAAAGACAGCGCCGGACGGCGCCCGCCCGCCCGCAGCGAATAGCGGTCAATATGCGAAGACGACAACATCGGATGCTTGACGCCGCCGGGAAAATATACCGAAGTCAGACGGCGGGCGGAATATTCCCCGCCGGAAACCAGCGACAAATCCAGCGCCGGGACGGCGATGTGAATGCCGACGACGCAGTCGCCGCCGGGCAGCGCGCGCGCGCTGAACGCGTCGTCCACCTCAAAAGTACCGGTTTCGTCAATGCTGAACGCGCGCGCCGCCTCCGATTCCGGCAAATCGGGGACGGCGGACGGGGCGGCGTCCGGCGGGCGCGGCGGCCAGCGGCGGTCAAACATTCGCGCCCAGCACTCGCGGGCGTCGGCGCAGGCGCCGATTTGTACCAGCCATTCGGGAATGTATCGTTCGCCCCCGGCGGCTTTTTTGGCGGCGCGAAACACCGCGGTATTTTTTTCCTCGCCCGCCAGCAGCGCGCCGCGCGCGTCCATTATTTCCGGCGGCGGCGCGGCGGATTTTCCGATTTGCGCCAAAATCGCGCTTTCGGCGGCGGATTCTTCGGCGCGGCGTTGCAGCGAGGCGCGCACCCGCTTCAACACCTCCTCCGCGACCGGCGCGAGAAGTCCCTCGCGGCGGCGGAAATACGCCGGATTGTCCAAAGCCGCCTGCAGCACCGCCAAAGCGGCGGGCAGATCTTCCGCCCCGGCGCGGCGCGCCAGTTCGGCGGGCGCCAGCGTATCACCGGCGGCGGCGCGCCACAGCGTTTCAATATCCAGTTGTCCGGCGCGCGTACGCGCCTCCGGCAGCAGCGGCGCGCAGTCGGAATCGCACCGCATCCAAAGACGATTGTGCGGCACCTTCGCGCCGCCGACGACGGCGACCGAACTCGGCGTCTCGCCGCACACCGGCAGACACGCCAAATACCCGCCGCGGTCAAAAACCGCCCATTCCCGCGTTTCCGTCATTTCCTACCTCGCCGCATTTCGTCTGGAATACATAAAAAACAGGGGTGGCTAATGGGACTCGAACCCACGACAACCGGAACCACAATCCGGGGCTCTACCAGCTGAGCTATAGCCACCATTCGCGCGCCCGGCAGGATTTGAACCTGCAACCGCCGGCTTAGAAGGCCGATGCTCCATCCGGTTGAGCTACGGGCGCCTCCCAACGATGGTCGGGGCGGCAAGATTTGAACTTGCGCCCTCCTGGACCCAAACCAGGCGCGCTACCGGACTGCGCCACGCCCCGACGGATGCGGTTCATTTTCCCCAGACATTGTCCGGCTCCCCCCACACATCGGACGGCGTATCGCGGCGACGCAACTCCTCCGCGAAATCGCGCACATAACTGTATTCGTCCAGGGCGGATTCCAGCAGATATTCGTCGTCCAGCAGCCCGGCGCGGATATGCACCGCCTCCGTCGCGGCGATTCCCGCGCGCGCGGAATCCGCCGACAAATAGGCGTGCGGGGCAAGAAATCCGTCCGCCGCCGCCCCCGGCGCGTCCGCGACCGAGGACGGCCCCAAAAACGGCAGCACGATATACGCCCCGCGATCGCCGGCGTAGGCGCGAATCGTCTGTCCGAAACCGGTTTCGCGCTCTTTCACGCCCATAGAATTGGCGATGTCCGCCAATCCGCCGATTCCGAAAACGCTGTTAAACACGAATCGCGCCGCCGACCGCGCGGCGTCGTCGCCGCGTTTTTGCAGAATATGATTCAGGACGTTCTTCGGTTCGCCGAGATTGGAGAAGAAATTCTCCGCCAGGTTCTTTTCAAACGGGCCGGTAAAATTGTCGTACGTCTTCGCCGCCGGGCGGAGGAGGAAAAAATCCGCCTTTTTGTTGAAGCCGTACACCGCGCGATTAATCGGCTCCACCGGATCAAACGCGCCTTCGTCTTCAAAGGAATGATCGGCGGGCGCGCAACCGCCGGCCGACACGGCGGTGACAAGCAACAGCAGCACGGAAAGATTTTTATTCATCATCGCGTCTCCGAAAGATGCGCATTATAACATTTTTATCGCATTCGGCGGCGGCGATTTTCGCGGGCGGCGCAAAAAAAACGACGGAAATCCCCGGCGGCGGATTTCGGCGGCGGGCGGAAATTTGATATAATCGCGCACGAACGCGACCGATGCTGCAAAAACTCAACGCCTGGCTGGACTCCGTTTTCAGAAATTCGGACATCAACAAACTGCTGGCCGTGGGCGCGGCGTTGCTGCTGTTTTTGTGGTTTTTCGCCGGAGAAATTACGCCGCTGTTCGGCGGACTGCTGGCGGCGTATCTGCTGGAAGGCGGCGTGCAGCGTCTGGAAAAACGCGGCATTTCGCGCGCCGCCGCCGCGACCTTAACCGTGCTGCTGACTGTTTCCGCGGTGGCGGTGTTGCTGGGACTGCTGCCGCTTTTCGCGCTGCAATTGCGCGGCGTCGCGAATGATTTGCCGAATATTGTGGACTCGCTGGTGGCGGCGGCGGCGGCGGTGGACGCCCATCTGCCCGGCGAACTTTTGCCGGAAGAAAAGCAAATCCGCGCCGACGCCGGCGACGCCGTCGCCTCCGCCGGCAAGTTTTTGCTGGACAATTCGCTGGGAATTGCGGTGAATGTGTTTTCGCTGTTTTTGTATCTGGTGCTGACGCCGCTGCTGGTGTTTTTTCTGCTGAAAGACAAGACGCTGCTGCTCGCCATGATCCAGCGGTATTCGCCGAAAACGCCGATTTTCGGCGAGTTATGGGCGGGAATGGACGCGCAATTCGGCTCCTACATTCGCGGCAAATTCATAGAGGCGGCGGTGATCGGCGTGCTGTCGTGGGCGGCGTTTTCCTTTTGGGATTTGAATTACGCGTTTTCGCTGGCGGCGCTCATCGGATTGTCGGTTTTCGTCCCGTTTGTCGGCGCGATTGCGGTCACTTTTCCGGTGCTGGCGCTGGCGTATATTCAATTCGGCGCGTCGCCGGAATTCTGGTGGATTGTCGGCTTATACACCGTCATTCAGGTGCTGGACGGACAGGTGCTGGTGCCGCTGCTGTTTTCGGAGGTGGTAAAACTGCATCCGGTGGCGATTTTTACGGCGATAATTTTCTTCGGAAATTTGTGGGGGCTGTGGGGCGTATTTTTTGCGATTCCGCTGGCGTCCATCATCAAAACAATCGCCCTCGTCATAGATGCCCGCCGCGCCGTATAAACTTTTGCGGCCGCTGTTGTTCGCGCTGCCGCCCGAAACCGCCCATCGCGCCGCCGTATCGGTTCTGCGATTTTGCGCGGCGGCGGCGGAATATGCGCCGCCGCAAATGCCGGTTGCGGCGATGGGTTTGCAATTTCCGAATCCGCTCGGATTGGCGGCGGGTTTCGACAAAAACGCGGATTCCGCCGCCGCGCTGGCGTCTCTGGGATTCGGTTTTATAGAATCGGGCGCGATTACGCCGCTGCCGCAAACGGGAAATCCGCCGCCGCGCATTTTTCGTCTGCCGCGCGCGCGCGCGCTGATTAATCGGATGGGATTTAATAACTGCGGAATGCTCGCGGCGGAAAGGAATTTAAGAATCCTTCGCAAACGCCGTTTTGTGCTGGGAATTAATCTCGGCAAAAACGCCGAAACGCCGCCGCAAAACGCCGCCGAAGATTATGCGCGCGTTTTGGAAACTTTGTACGAAAGCGGCGATTTTTTTACGATCAACATTTCCTCCCCCAACACGCCCGGTTTGCGCGATTTGCAGACGCCGCGGACGCTGCGGAAATTGCTGGATTCGGTCGTCCGCCGCCGCGACGAATTGGCGGAAAAACGCGGGCGGCGCGCGCCGCTGGCGGTGAAACTTTCGCCGGATATGGACGACAAAGAATTATCCGCCGCCGCCGAAGAAATCGCCGCGGCGAAAATGGACGGCGTCGTCGCCTGCAACACGACAATTTCCCGCCCGCCGGAAGTCGCCGCCCTGCCGCGCGCGACCGAAAACGGCGGATTGTCTGGCGCTCCGCTGGCGGCGCGCGCGCTGGAAATGACGCGCCGTCTGCGCGCCTTGCTGCCCGAAAAAACGGCGATTATCGGCGTCGGCGGCGTTATGAACGGCGAAGATGCGAAACAACGAATGCAGGCCGGCGCCGATTTGGTGCAAATTTACACCGGACTAATTTATCAAGGCCCCGCCCTGCCCCGCCAAATTATCCGCGCACTCCGCGACGCATAATCTGCGCCCCCGCCGAATTCCGCCCGCCGCAAAGTTCGCCCACCCCGCAAAAGCGACTTTCGCCGTCCTTTTTTTCCATCTTTATCCCATTCCTGCCACTCGTCCCATTCTTGCACCACACCGTCCCATTCCCGCGAACGCGGGAATCTCATTCGCCGCAAGGCGAATCCGTTTGCGCTTTCGCGCAAAGAGATTCCGGCTTTCGCCGGAATGGCGGTGCTTTTTTTCTTTGCGGACAATACCGAATTCGACGGTATCCGAAAATATAAAAAACACCATTCCGGCGAAAGCCGGAATCTCTTTCCTGCGTAGCAGAAATCTCCCCCCTAAAACCGCCGCACCGCCGACAAATTGAATCTCGCGTTGTCGCCGAACTCGTCCGCCGATTCCCAACGGAATCCGGCGGACGGCGAAATCGTCCAGCGATTCCACAGCAACTCGCCCTGCAAATTCAGCGAATTTTGCGTCTCAAATTCCGCCTCGGCAAAATGTGAATGTAGACGGTACGTCGGCGATACTTTCCAAATTCCGCCGTGGTAATCCGCCGAAAGCGAAAAGCGATAATCGGCGGTTTCGCCCTGCACCGTTTCGGAAAACGCCGCCGCCCAAAAATCAGCGGTGTATTTGCCGCCGCTTTCGTAGCGGAAATCGCCGAATTCGCCGTTCGCGGTTCCTTGTCCGGCGGCGTAGTACAGATGCCAGCCGTCTTTGCGGAAATTCAGGCGACCGCCGACATTGTACGCGTAGCCGCTTTCCGTCAGCGAGTATCCATAATCGGGAGCGAAATTGAACAATGAAAAATCGCCGCCCGAAAGGTATGCCGCCATAAATCCGACAACGCCCACGCCCAAGCCGATAACCGCCAAATCCCGGGCTTTGCTGTCGTTGTCGCCGACCGCAGCCGTTTCCGTTTCTCCGCCGGTATTTTCGCCGCCGCCGCCGCCGCCCGTCGCCGCAGGCATTTCCGGCTGCGACCAAAAGGCGATGTTCGCCAAGTTACCGGTAAAACTACTCGCAACCAGCGTGACTTCGAGCGTCCCCTGCATACCCGGCGGCACCGTCAGCGTCCCCGCAAAATTGCGCAAAAACAAAGTCGGCCCCGCCTGTTTGGGAACCAGATATTGTTCAGAATCCGCCCCGCCCGCATAGACGGCGGGGACACCGGAGCGATTGATAATCACCAAATCCACATCGGAGATGTCGGGCACAGCTTCCACCCACGAAACAATTACGACACCGGGCAAGTCCGTCCCCGTGTTGATGGCGGCGGCGGAGGGAATATTCAGGCAGACGACGCCATCCAAAGAATGAGCGGGAAAGGCGGGGCGGCTGTCATACTGTCCTTCGGGGCAGCGGATTTCCGTGTTGCCCGCCGCATCGGGATTATCGTGGTGCGCGACGGCAACGC
The DNA here is from genome assembly GCA_051008975.1 of Gammaproteobacteria bacterium. Lineage (GTDB taxonomy): Bacteria > Pseudomonadota > Gammaproteobacteria > Tethybacterales > Persebacteraceae > Persebacter. Next base: position 8,625 of record JBPCXA010000201.1, read on the forward strand.
TCGCCAAAATCGCCGCAAAAAACACGGCGAAAGCGCAAAAAACCCGTAAAATTAACGAGTCACAAGGGGGGGGGGGGGGCAGTGATTTTCATCGGGGAACGCTCCTTTTAATGGCAATAAAAATTGGATTTTATCAGAGAACGGGGTAAAAAAAGCCGAATTTCCAAATTTTTTGCAAAATTTTTTCGGGGCGAATTTTTTGCGGAAATTTCGCCATTTTCGCTATTTTCGCCCCTCCGTCCCATTCCTGCGAAGGCAGGAATCTCCGCCGCCGCAAAGCGGCGGGTAATTGTACGTTTATACGCCTTCGGCGACAGTTTGCGCCTTTCGGCGCGGAGATTCCTGCCTTCGCAGGAATGGGACGGGTGGTGGGAATGGGATGTCGGGCGGCGACGGGAGGCGGGATTTTGCGCCTACGGCGCAAAGAGATTCCGGCTTTCGCCGGAATGGCGGCACTTTTAACATATGGCGGTACTTTTAACCTCCTAATTAAAATACGCCATTCCGGCGAAAGTTTATCCTCGCGAACGCGGGGACCGGAATCTCATTCCAGATCAGGCGTTTTTGGACAGCGCGGCGAGTTCGCGCTTGACGCTGTTTTGCATCCGGTTGGAACGCACCAGCATTTTGGTGCTCATCTTAAATTTACCGGCGATTTCCAACTGCCGCCCGGCGAGTTCGAAGGCGCCGGCGGCGATGTGCGCGCGCGCCAGCAGCAAATTCGCCTCCGCATTCCGCCCGATTGCGGACGCGGACTGGGACGCTTCGCGCAAAATATCCGGGCGTTCGGCGAATTTTTCCGGCATTTCTTCGTGCGCCGCCAGAAGTGCGCGGTGTTTTCCGGCGCGCCGCAACGCCGCCACATATCCCGCCGCCAGCGCCGCCGAATCCGGATGCGCGATGCGGGCGGATTCCAGCATCGCCGCCGCGCGGTCGTGCGCGCCGCCGCGTCCGACATAATCGGCGCGGGCGGCGACGATGAACGGATGCGTTTCTTCGGCGAGCGCGGATTCCATTTCGTCCGCGGAAGTTTTGTCGCGCAACGCCGCCGCCGCCAGCATCACGCCGAGGCGCAGGGCGGTTTTGCCGTCGCCGGAGGCGGACGCCAATTCGCGCCGTTTTTGCGCGACGAATTCCGGGGTGCCGCCCCCGGCGGCGGCGAGTTTTTCGCGCAAAATCAAAAAATCCAAACTGTCGGACGGCGCGAATTCCCGTATTCCGAGCAGGCGGTCCTTGATATAGGCGGCGCGGCGGCGCGGCGCCGGATGGGTGGAAATATATTCGTTGTCGGCCCCGGCGAGACGCCCCAGCAAAGACGACAGCCGCCGCCCGTCCCGCCCGGTGCCGGTCAAAAGTTTCAGCCCGACGACGTCCGCCTCGTGTTCCAATTCGCGCGAATGCCCGTAAATTTGTCCGGTGATGATGCCGCTGCCGCCGACGATGATGCTCTCGCGCACTTCGGACGAGCCGGCGAGCAGCCCGGCGATGAGAAGCGGGACGCTGAGCGCCGAAATTTTTTCGTTAAGTTTGCGCCGTCTCTCGAAATGATTGAGTTTGACATGCCCCATTTCGTGCGCGACGATGCCGAGCAGCGCGTCCTCCTCCCCGGCGAAATTCCACATTCCGCGCATCATTACGACGACGCCGCCGTAATGGGCGAAGGCGTTCACGTCGTCGCTGGCCGCGGTGACGACGAGAAAATCGTCTTCGGGCGCGAGTTCGGAAACGACCCGCCGATAATAATCGTCAAACGCCGCGTCGGTGATGCGCAGCCGTCCCAGCAGGCGATTCGCCAGCCGCTCGCGCACCGCGCCGGGCATTTCGCTGGTCGGAAAAAATTCGCGCGCGGAGACCTTTTTGAATCCGCCGGACGCCGCGCCGCCCGCGACCGCCGGCGCAAAAGCCAGCCCCGCCGCCGCGACCCGCCGCATAAAATTCCGCCGCGTCATCCGCCCGTCGGCGGCGGCGCGGAATATTTCCGCCAAATGACCGCATCGGCATTTCATCGCCGCCATTATATCACTTCGCCGCCGCCCAAAGTACACCCACGCCGCCATTCCGGCGAAAGTTTATCCTCGCGAACGCGGGGACCGGAATCTCCATTCGCCGCAAGGCGAATCCGCCGTTTGCGCTTCGCGCAAAGGAGATTCCGGCTTTCGCCGGAATGGCGTGTTTTGTTTTCGGAAATCTGCTAAAATGCGCCCACGCCCGAAATGCGGCGAAATCCAAAAGGGAAACTCTATGAAAATTTGGGTTGCGCTACTGATTATTCCGCCTGTTCTTGTGGTACTTATGGAATGGCTTGATGATGGTTATTCTACCACCGGTGGTGGCGTTTCTACTTCTTCCTCTGGCGGGGTGAGAGAGATTGAACAGAATCTTAATGACGCTATTCGCGCACAGCAACAGTGTCTGCAATCGGGTTCTACGGCTTGTCGCGAACACGCGGCGCGGGCGGTAAGTACCTTTGAACAACAAAGGCGGGAACACTATCGCAAATACGGCGAATAACCACCGCGAACAGCAAAGCGGTGCGGGAATAAAAAAGGGCGGCGGTTGTCGCCCTTTTTTTGCGGCGAATGCGGCGTTATAATTGCCGTTGCGCCGTTAAAAACGACGTTCGCGCGGGAGAAAAAATGAACCATCACAATACAAAATCGCATTCCAAAACTTCGGCGAAAACGCCGTCTTCCCCGACGCATTTGGATTCGCGCGGGCGGGCGCGGATGGTGGATGTCGGCGGCAAGACGCCGTCCCGCCGCACCGCAATCGCCGCCGGGCGAATTTATATGTCGGAGGAGGCGTTCGCCCTTGCGCGCGAGGACGGCGGCGGGCAAGCCCCGAAAGGCGATGTTTTCGCGGTCGCGCGGGTCGCCGCGATTTCCGCCGCCAAAAGAACCGCCGAATGGATTCCGCTGTGCCACATTCTGCCGCTGGAATCGGTGCGCGTAAGTTTCAAGACCGACGAAACAAAACGCGCCGTCATCTGCGAGGCAACGGTCGCCGCCACGGCGAAAACCGGCGTGGAAATGGAGGCGCTCGTCGCCGTGCAGGCGGGGCTGTTGACGATTTACGATATGCTCAAAGCGGTCGACAAAAGTATGCGCATCACCGACGTCCGTCTTTTAGAAAAACACGGCGGCAAAAGCGGAAGTTTTATGCGCGACAAATTTCCGGAAAAATACGGCGGCAAAAGCGGAAGTTTTACGCGCGACAAATTTCCGGAAAAACACGGCGGCAAAGGCGGAAGTTTTGCGCGCGATAAATTTCCGGAAAAACACGGCGGCAAGGGCGGAAGTTTTACGCGCGACAAACCGCGATGGACAAAACCGCGGCAACCCCGTGAACACCGCGAGCCGCGCGACAACCGCACGAAACCGGAATCGCGGCGCCCCGGCGGCGATTCGTAAATTTAACGGCGGCGGAGAAGGCGGGATTCGAACCCGCGCGCCGGGTTTCCCCGACCATCTGATTTCGAGTCAGCGCCGTTATGACCGCTTCGGTACTTCTCCGCCCGCAATTATAAATCACAAAACCGCCGGCGGCGAAACGGGAGAATTTTATCGCGCGTTTTTCGCGTTTTTACGCGGATGTTTTTTTTGCGCGCGCCGACAAATCGGGGCGACATTCGCGGGTGAGATTTTCCGCCGCATTCCGCCGCCACCGCCGCGCCGCGGAATGATCGCCGGACAATAATTCCGCCGGCGCGGCGCGATTTTCCCACACCGCCGGACGCGTATAGCACGGCGCGTCCAGCAATCCGTCGCCGCCGCAAAACGATTCTTCGGCGGCGGAATCTGCGTTTCCCAGCACGCCCGGACAATGCCGCAACACCGCCTCCATCAGCGCCATCGCGGCGACTTCGCCGCCGGACAACACATAATCGCCGACCGAAATGCAGCGCGACACGCGCGATTCCACCACCCTTTCGTCCACGCCGCGATAGCGCCCGCACAGCAAAATCGCGCCCTCCCGCGCCGCGAAACGCCGCGCCAAAGAATCGTCCAGCATTTCGCCGCGCGGCGCGAGATAAATCACCTCGCCGCCGTTTTGTTTTTTCGCCGCGTCAATCGCCGCCGCCAGCGGCGGAGCCGTCAGCACCATTCCGCTGCCGCCGCCGAACGGACGGTCGTCGGTCGTCCGATGTTTGTCTTCGGCGTAATCGCGGGGATTCCAAAATTCGGCGCGCGCCGCGCCGTTTTGCAGCGCCCGCCCGCAGACGCCGTATCGCAAAAAACCGCCGAAGATTTCCGGCAAAACGCTGACGATGTCAAACCGCATCACCATTCCCGCCGCCAATGCAGACGGATTTCCCCGGCGGCGCGGTCGGTTTTTAATACATACTCGCTCACGAACGGCGCCAGAATTTCGGCGCCGCCGTCCGCGGGCGCGATTCGCAAAACATCGTGCGCGCCGGTGCGAAACAGCCCGGAAACCTCGCCGAGTACGCCGCCGTCCATATCCAGCGCGCGCAATCCGATTAAATCGCGCCAATAATATCCGTCTTCGGCGGAGAGGCGCGGCAAACTTTCGCGCCCGACGGCGATGCCGCCGTTCGTCCATTTGGCGGCGTCCTCGCGCCCGTCAATCGTCCGCAGTTTGGCGGCGAACGCCCCGCCGCGCAGCGGGCGGACATTGTCCACTTGCATCGTCCGCCACGACTGCGCCGAAAGATCGCAGGTACGCGGCGCGCACCACCATTCCTTGTTTTGCAAAAAAGTATCGCCGCCGAAACTGACAATCCGCAGCCAGCCGCGTACACCGAACGGCGCGCCGAATCGCCCGACCAAAACGCGCGCGGAATCGGAATCGCGGCCGGAAGCGGCCGCCACCGTCGCCGTCGTTTCAGCCGTCGTTTTGCGCGGCGGCGCGTTGGACGCGCGCCAAACGGGCGACGGTGGCGGAGGGTTTCGCGCCGACTCCGACCCAGTGCGCGAACCGCTCCAAATCAATGTTCGCGGGCGCGGCTTTGCCGGCGGCGACCGGATTGGCGAATCCGATGCGCTCCACAAACCGCCCGTCGCGCGGACGCCGCCGGTCGGCGACGACAATATGATAAAACGGGCGTTTTTTCGCCCCCCCGCGGGACATCCGAATCACCAGCATAAATCAAACTCCAAC
>JBPCXA010000202.1:0-18907 GCA_051008975.1 Gammaproteobacteria bacterium
TGGCGCAGGTGGCGCGGACGAATCGCGCGCAAATTTCGGCGCGCAATTTGCGCCCCGATTTGGGATTAATTTTGGTGGCGCTGGACAATCTGCAAAAGGGCGCGGCGGGACAGGCGGTGCAAAATATGAACATCCGTTTCGGTCTGCCGGAGGCGGCGGGGCTGGACGGCGCGCGGCGGTTGCGATGACGCCCGCGGCGGAGCGGCTGCTGGAATGGTGGCGGCGGAATCGGGACAAGCCGGTCGCGCTGCGGCGCGCGTTGTTTTTCGCGGGGGGGGGGGCGATTTTGGCGTTCGCAATCGGCAGATGGCATCCGGAGGAGGAGTATCGCCGTCTGCGCGGCGGGATGGAAAGTTTGCGCGCCGACGTGCGCGAATTGGCGGCGGCGCGCGAGAATGCGGACGGCGAAATCCGCCGCCTGCGTCTGGCGTCGACGCTGGGCGAAAAAACCGCGTCCCGTCTGCGCGGGCGGATAGAGGAATTGACCGCCGAGAGTTTGCGGCGGCGCGAGGAGGCGATTTTTTACCGCCGCGTGCTGGGGGCGGAATCGCAGCCGTCGCTGAATGTGTATGCGTTGGAGGAGACGCCGGATTTTCACCCCGATCATCGGCGTTTTTCGGCGGTGCTGATTTTTCCGCGGACGGAGTTTTCGGGCGGATATTATTTCGAGGCGGTAGCGCGCGAAGACGGCGAATCGCGCCTGGTGCGCGTCCCGGCGTCGGGAAACGCGCCGCTGGAATTCGACGGCTACGGCGAAATAGAACAGACGGTCGCGCTGCCGTCCGCCGCCGAAATTGCGAAACTGCGCCTGGTCGTGGAAAACGCGCGGGGCGAAGTGGAGGCGGAACAGGAGATAGAGGCGTCCCCCGACATATAACCGCCCGCCCCGCCGCCGCCCGCCCAAGCGGCGGATTCGCCTTGCGGCGAATGAGATTCCCGCGTTCGCGGGAATGGGATTAAAGAGATTCCGGCTTTCGCCGGAATGGTGTATTTTATATTTTCGGATACCGCCGAATTCGGTATTGCCGCAAAGTCCAAAGTACACCACCCGTCCCATTCCTGCGAAGGCAGGAATCTCCGCGCCGAAAGGCGCAAACTGTCGCCGAAGGCGTTTACAATTTCCCGCCGCTTTGCGGCGGCGGAGATTCCTGCCTTCGCAGGAATGGGACGGGTGGGAGAGGCGAGAATCGCGGAAATAGCGGTTTCGCCTTCGGCGAAAGAGATTCCGGCTTTCGCCGGAATGGTGTATTTTATATTTTCGGATACCGCCGAATTCGGTATTGTCCGCAAAGACAAAAAGTACCGCCATTCCGGCGAAAGCCGGAATCTCTTTAATCCCATTCCCGCGAACGCGGGAATCTCATTTGCCGAAGGCGGACGGAAAAAAATCGCGCCGGACGAAATTTTTTTTACATTCGGCGAAAAAAAGTTGCACTTTTGGAGAATTCTCGTGGTATACTATGCATCGGAGGGCGTCGGGGCGGCGATCTGGGAGATTGGCGTGTACGGCGTTTTTTACAGCAAAAGGGGCTTTTTTATGAAAAACTTCATTTTTTCTCTTTCCCGCCCGTTATGGGCGGTGTATGGCGCGTTTAACGCCATTCCTGCGCCGGTTCAAGGGGGGGGGGGGGGCGATGTTTGATCGCCCGTCGCGCGGAGATGTTCGGCGGCGGATAATCGTCCGTCTCGCCGCCGTCGGCGTTTTGTTTGCGGCGGCTTTGGGACTGAATTCGGCGGCGAACGCGCAGCAGGCGACGATGGCGGTTTTCGCCCCGTCCTCCGGCGGAGTGGATATTGATAACGCGGCCGGCGTTCCGGTGAATGTAAATCTGAACGGCAATATCAGCACGATTCTCCGCCGGGTGTCGATGAATGTGAACGCCGGTGTTCCTTATATTTACTTTCATTTGCTCAATCCGGACGGAACTTTGAGACATCAGGCGCAGAGCATAAACGCCGACAGATTGCCCGTCTTCCTTTCGGGGCCGGCCGCTGTTACACTTGCGCCGGGCGATTTAATGCGCATTGTTGGATCTTTCATAGAAAGTCCTCCGCCGGAAGTCGTGCGGGGCTATGTCAACGGCGAAAATCCGCCCGGTTTGACGATGTTCGTCAGCGTGGGCGTGGGGACGGCGAGCGACCTTGCGGCGGGGCAGTTTTTTATTAACGAAAACGGTATCACGACGACGACTCCGGCTCCGGACAACGTCGGTTTTGTCGGCGTGGTGTGCGATGCCGCCGCCGATATGGCCCCCGACGGCGACGATTTGATTTGCAAGTTGAGTTGCACAGATCCGGAGGTGGAAAACACCGCCGGAACTATGTGCATGGATCGGCTGACTGATCCCGATTGCGAAGCGATGATGTCCGGTTCCGAACCGAACACCGCCGGGAACGAATGCATCTTCACCGCCGGATCGTGCAGCGGAATCGGCGGCGTCATAAACTCCGGAACGGACGGCTGCGATTTTACTCCCGCATCGTGTAGCGGTGCGTTTGTCGGGGCGACCAGCAACTCCGCCGGCGACGACTGCACTTATACCGATGAATCGTGCGGTATGGTGGAGGCGGGAATGGGCGCGAACGCCGACAATACCGGCTGCCTGTTTACTACCGCCGCCTGCCAAATGGTAATGGCCGGTTCGGAGGCGATCAACGACAGATGCGAATGCCCCGTCGATTCGGTGATGCTTGAAGACGAAATGTACTGCGTGGATTTTGCCGCCCCGGTCAGCAGTTTGTATACGACGGACAACTGCGAAAACGAGAACGCCGGAAATTGGGCGGTCGCGTACGAATTGGATTCTTCCGCCACTCCGGCGGAAATTGTCGCCGAGTTGTGCGCGATTCCGTACGAAAGACCCTCCGACCCCGCTCCGGCGGGAGGCGGTTTGGTGCCGCTGCAGATTCGGACGGGCGACAACAATAACTGCGTAATACGCGCGAACGGCGGCGCCACCGCCACCGCCGCCGATCCGCTTTGCGGCGGTGCTTCGGGATTGTTCCTCAATAGAGGATTTCCGATCAAACCGCCGACGGGATTTGACGCAAGTACGGATCGGCTGACGGTTGACGACACGGGCGCAGTTTCATTTGGCGGAGATCCCGTTCCCCAATTTGCGCCTCCGCCTCCGCCCGACCCCGGCGACGGTAGCGGCGATGATACGGCTGCCGCTCCCGCCGCCAAGAATAGCGGACAGCATGCGCTCGGCGTTGGGGCGGGTTTGGGAGTTCTCGTGTACTTGTACGCGTGGCATTATTATGACGGCGACATCGGCGGACTGTTTAACTTTTCGCCCGATTACGGTTATTCCGTGACCGAGGGCGGATATTCGTATCGTTATGGCGGGCGCTTGGATTTTCGCAACGAAGATTTGCATTTGTATTGGAAAGCCGGACAGGCGAATTCCAACGGCGACTTCGGCGATTTTCGTTATGAATCGGGGGGCGAGTATTCCGCCGATTTTTGGACGGCGTCGTTTTCGGAGGTGGTGCGGAACGAGGAATCGGATTACGATTTTTCGTTGTCGGCGGATTACAAAGGCGGAATTTGGCGGTTGTCGCCGACGTATCGCTTGCGGCATTCTCGTTATGCGGAGCAAGAATCGGAGACGGCGAATTCGTTGAATTTGGAGGGCGTCCTCCGCTACAACCGCTGGACGATTTCGCCCTCGGCGGGATTCCGTTGGGAATCGGCGGACGAGTTCGGCGACAACGCCCGCTTCGGTTTGTCGGCGGTGCGGCGGTTTTAATTGCGCGCAAGCGCAAACGGCGATTCGCCTTCGGCGAAAGAGATTCCGGCTTTCGCCGGAATGGCGGCACTTTTTGTTTTTGCGGACAATGCCGAATCCGGCGGTACCCGAAAATATAAAATACACCATTCCGGCGAAAGCCGGAATCTCTTTTTTTCGTCCCATTCCTGCGAAGGCAGGAATCTCCGCCGCCGCAAAGCGGCGGGTAATTGTACCCCTTTTACAATTTGCGCCTTCGGCGCGGAGATTCCTGCCTTCGCAGGAATGGGACGGTCTCTTTCCCTTGATTTCGTAGGAATGGAATTAAGAGGGGGGGGTTATGAAACCGCGATTAACGCCGCGCCGGCGGCGATGACGATTGCGCCGGTGATTCGCGCCGCGGATTTTTTCTCGCCCAAAAAAAACATTCCGACGAGTACGCCGAACACCACCGAAGTTTCGCGCAACGCCGCCACCATTCCGACATGCGCGACCGTGTAGGCGTACAACACCAGCCCGTAGGCGGCGACCGAAAGCGCGCCGCCGACCGCGCCCGCCGCCCACTTTCGCGGCGACAACGCGCGCAGCCGCCGCCGTCCGCCGAGCAGCATCAGCGGCATAAAACACGCCGAGTCCAGCAGCATCGCCCAAAAGACATACTGCACCGAATCGCCGGAGACGCGCGCGCCCTTCGCGTCCGCCAGCGAATAGGACGCGATGCACAGCGCGGTCGCGAGCGCGAATCCGATCGCGCCCGCGTTCGCGCCGCGTGTTCGCGCCATTACAAAAATGCCGGCGGAGACGATTCCGATTCCGCACGCCGCCAGAAGCGGCGGCGTCTCGTGCAGCAGCAAAAAACCGCCCGCCGCGGCGAGCGGCGGCGCCGCCCCGCGCAGCATCGGATACAAAACGGAAATGTCGCCGCGGCGGTAAGTCGCCGCCAAAAAAAAGTAATAACACAGGCGCGGCGCGGCGCCCGCCGCCAGCCAAATCCACGCCTCGCGCGGCGGCGGTCCGTACCACGCCGCGCCCGCCGCGGCCAGCATTCCCGCCGCCGCCAACTGCGCGAACATTCCCGCGAACTGATCATGCTGCGATTTTAGAATCGCGTTCCAAACCGCATGACAAATCGCGGCGACCAGCACTAATGCGACGACGGACGAAGGCATAACAAAGTATAAACCGCGAGCGGCGGTTATAGACATTTCTTATATGCGTTTTTGTAATACAAAAATTCGCAACGCCGCCGTTTTTGTTTTTACGCCCTGCAGGTTATATTTTATATTTGCGCGCGCACGAAATTGTTTTTGCGGATTTTTGCGGACGACAATATATTTCGCTGTCAAACGAAAATAATGCAAAAATAACGCGTATTCGCCGCCGATGTTTTGGTTTCCCGGTTTTGTTGAACATTAAAAACATTAAAACGAAAGCGGACGGACGCGGGCGATTCGTCCGAACCGCCGCGGCGTTTATTCGCCGAACGGATCGCGGCGGACGATGGTGTCGTCGCGGGCGGCGCCGGTGGAAATCACCTCCGCGGACGCGCCGGTCAATTCCTCGATGCGCCCGATGTAGCGGCGGGCGGCGGGCGGCAGTTGCGAATCGTCGCGGATTCCGGCGGCGCGCCGCCCCCGCCAGCCGGGCAGCGTTTCGTAAATCGGACGGCAGCGCGCGAGCGCGCAAGGATCGGCGGGCGGCGAAGCGACGATGGCGCCGTCCAAATCGTAATTTACGCACAGCGGAATTTCGTCAAAATCGTCCAGCACATCCAGTTTCGTTAGCGCGAGACGGCGGCAGCCGCCGACCAGAATCGCGTGGCGCAGCATCGGAATATCCAGCCAGCCGCAGCGGCGACAGCGTCCGGTGGTCGCGCCGAATTCTTCGCCGACCCGCGAAAGACGCCGTCCGGCGTCGTCGTCCCGCAATTCGGTGGGAAACGGCCCGTTGCCGACGCGGGTGGCGTACGCCTTGCTGACGCCCAGCACCGCCGGCGACAACTCCGCGCCCAGCCCGCCCGCCGCCGCCGCCGGCAGACACTGCGCCGAAGTGACGAAAGGATACGTGCCCTGCTCAATATCCAACATCACCGCCTGCGCGCCTTCCAGCAAAACGGTTTCGCCGCGCGCGCGCGCCGCCGCCAGTCGCGCGCCGATGTCGCCGCATACGAAAGGACGCAACTCCGCCGCCCGCCGCCGCAAATCTTCCCAGACGGCGTCCGCGTCCAGCGTTTCGCCGAGCCATTCGGAATACAGCGCGATGTTGTTTTGCAATTTTTCGCGCCCCTCGCCGTTGTATAAATCATAAATGCGAATCGCCCGCCGCGCCGTTTTGTCCTCGTGCGCGGGACCGATGCCGAGCAGCGTCGTGCCGATAGTATTCGCGCCGGTTTCGCGCCGCCGGTCCAAAAGCACGTGATGCGGCAGCACCAGCGCCGCCGAATCGGCGACGAATAAACGTCCGCGCAGCGCGATTCCTTTTGCGGCGAGCGTCGCCGTTTCTTCCAAAAACGCCGCCGGCGAGACGACGACTCCGCCGCCGATATAGCACTTCGCGCCGGGATGCAGGACGCCGGACGGCAGCAAATGCAGCGCGGTTTTTTCGCCGTTTACGACGAGCGTATGCCCGGCGTTGTGTCCGCCCTGAAACCGCGCGACATGCATCGCGCCGCCGGCGAGATAGTCCACGATTTTGCCCTTGCCTTCGTCCCCCCACTGCAGTCCGACGACCGCGAGCGCGGTCACGATTCGCGCACCTTCCACGCGCCGCCGATTTTTTCGAGAAACGGCGGCGGCGGCGTCTCGTCCGCGGCGGTGAAACGCAGACGACGGTTTTGTTCGCGCAAACCGGCGACCGCCTCCCGCCACGACGGGTCGCGCGCCGCCGGACGGCACGCCACCGCCGGCGGCGGTTCTTCGGCGGGCGGAAGATGCGCCACGATTTCGCGCAAATCAACGCCAAACCCCGCCGCCGGACGAAAACCGGGACGGTCGTAACGTCCGCCCCGCGCGGCGAGAAAAGAATCGCCGTAAATGGAAAACGCCGCGCCGGTGTGATAGCCGTAGCCGCCGATTTCGGCGAAATTAATCCGCACGTCAAATCCCTCCGCCCGCAGCAGCGCGGCGATTTCCGCCAACTCGTCCGGCATCGCGCCGGCGTCCATTCCGGCGGCGGCGACAATCCGCCGCGCCTCTTCCGCCGCGTCTTCGCCGTCCGCCCGCAGCAAATCGGCGAGCGGTTTCGCGGCGTCCCCGGCTTTTTCTTGCAGCACCGCGACGTCGCGCCGCGCGACATGGCGGCACAGCGCGGCGCGGCGGGCGGGCGCGAAACCGCCCAGCAGCAAATTAACCAGTCCGGCGTGTCCGATGTCTATCGCGATGTCGCGTATTCCCGCCGCCGCCAGCGCGCCCGCCGCCAGACGGATAATTTCCCATTCCGCGGCGGGCGGCGGCAGATTGAAAATCTCCGCGCCGAGCTGCATAATTTCGCGCCGCTTCCACGGCTGCGGCGGGCGGGTGCGCAGCGCCGGACCGCAATAGCACAGGCGGCGCGGCGCGTCCCCGCCGCGGGCGGCGTCAAAACGCGCGGTCTGCGGCGTGTGGTCGGCGCGGATGCCGAGCGTCCGTCCGGACAAAGTGTCGGTCATCTTAAAAATATCCAACTGCAAAGTTTCGTCGCCGCCGCCCAGCGTCTCGGCGTATTCCGCCAGCGCCGGAATGTGCAGCGCGTAGTCGTGCGCCAGCAGAAAATCCAGCGCGGCGCGGCGGGCGCGCTCCAAACGCGCCGCCGCCGGCGGCGGCAGGTCGGAAATATGATCGGGCATGCGGAAAAATTTCGCCATTACGCAATTATAACAATCTTATCCGCGGCGGAATTGCGGACGCGCGGGGAAACGGTGTATAATGGCGCGTTATGTAAATGCGGCGCGGCGCGCGGCGGATTTTTTTTATCGGAGCGAAACACAAAGAATGTTGAAATTATTCCGGCAGTGGATGTCCGTGGATATGGCGATCGACCTGGGCACCGCCAATACGATTATTTATGTGACGCGGCAGGGCATCGTGCTGAACGAGCCGTCGGTGGTGGCGGTGGATATGCGCGGCAACCAGCCGCAAATTTTGGAGGTCGGGCAGAGCGCCAAGCAGATGCTGGGGCGCGCGCCGGGCAACATCAACGTCATCCGCCCGATGAAGGACGGCGTCATCGCCGACTACCGCATCACCGAGCAGATGCTCAATCATTTTATTAAGAAGGTGCATGGCGCGCGGTTTCTCACCCCCGGTCCGCGCATCGTCATTTGCGTGCCGACTTCCTCCACGCCGGTGGACCGGCGGGCGATCCGCGAATCGGTTCTCGCCGCCGGGGCGACCAAGGTGTATTTGCTGGAGGAGCCGATGGCGGCGGCGCTGGGCTGCGAGTTGCCGGTCAACGAGCCGGTCGGTTCGATGGTGCTGGACATCGGCGGCGGCACCGCCGAAATCGGCGTCATTTCGCTGGGCGGGATGGTATACAGCCGCTCGCTGGCGGTCGGCGGCGACAAAATTGATACGGCGGTGATAGAGTACATCCGCCACAAATTCGGCATCGCAATCGGCGAGTCGACCGGCGAGCGGGTGAAAAAACAAATCGCGGTCGCCCATCCGTCGCTGTTTGAGACGGAGAAAAAAGAGGTGCGGGTGAGCGGGCAGAAAGTTTCCGAAGGGGTGCCGCGCCAGTTTACGCTGAACTCCGAACATATCTACGAGGCGATTACGCCGTGCATCAACGAAGTGGTGAAGGCGGTGCGGGTGGCGCTGGAAAATGTGCCGCCCGAATTGTCGGCGGACATTTCCGAGCGCGGGATGTCGCTGACCGGCGGCGGCGGGCTGATTCCCGGACTCGGCAGGCGGATAGAGGACGAAACCGGCGTGCCGGTCAATCTGGCGGACGATCCGCTGATCTGCGTGGCGCGCGGCTGCGGCGTGTCTTTGCAATATCTCGACCGCAATATGTTCGCCATTTTCTCCTGATGCCGGGGGCGCGGCCGGCGCGATGACCGACTGGCGCGGAGTGTTGCGGTTTCTGGCGGCGGCGGCGTTTTCGGCGTCGCTGATCGCCGCCGATCTGGGGTTGAATTTGTTTGATCCTTTGCGCGGACAGATGTCGCTTTTGCTGTCGCCGTTTCGTTTCGCCGGGGCGCTGCCGTCCCGCGCGACGGAGGCCGTCCGCGATTATTTTCGCGGACGCGCCCTTTTGTTGGAGGAAAAACAGACATTGGAGGAAAAATTGCTGAAACAGTCCGTCCGCATCAGTTCCCTGGATTTTTTCGTCGCCCAGAACCGGGAGTTGCGCGCGCTGCTCGCCTTGAAGGAGCGGCTGCCCGGCGAATGGATCGCCGCCGACATCCGGCAGGAAACTTCGCAGCTGCAGGATCGGATTTATCTCAACCGCGGCGTGAACGACGGCGTATTGCCGGGAATGACGGTGGTGGACGAACGGGGCGTGGTGGGGCAGGTGGTGCGCGCCGCCGGCGACAACAGCGCGGTCAATTTGCTGGCCAATTCGCGGCAGTGGATCGCCGCGCGCGTCCGCCGCACCGGGCAATTGGCGATCGTCCGCGGCGGCGGCGGGACGATGGAAATTTACGGCATGCCCGGCGATTCCGACCTGCTTCCCGGCGACGAATTGATCGCCGACGGCGGCGTGTTTCCGGACGGCTATCCGGTGGGCGAAGTGGCGGAGGTGTCGCGCGGCGTCCGCTATTTGAGCGCGACCGTTTTGCCGGCGTCCGATTTTTACGGGCGGCGGACGATGCTGATTTATGTCGCGCATTTGCCGCGCGAGGAGACGCGCTGATGACGCGGTTTTCGTCCGGCTGGGACGCCGATACGCGGCGGCATCCGTTCGCGCTGATTGGCGCTACGTTGTTTTTGTCGCTGGCGTTGGAGTTTTTGCCGTGGCCGGGATGGGCGCTGCGCGTCAAGCCGCTGTTTCCGGATTTGGCGCTGGTGTATTGGGTGATTTACCGTCCGCAAATTATCAACTATGCGGCGGCGGTCGCGCTGGGCGTACTGATGGATTTGGCGGGACAGTTGCCGCTGGGATTTACCGCGCTGGCGTATTCGTTTGTGGTGCTTTTGGCGAACGCGATGCGCGGGCGGTTTTCCCTGCTCGGTCCGTTCGGGCAGGCGGTGCATGTATTGTTCGTGCTGGGCTGCGGACAGACCGCGCTGCTGCTGTTGAAGATTTCGGAAGGCGGCGACTGGTCGCATTTCGGCGAACAATTCAATTGGCGTCTGTTCGCGCCGTCCGCCGCCGCCGCCGCGCTGTGGCTGTTTTTGCCCTTGCTGATGCGCCGCTTGTCGCGGCTTTTGCGCGGCGATGGGTGAACGCGCCCCGCCGTCGCGCGGACGACTGTGGCTGTTCGCGCTGTTTGTCGCGGCGGCGGGCGGGCTGCTGGCGTGGCGCTGGCACAATTTGCAGGTGGAGCGGTTTCAATACTATTCGCGTCTGGCGCACGACAATCAATTGTCGGTGCTGCCGGTGGAGCCGCCGCGCGGGCTGATTTACGACCGCAACGGCGAGACGCTGGCGTTGAACGAAACGGTATATTCGCTGAAGGTCGGCTCCGATTTCGCCGCCGCCGTGCTGGGAAATCTGGACACGCTGCGGCGGATCATCCGCATCCCCGGGGACGCGGTGGAAAAATTGTCGCAGGCGCGGGGCAGCCGGGTGTATCGCGGCGTCATCACGCTGCGCGAAAAACTTTCCGAGCAAGAGATTGCGGATTTTTTGGGATGGCAGTTTTTGTTCCCCGAAATTGTTTTGGAATCGGAGCTGGCGCGCCGCTATCCGCTCGGCGATTCGGCGGGGCATGTCATCGGGCATGTCGGGCGGCTGAACGACGACGATGTGAAAAAATTAAAACGCGAAGGCGCGGCGGACGCCTATCGCGGCGCGAAATTCATCGGCAAAACCGGCGTGGAATTCGTCTACGAGGACGCGCTGCGCGGCGCGCTGGGCGTCCAAGAAGCGCAGGTGGACGCGCACGGGCGGGTTTTCGGGCGGGCGATGCGGCGGCGTCCGAAACGCGGCGGCGATTTGCATCTCACTTTGGACATGCGTCTGCAGCGTCTCGCCGAATCGCTGCTCGCCGGCGACGCCGGCGCGGCGGTGATGATGGATGTGGAGGACGGCGCGCTGCTGGCGCTGGCGAGCAGTCCGCGTTTTGACGTCAACAACTTCGTCTTCGGAATTTCGCCGCCGCGCTGGCGGGCGTTGAACGATTCCGAACAAAAACCGCTGATTCACCGCGCGATTTACGGGCAGTACGCGCCCGGTTCCACGATCAAGCCGTTTTTCGCGCTGGCGGCGCTGCGAAACGGCTGGCGCGACGAAAACTATGTCTATTATTCGCGCGGTTTTTTCCGCCTCGGCGATCATCGCTTCCACGATTGGAAGGAGGGCGGCCACGGACGGGTGGGCGTCGCGCGTTCGATTATTCGTTCGGTGAATACGTTTTATTACGAACTGGCGCACGAGGTCGGCGCGGAGGCGATGCGCGAAGGGCTCGCGCCGTTCGGTTTCGGCGCCGTCAGCGGCGTGGATTTGGACAACGAAAAGGGCGGCGTACTCCCCGACCCGCAGTGGAAGAAAAAAACCTACGGCAAGGAATGGTTTCCGGGCGAGACGATTTCCGCCGGAGTCGGGCAGGGCTATGTGCAGGCGACGCCGCTGCAAATGGCGGTGGCGGCGGCGATGATCGCCAACGGCGGACGCAAACTGCGCCCGTATTTGTCGCGGGATCGCGCGCCGTTTTCGTCCGCGCACGAGTTTTCGCCGGCGCATTTGCAGCTGGTGCAAGACGCGCTGGCGGCGGTGACGCGCCCCGGCGGCACCGCGCCCGGCGTCGGACGCGGGGCGGAATACGGCATCGCCGGCAAAACCGGCACCGCGCAGGTGTCGCGCCTGCGCTACGACGCCGACGGCAACCGGGTCAAAAACGAGGATCTGCCGAAAAAACTGCGCGATCATGCGTGGTTCGTCGGCTACGCCCCCGCCGACGCGCCGCGGGTGGCGATCGCCGTGATGGTGGAAAACGGCGGCAGCGGCGGCAGAGTCGCGGGACCGATCGCGCGGCAAATGGTGGACGAATATCTGGCGGCATATTTTCCGCCGCCCGAAATCGCGGACGCGGATTCGGAGGATTTGGCGAATTCGGCGGATGCGGCGGACGAAGAAAACGCGGACGCCGTGGATTCGGCGGCGACGGCGGTAGCGACGGTGGTGGCGGAAACGAATGACGACGCATAACCGCGCGCCGGATTGGCTGTTGATCGCGCTGTTGCTGGCGTTGTTCGCGCTCGGATTGGCGGCGTTGTATACCGCCGGCGGCGAGGCGCGGTTTGAGGTGCAATTGTGGCGCGGGCTGGCGGGAATCGCGCTGATGCTGGGTATCGCGTTTTTGCCGCCGCGATTTTTGGAGGCGGCGACGCCGGTGTTTTTCGCGGGCGTATTGCTTTCGCTGGTCGCGGTGTTGTTTTTCGGGGTTAAAATTAACAACGCCCGCCGCTGGCTGGATGCGGGCGTTTTGCTGCAGCCGTCCGAATTAATGAAAATCGCCCTTCCGATGTGCATCGCCTATTGGTATTGCCGCTTCAAGGAGGCGGACTGGCGCCATCATTTGGCGGCGGCGGCGCTGATTGTCCCGCCGGTGCTGCTGATTATGCGGCAGCCGGATTTGGGCACGGCGCTGATGGCGGCGGCGGCGGGAATGCTGGCGATATTTTTCGGCGGCGTCGGCTGGCGTTGGATCGCCGGATTTGTCGGCGCGCTGCCGGTGTTCGGTCTGGCGGCGTGGCATTTGCTGCTGAAACCGTACCAAAAAAAGCGGGTGCTGACGTTGTTTGATCCGCAGCAGGATCCGCTGGGCGCCGGCTATCATACGATTCAATCGGAGATCGCCATCGGTTCCGGCGGCATTTGGGGAAAGGGATTTTTGTCGGGGACGCAGGCGCAGTTCGGATTTTTACCGGAACGCCACACCGATTTTATTTTTTCGGTGTTCGCCGAGGAATTCGGCCTCGCCGGCGGCGTACTGATGCTGGGGCTGGCGGTTTTGATTACCTGGCGCAGTTTGTTCGTCGCCGGGCGGGCGGCGACGATGTTCGCGTTTTTGTCCGCCGCCGGAGTCGCCGGAATTTTTTTCGCCACTTTCGCGGTAAATTTATCAATGGTCTCCGGGCTTTTGCCGGTGGTGGGAATGCCGCTGCCGCTGGTGAGTTATGGCGGCACCGCCTTGCTGTCCACTTTCGCCGGATTCGGGGTGGTGTTGTCGGCGTCGCGGACGCGGCGGCACGGATGAACGTATGCGTATGCGTATGAAACCGCGCGCGTTGTTTTTTGCGATTTTGCCGCTGCTCGCGTCCTGCGGCGCGCCGTCCTACACCGCGACGATTACCGAGGAGGAACGGGAACGCCCCCCCGCGGAAACGCCGGACGGCAAATACTATCTGGACGACGGTCCGCCCGATTTCACGCCCGAAGATCTGGCGGCGGTCGCCGACGCCGTGCCGAAGGCGGAGAAAATTATTGCGGCGACGACCCGCCCGTATACCGCCTTGGGCAAAAAATGGACGCCGCACGCCGCCGTCCGCCCGTATCGCGAACGCGGCATCGCGTCCTGGTACGGAAAACGGTATCACGGACGCCCGACCGCGTCCGGCGAAATTTACGACATGTTCAAAATGACCGCCGCCCATCCGCTGCTGGCGATTCCGAGTTATGCGCGGGTGACCCGCGCGGACACCGGCGCGTCCGTCGTGGTGCGCATCAACGACCGCGGCCCGTTTTTGCGCGGGCGGGTGATTGATTTGTCGTTCGCCGCCGCCCATCGTCTGGGATTGGCGAAAAAAGGCGCGGGCGAAGTCGTCGTGGAGGCGATCGTGCCGGACGGAATTCGCGTTGATAATTCGTCCGCCGCCGCCGCGCAAACCGCGCCGCCGGAACAGGGCGCGCCGTCCGAATCTTTTGCCGCCGAATTTGTGTACATTCAGTTGGGCGCGTTCTCCGTTTCGGAAAACGCGGAGAAGCAGCGGCGGCGTCTGCAAAACGCGCTTCCGCGGATGCGAAATACGATATACCGCCGCGACGATTTATATCTGCTGCTGATCGGACCGTATTCCGGCGAAGAAGAGGCGCGCGCGGACGACGGCGAATTGTGCGCCGCCGGATGGTGCGGTTTTTTGACGCGCGCGCCGTCGCCGTGAACGCGCCGCAAAAATCGGTCGGGCGCGTATCAACGCGGACGGAGAAGTTTGATTCGCCGCTGCCGCTCGCCGGCGGCGGTTCGCTGTCGCGGTGGGAAATCAGTTATGAAACCTACGGCGCGCCGAACGCCGATACGAGCAACGCGGTGCTGGTGTGCCACGCGTTGTCGGGATCGCAGCACGCCGCCGGATACCGCGAAGACGCCCCCGGCGACATCGGATGGTGGGACAACTTTATCGGCCCCGGCAAGCCGCTGGACACCGATTTTTTTTATGTCATATCGCCGAACAATTTGGGCGGCTGCCACGGCTCCACCGGCCCGGCGAGTCCGCATCCGCAGGACGGCGCGCCGTACGGTTCGCGATTCCCGCAGGTGGCTGTGGAGGACTGGGTGCGCGCGCAAAAAATGCTCGCCGAACGTCTCGGCGTGGCGCGTTTCGCCGCCGTGGCGGGCGGCAGTTTGGGCGGGATGCAGGCGCTGCGCTGGGCGACGGATTATCCCGATTGCGTCCGCGCCGCGGTGGTGATCGCCGCCGCCGCCAAACTCACCGCGATTAACATCGGCTTCAACGACATCGCGCGGCAGGCGATCATGCGCGACCCCGATTTTTGCGGCGGCGACTATTACGGCGCGGGGCGGTATCCGCATCGCGGGCTGGGCGTGGCGAGAATGCTGGGGCATATCACCTATTTGTCGGACGCGCACATGGCGGCGCGTTTCGGGCGCGAAAAACGCGACGACGCGGTGTTTCAGGTGGAATCGTATTTGCGGCATCAGGGCGAGAAATTTTCCGGGCGGTTTGACGCCAACACGTATTTGCTGATGACGCGCGCGCTGGACGCGTTTGATCCGGCGGCGGCGCACGGCGGCGACTTGGCGCGCGCGCTGGCGCCGGTGGCGGCGGAGATTTTGCTGGTCTCCTTTTCCAGCGACTGGCGTTTTTCGCCGGCGCGTTCCGAGGAACTGGCGCGCGCGCTTTTGCTGGCGGGAAAAAAAGTTTCGTATATCAAAGTGGACGCGCCGCAGGGACACGATTCGTTTCTGCTGGACGACCCGGTGTATCACGGCGCGGTGCGCGCGTTCATGGCGGGATTGAAAAGCGATGCGCGTTGATTTCGCGCGCATTGCGGCGTGCGTCCCGCGCGGCGGTTCTGTCCTGGATTTGGGCTGCGGCGCGGGCGACATGCTCGCCTATTTGCGCGATTCGCGCGGGGCGGACGGCGTGGGGGCGGACATTGACTCCGCGAATTTGGCGCGCTGTCTGCAAAAAAAGGTGCGGGCGGTGCATTGCGACATCGGCGGCGGGCTGTCGCTGTTTTCGGACGGCGCGTTTGACGTCGTGATTTTGTCGGACACGCTGCAGGGCATCTGTACGCCGCCGCAAAAACTGCTGGCGGAAATGCTGCGCGTCGGGCGTTCGGCGGTCGTATCATTTCCGAATTTCGGCTATTGGCGGCTGCGGCTGCAATTGACGGCGGGCAGAATGCCGGTGGGGCGTTCGCTGCCGCATCAGTGGCACGACACGCCGAACGTCCGCTATTGCACGATCGCCGATTTTGAATCGCTGTGCCGCGCCGAGGATATTTCGATCCGCCGCCGCGTTTTTTTATGCGGGGGGGCGGAAATTGTGCATTCGCCCAATTTGCGCGCGGAAACCGCGATTTATCACCTCGCCCGCCGGGAATGAGATTCCGGTCCCCGCGTTCGCGAGGATAAACTTTCGCCGGAATGGCGGTTTTTTATATTTTCGGGTACCGCCGAATTCGGTATTGTCCGCAAAGACAAAAAGAACCCGCCATTCCGGCGAAAGCCGGAATCTCTTTGTTCACTTTGATTTTTCGCATTAACCCCCCGTCCCATTCCTGCGAAGGCAGGAATCTCCGCCGCCGCAAAGCGGCGGGTAATTGTACAATTACCGCCTTCGGCGTGGAGATTCCTGCCTTCGCAGGAATGGGACGAAAAAAAATCGCAAAAAAAGTTAAAAATACGGATTTTTCCCCCGTTCTTTGCTACAATAGAATTTTTATTGCACTCATAAAGGAGCGTTCCACGATGAAAATTGCTGCCCCCCCCCCCCCTTGTGTCGCCTTATTTTGGCGGATTTTTTGCGCTTTCGCCGCGCTGTTTGCGGCGGAATCGGCATTTGCGGACGGGGCGGCGATCCGCACTGACGCTTTCGTCGCGTATACCGCCGCCGATTTTCCGAATGCGGATTTGGCGATATCCGCGGCGATGGAGGCGTGCGATGACGCCAACAGCGGCGCCTGCCCCGCCGTGGCGACCGTCACTTTTACCAACGCCGTATATTATTTGGGAGAATTCGGCACTGCCGGCGGCACGGCTTATGAGGGAGTGGAAGCCGACGCCGAGGCCGCAATAGCGGCGGCTTTGGAAGCATGCCGAAATAATCCTCCGGCTGGAATAGCGGCTTTCTGCGTCGGGAGCGCCGGTATCATCTGTGCGGACGGCGACGGCGATGTGCAGACACGGACGAGCAGCTGCGATACCGTATTTGTCGCTTTGACGGACGAATCTTGCGGCGAAGGGATGGTCGCCAACGCCCTCGGCACGGATTGCGAAGTCGCCCCGCCGAGTACTGCGAGTACTGCAACAAGCGGCAACGACAACGACGGCAACGCCCGGGATTTGGCGGTTGTCGGCTTGGGCGTGGGCGTTGTCGGATTTATGGCGGCATATCTTTCGGGCGGCGATTTTTCGCTGTTCCATTTCGCCCCCGATTACGGATACTCGCTGACGGAAAGCGGCTACTCCGTGAACGCGGGCGGGCGCCTGAATTTCCGCAAAGATGGCTGGCATTTGTACTACGCCGCCGGGCAGGAAAACGCGAACGACGAATTCGGCGATTTCCGCTACGAATCGAGCGGAAAGTACGCGGCGGATTTTTGGACTGCCGCGTTCTCCGAAACCGTGCAGGGCGAAACGGCGGACTACGATTTTTCGCTGTCTGCGGATTACAAAGGCGGAATTTGGAAAATATCGCCGACGTACCGTTTGCATTCGCATTTTGCGGACGAGGAGTTTGATACGCAGAATTCGCTGAATCTGGAAGGAATCCTCCGCTACAATCGCTGGACGATTTCGCCGTCCGCCGGTTTCAATTGGCGGCGTCCGGAGGAGTTCGGCGACAACGCCCGCTTCAATTTATCGGCGGTGCGGCGGTTTTAGTGGGGAGATTCCGGCTTTCGCCGGAATGGCGGTGCTTTTTGTTTTTGCGGACAATGCCGAATTTGGCGGTATCCGAAAATATAAAAAAACCGCCATTCCGGCGAAAGCCGGAATCTCATTGCGCGAAAGCGCAAACGGATTCGCCTTGCGGCGAATGAGATTCCCGCGTTCGCGGGAATGGCACGTAGAGGAACGCGGGAATCCAAGTACACAAAAATTCCATTCCTGCGAAGGCAGGAATCTATACCGCCGCAAAGCGGCGGGTAATTGTACCCTTTTACAATTTGCGCCTTCGGCGCGGAGATTCCTGCCTTCGCAGGAATGGAATTAAGGGTGGAATGAAAGTCAGGATTCGTTTTCTTTTTGGGGGAGGGCGACGAAGCGGAGAAGCATATAGCCGGCGAAACCGGCGATCGCGGAACCCGTCAATACGCCGAGTTTGACGAAATTAATCAGTTCCCCGTGTTCCGCCGCGAACGCGAGATTGCCGATGAACAGCGACACCGTAAATCCGATGCCGCACAGCAGCGACAAACTGCATACCGCCGTCCACGAGCAGCCGCGCGGCAATTCCGCAACTCCCGCCCGCACCGCCAGCCACGAGGCGCCGGTAATTCCCACCGCCTTACCGACAATCAGCCCGGCGATAATTCCCGCCGGCAACGGACGCAGCAAATCGGCGGGCGACAATCCGGCGAAACTTACCCCGGCGTTGACGAACGCGAACAGCGGCAGAGTGATAAAAGTAACCAAAGTATGCAGGTCGTGTTCCAGCGGTTCCAGCGGCGATTTTTTTCCTTCCGGAACGCGCATCGGCACCGTAAACGCCGTCGCCACCCCGGCGAGAGTCGCATGCACGCCGGACTGCAGCACGCATATCCACAGCAAAAATCCCAGAAACATATACGGTACGCGCGAACAGACATTGTTGTGATTCAACAAAAACATCGCAAACAACAGCCCGCACGCCAGCAACAGCGGCGTCGCCGCCAAATCGCCGGAATAAAACAGCGCGATAATCGCAATCGCGCCGAGGTCGTCCATCACCGCGATGGCGAGCAAAAATACTTTGAGCGACAGCGGCACCCGCCGCCCCAGCAGCGACAACACCGCCAGCGAAAACGCGATGTCGGTGGCGGTGGGAATCGCCCAGCCGTGAATGGTCAATTCGTTCCCCCAATTGAACCAGACATAAATCAGCGCCGGACCGAGCATTCCGCCCGCCGCCGCGATCATCGGCAAAAGCGCGCGCGCGGGGGAGGATAATTCGCCGGCGATTAATTCGCGCTTGATTTCCAAACCGACGAGAAGGAAGAAAATCGCCATCATTCCGTCGTTGACGAAGTGCGACAAGGTCAGCACCGCGCGCGATTCGCCCGCCAGTACGCCGACCGGCAATTGCAGCAGATGCGCGTACCATTCGCGGGATATTTCCGCGTTGGCGGCGATCATCGCGGCGACGGCGGCGGCGAACAGCACCGCCCCCCCGGCGATTTCCAGTTTCAGAAAAGCCGCCAGCGCCTTGTAGGTTTTGGCGACCGGCATTATTCGGCGGAAAACAAATCGGCGAAATCCCGCATCGGCGTTTTTTGCAGCCGTTCGGAATCCGCGAAAAGGGCGGCGATTTGTTCGCGGCGGCGCGGCGAAAACACGTCCGCCGCCGCGCCGTCAAATTTCGCGCGCAAAAACGGCAGGCTTTCCTCGCGGCGGCGGCGGTGTCCGAGCGGATATTCAATTTCCG
>JBPCXA010000203.1:0-8701 GCA_051008975.1 Gammaproteobacteria bacterium
GCCCGAAACGGACGCAGCGGGTGCAATGAATGCAGCGCGTCATGTCGGTGGCGATCAGCGGCCCCAGATTTTTTTCCAGCACGACGCGTTTTTCTTCGGCATAGCGCGACTTGGAAACGCCGTAGCCAACCGCCAAATCCTGCAATTGACATTCGCCGCCCTGGTCGCAAATCGGGCAGTCCAGCGGATGATTAATCAGCAAAAATTCCATCACGCTGTTTTGCGCCGCCTTCGCCTTGGGCGAATCCAGCCGCACGACCATTCCGTCCAGCGCGACGGTGGCGCACGCCGGCAGCGGCTTCGGCGATTTTTCCACCTCCACCAGACACATCCGGCAGTTGGCGGCGACCGACAATTTCGGATGCCAGCAAAAATGGGGGACATACAGCCCCATTTTCGCCGCCACTTCAATAATCGTCGCGCCCTCTTTCGCGCGCGCCTTCCGCCCGTTGATTTCCAGTTCAATTTCCACGGCTATCCCCTTGTCGTCCGCAGGAAATTATAACAGATTAGGGCGACAGACGGAATTATCGCCGCCGCAAGAGTTTGTCTTGTTCGGCGTGCGTTCCAATAAAAACCCAAACAACGACATCGCCCGGCTCTTCTTCCGCCGCCATCCGATAATCTCTGTTCACCCGCGCCGTCCAGCCCGCCCGCGGCGAATCAACGCGTTTTAATTGCAGAGAAGGTCGCGGCGGCGTTTCGTTCAGCATTGCGATGCATCGGTCGACACGCCGCCGAATGTACGGCGGCAGTCCGGCATATTCCGCCCAAAATTTTGCCGCAAAGCGATGCTTCACCGCCGTGATTTCGCTATTTTCAACGCCTCCTCAAACGGAATCACTTTTCCGTCCCGCCGCTCTTTCATCAACTCCAACGCCTCTTCCAGCGAAAGAGTGCTGCCCGCCTTGTAATCCCGCCGGGCGCGTTCCGCCATCTCGCCGAAAGCGCGATCCAACGCGCCGCTTTTGGCGTCTTCTTCCATTTCCAAATCCCACAAAGCATCGGTGCAGTTGTCCAACCGCCGCTGCAACGAACGCGAAAGTTTATGCTTTTCAGCAAAGCGCCGAATCGCCTCAAACAATTTTCCGGCATCCTCCGCAAGACGCGTCCGCCCGCCGCCGCGCCGCACTCTATCCGTATACGATTCCGGCAACTGCGCAGATTCCGCCGCCTCTTTCGGAGTTTTGACGGCATCCCGCAACGTGACCGCAGACCGCCCCGCCCGCCCGTTTTTCTTCAATTTCGCCACAGCGTCCATAGCGGAATTATAACCGATTTTCCACGAATTGACGGCGCAGAATATCTTTCAACCCGCGCAATCCGGAGCGCGCGAAGCAATGATCGCATTCGCGCCACATCGTCTCCAAATCGGACGCGCGTTCCAGCCAGCCGCCGCCGTCAATCACATTAACAAACAGTATTTCCGGACTTCCGCGCCGCCGCCGACTGCGGTTAAACGTCTGCACATCCTGATACATTCGCGCCTGCTCGTTGGCCTTGCTGCTTTGCGAGGACGAGGTGGTCAGTTGGTAGGACGACATGATTAAAACGCGCGGATTTTCAAGATTCGGCGCGGCAATATCCACTTCCTTATTGTCCACGACGGCGACCGGTCCTTTCGCGGAATCGTGTCCGCACTGGGCGACGACCGCCCGCGCGCTTTCTTCCAAAGCCACGCCCGCGGCGACCGCATATTTGGACTGGGCGAGATTGTGCGCGACCGCCCGCAAATACGCCTCGTCGCGCAGAAGTTGAATCCAGTTCGGCGGCAGCGCGAAACTGTCGGCGACAAACGAGGGAATGAATGTTTTTTCGGACGCGGGATTTAATAAAAATTCCGCCGTCCGCCGCCGGACATTTTTGTCGTGTTTCATCGCGCTCCACGGCGTCCCCGGAAACATCGCCGCATATACGCGCTTCATTCTTTCCAGAGATCCGCCGGAAATACCGATGATAAATTTCAGGCGTTCTTCGGCGCGCGCCCCGGCGTCCAGATATTCCGCCAACACATCCGCTTGCGGGCGTCCGCCGTTTTGCGCCTTTGACAGCATAATCCGCCCGACGGTGTCCGCCACCTGCAGCCGCAGAGATTCCTCCACTCGCGGAAAATCCAAAAAAATCCGCATGTCCGCCCGCAATTTTTCCAACGTAATTTTTTGCGCGCTCATTGTTTCTTTTTCCAATCCGCGTCGCGGATGGAGACGATTTTGTTCAAATGGACGGAGACGAACGCGCCGTCCTGTTTTACCGGCTTCGCCGCCTTGAATTTTTCGCGCGCCGCGGCGCAATAGCCGGCGTCCATTTCGGCGCCGATATACCGCCGCCCCATTTGCCGCGCGGCGACCGCCGCCGAACCGCCGCCGCAAAACGGATCGAAAACAATATCGCCCTCGTCCGTCGTCATCAATATCATCCGCTCGATCAAATGCACGGGCAATTGGCACGGATGCGAATCGATGCGTTTGGAACCGTGGCGGACGCGGTGAATGTCGTCCCACACGTCGCTGATTTGGCAGCCGAATTCGTGGCGCAGATGTTTTTTGCCGCCGTAATCCTTGATATATTCGCGGCAGGCGCGGCAGGTTTTGTGCGGCGCGCGCACGTCGTAAAATTTTCCCGCCCCGCCCTTGGTGTAGAACAAAATACCGTAATGCGCCGGCTGCAGAGTTTTTCCCAGCGGCCGCCCGTTGGAATTCCAGGCGATCCAGTGGCGGAACTCGGCGAGACGATTCAATATCGCCGCCGTGTGCGTGAGCAGTTTGGGAATGTTGTAGACGAAAATGCTGCCGTCCGGCCGCAGAATTCGCATCGCCTCGCCGAGCCATTCCGCCGTCCACGCAAGATATCGCTCAAACGGCAGATTATCCTTGTAAGTGCAGTATTTTTTATTGAGATTAAAGGGCGGATCCGCGAAGATCATATTCACCGAATCCGCGCGCATATCGCGCATTAACGCAAGACAGTCGGTGTGATGTACGTCATTGACGAAACGTCCAATTCCCGCCGGACGACGGCGCGGCGGCGCGGCGGAATGCGCGACGACGCGCGCGGTTTGCCCGCTATTCATCGCCGAAACCGCCCGTGGCGAGGCATTTTTTGTGTTCAATATGATAATCAAATTCCGCGCGGAAGTGTTTGATAAAACTGCGTACCGGAGTCGCCGCCGCCGCGCCGAGTCCGCAGATCGTCCGCCCGTCCATATTGTCGGAGACGCTTTTAAGCAAATCCAAATCGTCGGCGCGCCCCGCCCCCTCCTCTATCCGTTTGACGACGCGATAGAGCCAGCCGGTCCCTTCGCGGCACGGCGTGCATTGCCCGCACGATTCTTCAAAATAAAAATACGACAGGCGCATCAACGCCCGCACAAGGCAGACCGTTTCGTCCATCACGATCACCGAGCCGGCGCCCAACATCGTTCCCGCCTTGCCGAGACAGTCGTAGTCCATCGTCAGTTCCATCATTTTTTCGCCCGGCACAATCGGCACCGAAGAACCGCCCGGAATGACCGCTTTCAGTTTGCGTCCGCCGCGGACGCCGCCCGCCATTTTCAGCAGGTCGGCGAACGGAAATCCGAGCGGCACTTCGTAGTTGCCCGGACGCTCCACATGACCGGAAACCGAAAATACTTTCGTGCCGCCGTTGTTCGGCTTGCCGAGAGCGGCGAATTTCGCCCCGCCGTGGCGCAAAATGTACGGAATGCAGGCGAAGGTCTCGGTGTTGTTGATCGTCGTCGGCTTTCCGTACAGCCCGCTGCTCGCCGGAAACGGCGGCTTGTTGCGCGGCTGCCCCTTTTTGCCTTCCAGCGATTCCAAAAGCGCGGATTCCTCGCCGCAAATATACGCCCCGTAGCCGTGGTGATTGTGCAGCGCGAACGAAAAGCCGGAATCCAAAATGTTTTCGCCCAAATATCCGGCGGCGCGCGCGTCCTCCACCGCGCGTTCCATCAATTCGTACGCCTCCCAAATTTCGCCGTGGATGTAGTTGTAGCCGCGGGAGGCGCCCATGACGTACGCCGCCAAAATCATCCCCTCTATCAGTTGATGCGGATTGCGGCGCAGAATATCGCGGTCTTTGAACGTGCCCGGCTCGCCTTCGTCGCTGTTGCACACGAGATACACGTCGGTCGGCAGCCCGCGGGGGATGAACGACCATTTCAGGCCGGTCGGAAATCCCGCCCCGCCGCGTCCGCGCAGGCCGGCTTCCTTGATTTGCGCCAGCAACTCTTCGGGCGGCGTCCGCTCGCGGAAAATCCGTTCCAGCACTTCGTAGCCGCCGATCTCGCGGTACGCGGCGAGGACGGACAAATCCGCGTCCGTCCCGCGCGGGAATACGACCATCCCGCTCACCGCCGCGACGCGGAAAATCGGGGTTGGATATGCAATTTTTTGTTCATATTTCCGCCGTCCGCCAAAAAATTTAACCGAATTGCAGACATTTTCGCATATTTTTGCCGTATAATGACGATCCAAGAATAAAAAAACACGGACGACTTCTTATGAACGACACGCTTTCCCCCGAACCCGCCGCCGTCTCCGCCGCCGCCGCGTTGCGCCTGCATAGCAAGGACGTCGGCTCGTCGCAGGTGCAAATCGCCCGCCTGACCGGGCGCATCACGCAACTGACGCGCCATCTTTCGGTCCACAAAAAGGACAAACACACGCGGCGCGGGCTGATCGCGATGATTTCGCGCCGCCGCAAGCTTACCGCCTATCTCAAACGCACGAAACCGGAGACGCACGGCAAAACCCTCGCCTCGCTCGGACTGCGCAAATAGGGCGTCCGGCGGCGACCGATTCCGGCGGACGCGCGCGCCGCCATTCATCCACGACAAGGAAATCTCAATGACCCACTACAAAAAATCTTTCGCCTTCGGCGAGCGGCAGGCCACTCTGGAATACGGCGAAATCGGGCGGCAGGCGGGCGCCGCCGTGCTGATTAATGTCGACGACACCGTCGTTCTCGTCGCGGTCACCGCCGGGCGGGATGCGAAACCGGACGCCACGTTTTTGCCGCTGACGGTGGATTATCAGGAAAAATACTACGCCGCCGGGCGCATTCCGGGCGGTTTTTTGCGGCGCGAAGGACGCCCCTCGGACAAGGAAGTTCTGACCAGCCGGCTGATTGACCGCTCCATTCGTCCGTTGTTTCCGGATTTTTTCTATCACGAAACGCAGGTGCTGGCCAGCGTTCTTTCGTTTAATCCGGAGGTTAATCCGGATATTCCGGCGATTGTCGGCGCGTCCGCGGCGCTGCATTTGTCGGGAATTCCGTTCGCCGGCCCGATCGGCGGGATGCGCGTCGGATATGCGGACGGCGCGCCGGCGTTGAATCCGCCGCAAAGCGCGATGTCCGAATCGCGTCTGGATTTAATCGTCGCCGGCACCCGCGAGGGCGTTTTGATGGTGGAATCCGAAGCCCGCGAAATGTCCGAGGAGGAAATGCTGGATTCGGTGATGCGGGGGCATCAAAGTATGCAGGCGGCGATCGACGCGATCGAACATCTCGGACGGGAAGCCGGACGGGAGGAATGGAAATGGACCGCGCCGTCCCTTTCGGAGGAGCAAAAATCGGCGCTGCGCGACGCGACCTCCGCCGCCTTCGAATCCGCCTATCAAATCACCGAAAAACGCGAGCGCGCCGCGAAACTGTCCGAAATTCGCAAGTCCGGAAGCGACGCGGTGCTGTCGTCCGATTCCACGCCGCTGGAAAAGAATCTCGTCAATTCGCAGATGAAAAAAATCGAGGGCGGAATTGTCCGCGAGCGAATTTTGTCGGGACACCCGCGCATAGACGGGCGCGGCACGCGCAAAGTCCGCCCGATTTCCATCCGCCTCGGCGTATTGCCGCGGACGCACGGTTCGGCGTTATTCACGCGCGGCGAAACGCAGGCGCTCGTCGTAACAACGATGGGTTCCGACCGCGACGAACAAAAAATAGACGCCCTGCCCGGTTTGCAATACGACCGTTTTATGGTGCATTACAATATGCCGCCCTACGCCACCGGCGAAACCGGACGCTCCGGCACGCCCAAACGGCGCGAAGTCGGCCACGGACGATTGGCGCGGCGCGGGCTGGCGGCGGCGTTGCCGGACAAGGACACGTTCGCGTTTTCGCTGCGGCTGGTTTCGGAAATCACCGAATCCAACGGCTCCAGTTCGATGGCGTCCGTATGCGGCGGCTCGCTTTCCATGATGGACGCGGGGGTGCCGCTGTCTTCGCACGTCTCCGGCATTGCGATGGGGCTGATTAAGGACGGCGATCGTTTCGCGGTATTGTCGGACATTCTCGGCGACGAGGATCATCTGGGCGACATGGATTTCAAGGTCGCCGGGACGCGCGCGGGCGTCACCGCCCTGCAAATGGATCTGAAAATCGACAGCATCAGCGGGCAAATTATGCGCGCCGCCCTCGAACAGGCGCACGAGGGGCGGATGCACATCTTGGAAATTATGGAAAAGGCGCTGCCGGCGCCGCGCGAGGAGGCGTCCCAGTACGCGCCGCGGATGATCAAAATGAAGATCCCGACGGACAAAATCCGCGAAGTGATCGGCAAGGGCGGCGCGGTCATCCGCAATCTCACCGAGACGACCGAGACCGCGATTGACATCAACGACGACGGCACGGTGACGATTTCGGGCGGTTCCGCCGCCTGCGACAAGGCGCGCGAAAAAATTGAATCCATCACCAAGGACGTGGAGGTCGGAATGATCTACGAGGGCAAGGTGGACAGCATCATAGAAAACGTCGGCGCGGTGGTCAGCATTCTGCCGGGGCGCGACGGGCTTTTGCACATCTCGCAAATTTCCTCGGAACGCACGAACAAGGTCTCGGACGTGCTGGCGGTGGATCAGATCATCCGCGTAAAAGTCCTCCGCTCAGAAGGCGGCAAAGTCCGCTTTACGATGCGCGATATGGACGACGCCCCGAAGGCGGCGGAATAAGGCGCGTTCCGTTCCCGCGAACGCGGGAATCTCTTTGCGCGAAGCGCAAACGATTCGCCTTCGGCGAATGAGATTCCCGCGTTCGCGGGAATGGGATTTCTTTGTTCACTTTGATTCTTCGCCTTAACCACCCGTCCCATTCCTGCGAAAGCAGGAATCTATACGCCGAAGGCGGTAATTGTAAATTACAGGAATTACAATTTCCCGCCGCTTCGCGGCGGCGGAGATTCCTGCCTTCGCAGGAATGGGACGAAAAGAAAATTCCATTCCCGCCTCTATCCCATTCCCGCGAACGCGGGAATCTCTTTGCGCGAAGCGCAAACGATTCGCCTTCGGCGAATGAGATTCCGGCTTTCGCCGGAATGGCGGTACTTTTTGTCTTTGCGGACAATACCGAATTTGGCGGTATCCGAAAATATAAAAATACGCCATTCCGGCGAAAGCCAGAATCTCTTTCCTGCGTAGCAGGAATCCCCCCTAAAACCGCCGCACCGCCGATAAATTGAATCGGGCGTTGTCGCCGAACTCCTCCGGACGCCGCCAATTAAATCCGGCGGACGGCGAAATCGTCCAGCGATTGTAGCGGAGAATTCCTTCCAGATTCAGCGAGTTTTGCGTCTCGAATTCCTCGTCCTCTTCCAGACGGGAATGCAAACGGTACGTCGGCGACAATCGCCAAATTCCGCCTTCGTAATCCGCCGACAACGAAAATCGCCAATCCGCCGTCTCGCCCTGCACGGTTTCGGAGAACGCGGCAGTCCAAAAATCGGCGGAGTATTCGCCGCCAGATTCGTAGCGCAAATCGCCGAATTTGCCATCGGAATTCGCCTGTCCAACGGCGTAATACGAATGAAAATCGCCCTGACGGAAATCCAAACGCCCGCCGACATTGTACGCGTAACCGCTTTCGTTTACGGAGTATCCGTAATCCGGCGAAAACGAAAACGCCAGCAGATTCCCGTCCCAGAAAAAGTAGGAGGCGAGTCCGACCGCAAGCATTCCGCCGCCGATAAACGCCGCCGTTTCCGCTCCGTCATCACGCTCGGCAATGCCGCCGCCGCCGCTTCCGCCGGGCGAAGTAATCGGCTGCTGAGTCGGAATCTCTTCGCAACTGTCGCCGCCGGTATTCACCCGCTGTCCGGCGGGACATTGGCAGACGCCGCCGACGACTGTCTGCCCCGAAACTCTGGCTTCGCATATTTCGTTCGTTAATACGCAAGCGTCGCCGGTGGGATTCAAACCGCTTCCGAGGGGGCATTCGCAAACGCCGTCGTTGGAAACCTGCCCGGTGATCATCGCACTGCACGACGCATCGTCCAGTACGCACATATCTCCGTCGTTGTTTTCCATTTCCCCGGCGGGACATTCGCAAACGCCGTTGTTAACTTCCTGCCCGCCGACGCCGGTCATGGCGAGGCAGTCCGAATCCTGCAGCGGACGGCAACGATTCGTGGCGGCGTCCAAAATTTCGCCCCTGTCGGTGCATTCCGATGCAGTCGGCAAACGACAGGCGACGCCTTCAAGCGTCTCGCCCATCGCCTCGCATTCCGCCTCAGTCGCCGCAGTCGCCCCCAAACAGGCGACCGCATACTCCGGCGAATCAAAGGCGGCGGTCACGACATCGCCGTTGCCGTCCGTGACCAGCGGACGCCCGGCGCTCGGCTCGGAATAATATCTTTGCCCGGCAAAAGCCGCCATTTGCAGAGCCGAAAGCGCAACGTTTAAAGGCGATTCCGTCTCTTCATTAGGCCGGGCGG
>JBPCXA010000204.1:0-9040 GCA_051008975.1 Gammaproteobacteria bacterium
CCCCCCCCCCTTGAATCGGCGTGGAAATGGCGTTCAGAACGCCATACACCGCCCATAACGGGCGGAAAAGAGAAAAAATGAAGTTTTTCATAAAAAACACCCTTTTGCTGTAAAAAACGCCGCGTACGCCAATCTCCCAGATCGCCGCCCCGACGCCCTCCGATGAGAAGTATACCACGAGAATTCCCAAAAAAGTGCAATTTTTTTTCGCCGAACGCAAAAAAAATTTTCGTCCGTCGCAATTTTTTTCCGTCCGGCTTTCGCCGGAATGGCGGTACTTTTTGTCTTTGCGGACAATACCGAATTTGGCGGTATCTGAAAATATAAAAAACCCCATTCCGGCGAAAGCCGGAATCTCATTCGCCGTAGGCGAATCGTTTTCGTCGCCGGAATCGGGTAAAATGCGGAATTCTATGACTTCCGATTCTTCCCGTTCGCCGGAGGCGGAAAATCCCTGGAAAACGCGGATGATTTCTTTCGCGCTGGCGGCGGGATTTTTGATATTTTTTGCCGTCGTCGCCGCCGTCATTGTCGACGGAAAGCCGCCGCCGCGGGAATCCGAAGCGCGCGAGCCGGTGTTTTCGGTGCGGGCGGCGACCGCGCATATCGCCCCGGCGCGTCCGTCCGTGCTGCTGTCGGGGGAGACGGAGGCGCGCGATTACGCCGTTCTGACCGCCCCCGCGGAGGCCGAAGTGCTTTCCGTCGCCTTCCGCGAAGGCGAAACTTTCGCCAAAAATAGCCGTCTGGTGCGCATGGATTTGCGCGAGCAGCGTTTGGAAGCCGAATCCCGCCGCGCCGCCGCAGAAGGAGTCCGTTTGCAAATCGCGGCGCAGGATACGAACCGCGAAGCCGACAAGCGGCGTCTCGCCGAAACGCGCAATCTTTTGGAACTGGCGCGGCGCGACTACGCCCGCAACATCACGCTGCAGGCGAAAAATTTGGTGACGCGGGCGCGCATTGAAGACGCGGAGCGGGCGGTCAGCCAGCGGCGGCAGGAACTCATCGCGCTGCAGAATCAGGTGGACAACTATCCGCTGGAAAAACGGCGTCTGGAACAGCAGCTTGCGGCGGCGGAGGTGGCGTTGAAACAGGCGGAATTGCTGATAGAACGCGGCGAAATGCGCGCGCCGTTCGCCGGACGGGTGGCGAAAGTGGCGGCGTCCGCCGGTACGCGGGCGGCGCGCGGCGCGCCGCTGATGGAAATTTTCAATCCCGCCAGCGTTCGTTTGCGCGCGCTGGTGCCGAGCCGCTATGCGCATTTGCTCGCCGGCGGCGGCGCGTCGCGGGCGGTGCTGGAATATGACGGCGGCGCGCATAATTTGCCGCTGTCCAATGTTTCGCCGCGGACCGAGGCCGGCAAGGGCGGCGTGGAGGCGTTTTTTGATCTGCCGCCGGGCGACTGGGTTCTGGGTACCACGTTTGAATTTCAATTGCAGTTGCCGGCGGCGGCGGGCGCGTTGGAGTTGCCGTTTGACGCGATTTATGCGGAATCGCGGATTTATACGATTGACGAAGACGACCGCGCCCGCGGGACGGAGTGCGACCGTCTCGGCGTTTCGCGCGGGGCGGGCGGGGTGCGCGCGCTGCTGCGCTGTCCGCAAATCGCGGAGGGCGACCGGATTATCGCCACGCAGTTGCCCGGCATCGCGGAGGGCGCGAAAGTGCGGGTGCTGGCGGCGACGCCGTGAAAATCGGTCCGCTGAATTTGGTCGGCGCGCTGGCGCGGCATCGCGTTGCGCCGAACATGCTGATGCTGATTATGGCGATCGTCGGTATTTGGGCGATTAATAATCTCAACGTCCGTTTTTTCCCGCGTTTTGAAGTGCAGGTGGTCACCGTCAGCGCCGGCTGGGAGGGCGCGGCGGCGGAGGATGTGGAAAAATCCCTGGTGATGCCGCTGGAAAACGAACTGCGCAACGTTTCCAGCGCGGACAAAATGACGTCGGTGTCGCGCGACGGGACGGGTTTGATTTACCTGGAATTCCCCGAACATGTCAACATTGAAGAGGCGGCGGACGAGGTGAAGCAGTATGTCGATCAGGCGGCTTCGTCCCTGCCGTCCGACGCGGACGCGCCGGATGTGCAAAAAACGGTCGTGTACGACGACTTGATGCGTCTCGCCGTGGTCGGCGGTTCGATGTCGGAGTTGCGGCGGCTGGCGCGGCGGTTTGAAGGCGAATTGACCGCGCTGGGCGTGGCGAAAGTGGATGTGAGGGGGCTGCCGCGCGAGGAAATTCAGGTGCGCATACCGCGCCGCCGTCTTTTGGAGTTGGACGCGACGGTGCGCGACGTCGGCGCGGCGGTTTCCGCGCAAAACCGCGACGTTTCCGCCGGCGACGTGGATCTCGGCGGCGGACAAAAACGCCTGCGCGCGCTCGCCAAAAGCGAGGATTTGTCGGGTCTTTCCGAAACGCCGCTGTCGTTCGGCGGCGAAGTGCTGCGTCTCGGCGATGTCGCGGATATTTCGCGGGTGGTCGCCGAACGGCAAAAAACGCAGTTGTTTAACGGGCGTCCGTCCGTGGAACTGCATTTGCGCCGCCGCGCGCAGGACAATACTTTGGAATCGGCGGAGCGCATTTACGAGTGGCTGGAAGAAAAACGCGCCGAGTTGCCGCCCGGAATGGAGATTGTCGCGCACGACGAACGGTGGCGGCTGGTGGAATCGCGTTTGAATTTGCTGTTGAAAAACGGCTGGCAGGGGCTGATTCTCGTGTTGCTGGTGCTGTTTGTGTTTTTGAACGGGCGGGTGGCGTTTTGGGTGGCGGCGGGCATTCCGGCGGTGTTTTTGGGGACGCTGTTTATGATGCAAATGCTGGGCGGGACGATTAATATGATCAGCATGTTCGCGCTGATTATGGCGACCGGCATCATTGTGGACGACGCGATTGTGGTCGGCGAAAACGCGATGTACGAATTTGAACGCG
Source organism: Gammaproteobacteria bacterium (assembly GCA_051008975.1). Taxonomy (GTDB): domain Bacteria; phylum Pseudomonadota; class Gammaproteobacteria; order Tethybacterales; family Persebacteraceae; genus Persebacter. The sequence continues at coordinate 2,925 of JBPCXA010000204.1, forward strand.
GCAAAAAACCGCTGGACGCGGCGGTATCCGGGGCGCGGGCGATGCTGGTGCCGGTGGTGGCGTCCACGTTTACGACGATTTCGTCCTTTTTGCCGCTGTTCGTCATCGGCGGAATTATCGGCGGCATCATTTACGACATTCCGTTCGTCATCGTCTGTATTTTGGTGGCGGCGTTGTTTGAGTGTTTTTTCGTCCTGCCCGGACATTTATATCGCGCTTTCGACGGCATCGGCGAACGGCGGGCGGGCGGAATTCGCCGCGTTTTGGAGGACGGTTTCGCGCGGTTTCAGGAGCGATTGTTTCGTCCGCTGGCGGCGGCGGCGGTGCGGTATCGGGGGGCGACCGTCGCGGCGTGTTTCGGAATGGTGATTTTTTCGGCGTCTTTGTTCGCCGGGGGTTTGGTCAAGTACCGGTTTTTTCCGGGGGCGGAATTGAGTACTTTGCGCGCCGACGTGTCGTTTATTTCCGGCACGGCGCCGGAAAAAGTGCGCGAATATACGGCGGATTTGCTGGCGGCGTTAAAAGAGGCGGAGACGGAATTTCCGGACGAGGACGCCCTTGTACGTAATGTGGTGGTGCGTTATGGTTCCGGCGGCAGCCGCGACGCGCCGTTGTCCGGCGACGAATATGCGCAGATTCGCGTGGAATTGTCGGATCCGGAAACGCGCCAGGCGCGGGGGGAGGATATTAATCGGGTGTGGGAGCGTCTCGCGCCGCAGGCGGACGGGTTGGAGCAATTAAATATGAAGGGCGAGCGCGGCGGTCCGCCGGGCGAAGATTTGGAGGTGCGCCTGTCGGGCGAGGATTTGGAGACGTTGAAGGCGGCGGCGCTGGAAGTGCGGGAGGCGTTTCGCGCGGTGCCCGGCGTATCGCAGACGCGCGACGACACGCCGTACGGAAAATCGCAGATCGCCTTTGAATTGAACGCGGCGGGGCGGTCTTTGGGGCTGACGACGCGCGAATTGGCGGCGCAGTTGCGCGACGCTTTGGACGGCTACAAGGCGCAAACTTTCTACGAGGGGGCGGACGAAATTGAAGTGCGGATTTTGCAGGACGGCGCGGATCGCGGCGGCGATTTGCAGGCGTTTCCGGTGCGTCTGCCCGGCGGCGGTTTTGCGGCTTTGGAGGATGTGGCGGAGTTGCGTCCCCGGCGGGGATTTGACACAATTACGCGGGTGGGCGGTCGTCCGGCGATCAGCGTCGCCGGCGACGTGGATTTCGCGGTGGTCGCCGATTTGCAGGGATTAATTGGCTCGCTGCGGGAGGGCGCGGTGCGCGAAATCGCGCGGCGGCACGGGGTGGAGTTTTCGTTCGAGGGGCAGCAGGCGGATCAGCGGCGGACGATTGCGGACATGCGCACCGGGCTGGTGATGGCGTTGCTGTTTATTTACATTATTCTGACCTGGGTGTTTTCGTCGTGGAGCAAGCCGCTGGTGATTATGCTGACGATGCCGCTGGGATTCATCGGCGCGGTGGTGGGGCATTGGCTGATGGGGGCGGAGATGTCCATTTTGTCGTTTTTCGGGGTGTTCGCGCTGATGGGGATAATCGTCAACGATTCCATCGTTCTGGTGCGCTATTTTCAGGAATTACGGGCGCGGCGTCCGGAGGCGGACGCGGATTCGCTGATTGTGGAGACCGCCTGCCGCCGTTTGCGGGCGGTTTTGGTCACTTCGCTGACGACAATCGGCGGTTTGTTGCCGCTGATGTTTGAGAAATCCACGCAGGCGCAGTTTTTGATTCCGATGGCGATTTCCATTTGTTTCGGGCTGGCGTTTGCGACGGTGCTGATTTTGCTGTTTACGCCGGCGTGCCTGTCGTATCATCAGACGGCGATGCGTTTTTTCCGCCCCTCCGCCCCCGTCCCCGCCAAGGCGTAGGCAAGAATGAGATTCCCGCGTTCGCGGGAATGGGATAATGAGATTCCGGCTTTCGCCGGAATGGCGGCACTTTTAAGATATGACGGAACTTTTAACCTCTTAATTAGAATACACCATTCCGGCGAAAGCCGGAATCTCCTTGCGCGAAGCGCAAACGGATTCGCCTTGCAGCGGGGCGGCGGCGGGAGCGGCGGCGGGGCGGAAAATTCGGGCGGCGAGCGGAATTTGTGGTAAAAAAGTCCACATTTGGCGGGCGGCGGGCGAATTTTCTGCATTTTTTCGTTCTTTTTCGCAAAAAAAAGGATAAAAAGCGCGAAAAAGTGCTATACTTGCAACGATGGGTGTCCGTCATTTTGGCGGATGCGCGTTGTTTATTTTATTTCCGAACAGGAAGAAGGGGCATTATGAAACGGACAAACAACTCCAATCGCGGGGTAACGCTGGTGGAAATCGCCATCGTATTGGTGATCATCGGATTGCTGCTCGGCGGCATTCTCAAGGGGCAGGAGCTGATCAACAACGCCAAAGTGCGCGCGATCGCCGACCGCCAAAACTCTCTCAAGGTCTCGTGGTTCGCGTTTGTCGACCGCTACCAGGCGTTGCCGGCCGATTATGTTCGTGCGCGACAAAATGTGCCGGGCGCGGGAGACAACATCGCTCTTGGCGCGAAGGGAGTAGGCGCCGGCGACGGGCTTATCTTGGAGGGTGAATCGCCGATCGCCCTGCAGAACATGACGGGCGCGGGATATTTGCGTTGTCCGCAGTGCACCGAAAATACCGGCAAGCTTGTGGCGCCGACCGCGACCAACTCGCTGCAGAATCAGTACGGCGGCGTGATGGCGATTTTTGTTGACGGGGGCGGTTTGGCCAAAGCCAACACTGGCGGCAGCGATACCGACACCTATGCGTTTGACGTCGGCACCAGCGCCGTCCGTACGCCGCGGTTGATGGTGCATACGGGGCCGAACATTCCGTCCAACATCATTGCGGAAGTCGACCGCAAACTGGACGACGGGCAGCCGCAAAACGGCGATTTTCGCGCCAGCGACTATACGCCGGTCGGTCTTTCGCCGGTTGTCGGATGTCTTGATTTGACGGCCGACAACGGTACGCAGGATGCCACCGACTACGACAGTCTTACTGCCGTATCCACCTGGCGCGATGCGAATGCCCCGCCCGAGGCGAATTGCGGCGGCGCGGTCATCATCTGATTTCGGCTTTTTTGCCGAAAAGGTGCAGCAATCCCCCGGCTTCGCCGGGGGATTGTTTTTTTGTGTAGCCGGCGGCGAAATTTTGGGCGAGGCGGCGACGGATAAAGAATTTCCATTTCCCCTCTCCCGTCCCATTCCTGCGAAGGCAGGAATCTCCGCCGCCGCAAAGCGGCGGGAAATTGTACGTTTGTACGCCTTCGGCGACAGTTTGCGCCTTCGGCGTATAGATTCCTGCCTTCGCAGGAATGGAAAAGAGATTCCGGCTTTCGCCGGAATGGCAGTGCTTTTAATCTCTTAATTAAAATACGCCATTCCGGCGAAAAAATACCGCCATTCCGGCGAAAGCCGGAATCTCTTTGCGCGAAAGCGCAAACGGCGGATTCGCCGAAAGGGGACGGGAATGGGTTAAAATTACGGAATGGAAATGTATCGCATTCCCCGGCCGTTTTGCCGCCCCCGCCGAATTCGTTGAATTCCGCCGAATGATTTCCGGCGCGTCTTTGATTGACGATGTCGTCTCCGCCCGCGGATTGCCCGGCGCGTTTCCGCCGGCGTTGACGCGGACGGCGGCGCGGGCGGCGAAAACCGCCGCGGCGGATTCCGAACGCGAAGATTTTCGCAAACTTCGTTTGATTACGATAGACGGCGCGGACGCGCGCGATTTTGACGACGCCGTTTCCTGCGCGCCGCTGTCCGGCGGCGGATTTCGTTTGTGGACGGCGATCGCCGATGTCGCGGCGTTTGTGGAGGCGGATTCGCCGCTAGATTTGGAGGCGCGGCGGCGCGGCAATTCGGTATATTTGCCCGATCGCGTTTTGCCGATGTTGCCGGCGGCGTTGTCGGACGGCGCGTGTTCGTTGAATCCGGACGAGGATAAATGCTGTTTAGTATGCGAGATGGACATCCGCGACGGCGAAATTACAAAATATCGTTTCGCCCGCGGATTGATGCGCTCCAAGCGGCGGATGACCTACGAAGAGGCGGCGCGCGAAATGCACGGCGGACCGCGACATTTGCGCGCGCTCGCCGAAGTCGGTCGGGATTTTCGGCGGCGGCGGCGGGAACGCGGCGCGTTTATGATGGAGCGCCCCGAAGTGCGCGCGGTATTGTCGCCGAACGGCGTCCCCGAATTGCAGACCTGCCACCGCAACGAGGCGCATCTCGTCATAGAGGAATGCATGATCGCCGCCAACCGCTGCGCCGCCGATTTTGTCGTCCGCCGCCGTCTGCCCGCGCTGCATCGCATTCACAAAAAGCCGTCCGCCGACAATGTGCGGATGTTGCGCGCGGTGTTGTCGCCGCTGGGCGTGTCTTTTCCGGCGCGTCCGGCGGCGCGCGATTTCGGCGACGCGATGGACGCGATCGCCGCCAAAGACGCCGCGCTGGCGGATTGTCTTTTGCCGGTGCTGCTCGGCGCGCTGTCCAGGGCGGAATATAAGCCGGACGAAAAAACCGGACATTTCGGGCTGTCGTGCGCGCGATATTTGCATTGGACTTCGCCGATTCGCCGCTATCCCGATTTGCTTGCGCATCGGGCGATTCTCGCCGGTCTCGCCGGTGAAAAGCCGAAACTTCCGGATTTGCGCGAAATCGGCGCGCACTGCTCGCAAACCGAAACCGTCGCCGACAAGGCCGGCTGGGACTGCCGCCAGAAACTTTTGTGCTGGCGCGCGCAAAATCAAGCCGGGCGCGAATACGAGGTGATGGTGTCCGGCGCCGCGCCGTTCGGTTTATTCGTCGCCGCGCCGGAACTCGGCGTGGACGGAATGCTGCGCGTCGCCTCCCTGCCCGGCTATTGGCGATACGAGCCGGAAAAGCGGCGGATGACGCGCCGCGACGGGAAAATTTTGGGACTCGGCGCGCGGCTGCGGGCGCGTCTCGCGTCCGTTTCGCCCGAAAAAGGACGCGCGAATTTTGAGGCGACATTCATTTACGGCGAGGACGATTCCCCCCCGAAAATCGCGTCCGCATAATATGCGCGCCACCCGCGAACGCCGCGACGACCGCAAAAAATCCGAAAACCGCGACGACCGCGCGCCCCGCCAAACCCGCGAACGGCAACGCGATGCGAGCGAAAAACCGCCGCGATCTTCCGCGCCGCGCGTCCGCCGCCGTCTTCGTTCCGATTTTGACGGCGATATTCTCGTTTGCGGACGCCGCGCCGTCTCCGCCGCGATTTCCGCCGGACGAACGCGCCGCGTGTGGATTGACGAACGCGGCGGCGGGGCGGAAGATTTCGCGCGGCGGGCGCGGGACGGCGGCGCGGAAATCGCCTTCGCTTCGGCGGCGGAAATTACCGCGCTACTCGGAGAATCCGCGCATCAGGGAATCGCCGCCGCCGCCGCGCCGCCGCCCGCGGAATGGGAGAAACTGCTCGCCGCCGCGCCCGCCGCGCCGCTGGTGGTTTTGGACGGCGTGACCGATCCGCGCAATTTGGGGGCGGTGATGCGCGCGGCGCGGGCGTTTTCCGCCGTCGGGGTTGTCGCGCCGCATCGCCGTTCCGCGCCGTTGTCCGCGGCGGCGGCGAAGGCGTCCACGGGCGCGGCGGCTTTTTTGCCGCTGTATCGGGCGGCGAATTTACGCCGCGCCCTTTCCGAATTGCGCGCCGCCGGATGGACGATTATCGGCGCGAGCGAAAAGGCGGAAACCTCCGCCGCCGCCGATTTACCCTTTCCGGCGTGCTGGGTTTTCGGCGACGAAGGCGGCGGTTTGCGGCGTCTGACCGCCGAAAGCTGCGATTTTTTGGTGCGTCTGCCGACGGCGGCGGGCGGGGCGGGATGTTTGAATGTGGCGGCGGCGTGCGCCGCATGTTTGGCGATTTCCGCCGCCCGCAACCGGCTCCCCGAGTAGGACTCGAACCTACGACCCAGCGGTTAACAGCCGCTTGCTCTACCAACTGAGCTATCGAGGATAACAACCGCAATTATAGCAGTTATCGCCCGCCCCGCCGGTTGCGTCCGCCGCCGAATCCGGTTTTACGCCGATGCATTCTGTTTTACATCGCCGCCGAAGTTCGTAAAAGAAA
>JBPCXA010000205.1:0-6937 GCA_051008975.1 Gammaproteobacteria bacterium
AATTCTTTTTGCTGACGACCGGCGATGTTTGGATGGAGGTGCCGGACGCCAGACCCGGTACGCGGGGCTATGTCCCTCCCGATCCGCAAGCGGCTCCGGCGACGGGCGACAACGGCGGCGGAAATCCGGTCGGCGATAACGACAGCAACGCCCGGGATTTGGCGGTCATCGGCTTGGGTGTCGGTGTTGTCGGATTTATGGCGGCATATCTTTCGGGCGGCGATTTTTCGCTGTTCAACTTCGCTCCCGATTATGGATACGCCATAACCGAAAGCGGCTACTCCGTGAACACGGGCGGTCGCCTAAATTTCCGCAAAGACGGCTGGCATTTGTACTACGCCGCCGGGCAGGCGAATTTCAACGGCGAATTCGGCGATTTCCGCTACGAATCCGGCGGCGAATACACCGCTGATTTGTGGACTGCGGCGTTCTCCGAAACCGTGCAGGGCGAAACGGCGGACTACAATTTTGCGTTGTCTGCGGATTATCACGGCGGAATTTGGCGGCTGTCGCCGACGTACCGTTTGCATTCGCATTTTGCGGACGAGGAGTTTGACACGCAAAATTCGCTGAATTTGCAGGGCGTTTGGGAATATAACCGCTGGACGATTCGCCCGTCTGCGGGATTCCGCTGGGAATCGGCGGACGAGTTTGGCGACAACGCCCGATTCAATTTATCGGCGGTGCGGCGGTTTTAGGGGGGGATTCCTGCTACGCAGGAAAGAGATTCCGGCTTTCGCCGGAATGGCGGCACTTTTTGTCTTTGCGGACAATACCGAATTTGGCGGTATCCGGAAATATAAAAAACCGCCATTCCGGCGAAAGCCGGAATCTCTTTGTTCACTTTAATTTTCCGCTTTAACCACCCGTCCCATTCCTGCGAAAGCAGGAATCTATACGCCGAAGGCGGTAATTGTACAATTACCCGCTGCTATGCGGCGGCGGAGATTCCTGCCTTCGCAGGAATGGGACGGGGGGGGAGGAATGGCATTTTTTGTTTACTTTTAATTTGCATTCCCATTCGGAATTTCGGATTTCCGCGAACGCGCGAACGGCGGCGAAAAAAACGGGAGGCGGCGCGTTTCGGGCGGCGCGAACGGCGGCGAATATTCGGCGCCGGTAAAATATAAACCCGACGGCGGGGCGGGCGGCGGACAATCCGCGCGCGTCTTGTTTCGCAGTAATTCTTCAATCCATTCCGGACCGCGCCCGTTTCGTCCGATTTGCAAAAGCGCGCCGACGATGTTGCGCACCATTTTGTGCAAGAAACCGTCCGCGCAAAAATCAAAAATAATCAACTCGCCGCGCCGCCGCACTTCCGCCTCGTATATCGTCCGCAACGGCGTCTTCGCCTGACAGGAGGCGGCGCGGAACGCCGAAAAATCCCGCCGTCCGAGCAGCCGCGCCGCGCCCTCCCGCATTTTTTCGGGCGACGGCGGAGACGGACAAAACGCCGCAAAACCGCCCATCAGCGCCGGAGAAACCGGGCGGCTGACGACGATATATTGATAAAAACGCCGCACCGCCGAGTGTCGCGCGTGGAAATCCGGCGGCGCGGGATGCGCCCACAGCATCCGAATTTGGCGCGGCAGACGGGCGTTCGCGGCGCGCCGCCACATCTCCGGCGGACGCGATACGGCGGCGTCAAAATGCGCGATTTGCAGCGCGGCATGCACGCCGGCGTCCGTCCGTCCCGCCGCATGCACTATCGGCGGACTTCCGTTCGCCGGCGAAAGCGCGCGCTGCGCCGCGTCCTGCACGCCGCAACCGCCGCGCTGCGACTGCCAGCCGCAAAACGGCGCGCCGTCGTATTCCAAACCGACGACCAGCCGCGCCACGAAATCAGCCGCCCGCGCGCAGGGCGACGCTCAAATCAAACACCGCCGCGGCGTATTTGAAACTTTTGTTGTAGCGGGTCAGGGCGTAAAAATTTTGCGCGCCGAGACGATATTCGGTGTCGTAGCGGTTTTCCAAATCCACCAGCAAATATAATTCGTCGGCGATGTCGCCCGCCTCCACGCCCGCCGCCGCCAGAATTTCGCGGGTGAAAACCGGCTTATAACCGTTTTGCCGAGTCGCCTCTTCCAGCGGCGTCGGGTCCGGAATCGCCGCGACCGGATACGAAATCGCGCCGCCGCGTTTCCAGCCGTGTTCGACGAGAAAATTGCCGATACTGCCCGCGGCGTCCGCGACGGAAAATAAATCGGCGCGCCCGTCTTCGTCAAAATCCACCGCAAACCGCCGCGCGCTGCCGGGCAAAAATTGCGGCATTCCGAACGCCCCCGCGAACGAACCGCGCAAACTCAGCGGATTCATTCCGTAGCGGCGGGCGTAAATCAACAATTCCGCGAGCTCGTTCTGAAATTCAGCCGCCCGCCGCGGATAGGCGAACGCCAAAGTCGCCAGCGCGCGCGCCGTGCCGAAGCCGCCCAGCACCTTGCCGTAGCGCGTCTCCACGCCGAGAATGGCGGTGATAATTTCGCCCGGTACGCCGTATTTTTCCTCCGCGCGCGACAAAATCGCGGCATGGCGGCGCATAAAACGCGCGCCCTCCGCGATATGGCGGGGCGAAAGCCGCCGCCGCCGATATTCGCGCCAATACGTTTTGCGCGACGGATCGGAAGGCGCGTCCATCAGCGCGATCACCCGCTCGTTCACCCGGATTTTGGAAAATAATTCGCGCAACTCGTCGGGCGAAAAGGCGTGCGCCCGCATTCGTTCCCAAAACGCCTCCGCGCCGTCCAGTTCCGCGATTGTCGGCTCCGCCGCCGCCGCTGCGCGCAAAACCGGCAGCATCGCCGCCATCGCCAAAAAATTCCGCCGTTTCATTCCCGCGATTTTAACCGCAAACCGCGCCCGCCCCGCAATTTTTGCGTTCACCCGCGCGCCATTCCCGCGAAATCAAGGGGAAGAGACCGTCCCATTCCCGCCCCCCGTCCCATTCCTGCGAAGGCAGGAATCTCCGCCGCCGCAAAGCGGCGGGTAATTGTACGTTTGTACGCCTTCGGCGACAGTTTGCGCCTTTCGGCGCGGAGATTCCTGCCTTCGCAGGAATGGGACGGGTGGTGCAGGAATGGGACGGGGTGGGCGAGGCGGACGGTTCCGGAATTTTGGCGGACGCGGCGGTGTTTCGGCGTGCGGCGCGCGTTAATTTTTGTTGGCGGGCGGCGACAGACATTCGGAAAAGGCGCGTCCCATTTGCAGCATTAATTCAAAATACAGGGACGCGCCCGGCGTTAAATTCGCGCCCAAAGGATCCAGTACGCCGGTGCGGACGCCGGTATTTTCCGCCGCCGCCGCCAGTTGCCGCGCGGGCAGCTGCGGCTCGCCGAATATGCAGACGGCGCCGCTTTCCGTCAGTTTTCGCCGCGCATCCCGCAGCCGTTTCGCCGAAAGCGATTCGGCGTGTCCGCCGCGCAGCGCGCCGATGTCGGACAATCCGTAGCGGCGGGTGAAATGCCGATAGGCGTCGTGCATCGTCATAAACGGACGCCCGCGCAGCGGCGACAGCGTTTTTTTCAGGCGCGAATCCAAATCGTCGAGACGATTTTCCAAACGCCGAAGATTGCCGTCGTATTCGGCGGCGCGGGACGGATTTACCGCCGCGAGTTTTTGCGCCATCAGACGCGCGATTTGCCGCGCCCGTTCAATATCCAGCCAGATATGCCAGTCCACCCCGCCATGTTCGTCGTGTTCATCATGATCGTCGTGCGCATCATGTTCGTCATGATCGTCGTGTTCGTCGTGCGCGTCATGTTCATCATGTTCGCCATGATCATCGTGTTCGTCGCGGGCGTACGGTTCGGGTTCGCCGCCGATTCGCGCCCGCGCCGATTCCGGAACGGAGCGCAACGGGCGGACGAGAAACCGCTCGAACAATTCGTCAATATAAAACACCGCCACCGCGTTTTGCAGCAGACGCGCCCGCGACGGCGACAGGCGGGCGTGATGCGGCGATTCGTCGGGCGCGATTAACAAATGCGCCGCGCCGGAATCGCCGAGTATGTTTTGCAGCAGGGAATGCAGGGGCGCGATCGTGGCGACCGTCGCCGGCTCTTCCGCCGCCGCGCCCGAATGCATCGCAAACGCCGCCGCCGCAAGGAATCCGGCGGCGCGCCGGAATCGCCGAAAATTGAAAATGGCGTTCGCCGTTTGATTCGCGTTCATTTTTTGTTCTCCGAAAGAATAATTGTTATAATATAACATTTTTGCGGCGAAAGAAAAAACGCGCGTCCGAAATTTATTTTTTGCGTTTTTTTGCCGCGCGAGAAAACGCAATTTTGCGGGATGCGGGATGCGGGACGCGGGGGATCGCGGAAATTTCGCGGAGGCGGGGCGAATTGCGGGCGAAAATTATGTTATACTATAACAATGATTGCAACGACGATTGAAACGCCGGCGGGGGAAACTTTGCGGCGCGCCGAAATACTGTGCCGCCGCCGCGATTTGCGGTTTACCGCGCTGCGGCGGCGGGTGCTGCGGATTGTCTGCCGCAGCCACCGCCCGCCGACCGCCTACGACATTTTGCGCAAACTCGGCGCCGCGGCGCGTCCGCCGACCGCCTATCGGACGTTGGATTTTTTGGAGATGCACGGCTTCCTGCACAAAATTAAAAGTCGCGGCGTATATGCCGTCTGCGGCCATCCGCAAAGCGCGCACGCCTGTTATTTTCTCGTCTGCGCGGTGTGCGGGCGGTGCGACGAATGCTGCGGGCGGCGGCTGGACAACGCGGTCAACGCCGCCGCCGAGGCCGGCGGTTTTACGCCGCGCGCGGTCACCCTGGAAATAGAGGGCGTCTGCGCGGCGTGCCGCGAATAAATGGAAAACGCGCTCGCCGCCGTCGCCAATGTTTCGGTTTTGCGCCGCGGCTTCGCCGTGCTACGCGACGTGTCTTTGCGCGTGGAGCGCGGCGATTTTGTCACCGTCGTGGGGCCGAACGGCGCCGGCAAGACGACGCTGTTGAAATGTCTCGCCGGATTGTTGACTCCCGACAGCGGCACCGTGTTTCGCGCCCGCGGCGTTTCGGTCGGCTATGTGCCGCAGCGGCTGTCCGCCGGGGACGCGATGCCGATTTCCGCGCGCGCGTTTTTATCGCTGCGACGGCGCGCGTCCGCCGCCGCCGTGTTGCGAATCGCCGAAGAAACCGCCGTCGCTTCGTCGCTGGACAAGCCGCTGTATTCCCTGTCCGGCGGCGAGTTGCAGCGCGTTCTGACGGCGCGCGCGCTGCTGGATTCGCCCGATTTGCTGGTGCTGGACGAGCCGACGCAAAATATGGACGTGTCCGGGCAGCTCGCGTTTTACGAATTGCTGGCGCGGCTGTACCGAAAACACAAAATGGCGGTGCTGCTGGTGTCGCACGATTTGCACTTAGTGGCGGCGGCGACCCGCCGGGTGGTGTGTTTGTATCGCCATATTTGCTGCGAGGGCGCGCCGCAGGCGGTCGCGCGCGATCCGGAATTTATCGCGCTGCTCGGCGGCGACATGGCGCGGATGACCGCGGTGTATCATCACGCGCACCGCCACCGCCACGATCATGATTGAGCCGTTTGTCGCGCGCGCGCTGCTGGCGGGGGCGGGAGTTGCGGCGACCGCCGGCGTTCTCGGCTGCTTTGTCGTGTGGCGGCGGATGGCGTATTTCGGCGATTCGGTCGCCCACGGCGCGCTGCTGGGCGCCGCGCTCGGACTTTTGGCGGGCGTCCCCGTCAATCTCGGAATCGCCGCCGTGTGCGTAATTTTTGCGGCGTCGCTGGCGTGGATGCGGCACAAGCAATTCGCCGCGACCGATACCTTGCTCGGCATATTCGCGCATTCGGCGCTCGCCTTCGGAGTTTTGGCGGCGTCCGCCGCCGGACAAAATTTGGATTTGCACGCCTATCTGCTGGGCGATATTTTATTCGTGAACGATACGGAATTAATGTGGATCGGCGGCTGCGCGGCTGCGTCATTTTTGTTTCTGGCGGCGCACTGGCGGACGCTGATTTTGATGACGATTCACGAGGATCTCGCGGCTTCGGAGGGCGTCCGTCCGCTGCGAATTAATATGCCGCTGATGATTTTGACCGCGCTCGTGGCGGCGGTTTCCGCGCGCGTTATCGGCGTTTTGCTGATCGCGTCTTTGCTGATTATTCCGGCGGCGACGGCGCGGCGGTTTGCGAAATCGCCGGGCGGAATGGCGGCGTTGGCGGCGGCATGCGGCGTCGCCGCAGTCGTCGTCGGAATTTACGCGTCTCTGCATTTTGACGCTCCGGCGGGACCGGCGATTGTCGCCGCCGCCGCCGCGATTTTCTTCCTCTCGCTTTTGTGCGGCGGACGCCGTTATTTTTAACGAAAAAAAATCATTTTTCCGTATTCGGTTTTTGCGACGATTTTGTTTTCCGGCGATGCATTTGTTTCCGGATAAAACCGGAAAAACTTCGCCCGTCGTCGTTGCCGAATGCAAAAAATGCGCGCAAACTTCGTTTTTTTGACAAAACGAGGCGGCGGGCGGCGGAAGAATTACGGCGACGATGCGGCGGCGATATTCCCAAAAAAACTCCGCGCGGGCGAAAAATGGCGAAAAAATCGGGCGATTTGTCGGCATTTTCGCAACAAATACGAAAAATTAATGAATTATTTACGAAAGTTTGGTAAAAAAATGGGATTATGTGGTAAAATTGGGATATGAGCGGTGCAAATAGCGAAAGTTTTATCGGCTCGGCGAAGGTGCGTTTGGACGATCGCGGGCGGGTGGCGGCGCCGAAACAATTCCGCGAATTGTTGCGCGCGCCTTCGGTGCTGACCGGGCATCCGCACGGCTGTCTCGCGATTTACACGGCGGCGCATTTCGCCGAAATCACGGCGAAACTCCGCGCCCGCCCGAACACCGGCTATTTTGATTCGCTGCTGGAAGAAATCGTTTTCGGCGGCGCCGAGACGCTGCAACTGGACGCCGCCGACC